>NZ_JAIQWX010000034.1 GCF_020164475.1 Pseudomonas sp. REP124 | reverse complement strand
CCCATCTTTTGGGGCCGCTTCGCAGCCCAGCGGGGGCAAGCCCCCTCGCCACAATGTTCTTCATCGCTCTTAACTAATTAGCCTTGAGCACCCTTTTTCGTACGTGCTGGAACAATCAAGGACGACGCACCACCCTCACCTTCCCACTGTTACCACCCCCACAGAAAAACCGCTCACCACCATCGGACTCCAGCCCCGACACACCAATGCCAGCCGGCAACGTCAGACTCTCCAGAACCTCACCGGTACGCGAATCAACGCGGCGCAATTCACTCTCCTCCCCCTCCCAGGTCCCATGCCACAGCGCGCCTTCGACCCAGGTCACGCCGGTGACGAACCGGTTGGATTCCAGCGTGCTCAGAATGGCGCCGCTGTCCGGATCGATCCGGTGGATTTTGCGCTCGCGATACTCGCCCACCCACAGCGAACCCTCGGCCCAGGTCAGACCCGAATCATTGCCGCCACCGGGGGCCGGAATGGTGCTGAGGACCTTGCCGGTGTGCGGATCGATTTTCTGGATGCGGTCTTCGGCGATCTGGAACAGGTGCTTGCCATCGAAGGCGGTGCCGGCGTGGGCGGCGACGTCGATCGAGCGCAACGTGCGGCCACTGTCGGGGTCAAGGGCGGTGAGTTTATCGGTGGCGGCGAACCACACCTGCTGCCCGTCCCAGGTCAGGCCGTGCACGGCGTCGACGCCCTCGAAAGGGCCATATTCACGGAGGATTTCAGCGGCTGACTGTTTCATCTTGGTGTTCCTCGAAAGGGGTTGGTGGCGTTCATCCTAGCCACCGGGCAGCGGCACCGGGAGTAACAAGGTCGTCGCGAAACCGGGCACCGGCGGCGTCAGCCAGCGTCGAGCGCGGCCCTGTCCGAACGATTGCACCTTGCCCTGCGCCGCCAGCGAATCGAGGGCACGCTGCACGTTGCGCTGGCTTTGACCGAGCGCCAGGGCCAGCGCCGAACTCGACCAGGCTTCGCCATCGTTGAGCAAGGCGAACAATGCCGCGTACTTCTCTTCGACCGGAGGCGTGAGCAGCACCACGTCGGGGGATGACTGGGTGACCAAGGCGAATCCGCGCTTGGTCGCGGTGATACCCGCCAGCGGTTTGAGCGCCACCCGCAGCCGCCCGATTTCGACCCGCAGGCGCGCACGGTGGGATTCATCGCTGAGCTTCAGGCGAAAGGCGCGGGAGATGAGAGTTTCGCGCGGCACATCGTTTGGCCAGGCTTCAGCCAGTGTGCGTGCGAGGGTGAACAGGATCGGGCGCGTCGATAACGACAGCGACATGCCGGCGTCGCGAACGACGTAACGACAGGCGTCCACCACCAGTGACGGCGAGGTGAGCAGCGCTTCTACCGCTTCCAGCGACAACGGCTGTTGCTGCCCCTTCGTCGTCAGATGCGCGGCCGTGCTGTTGAGCAGTTGAACCGCGCTGTCGACTTCCGCCAGCAGCGCCGGGATCGCCGATTGCCGGGCAGCGAGTTCGGCCCTGGCCAGCGCCGCATGGGCAGTCTGCGATTGCAGATGACGCATGGCGATCCCCGCCGCCACCATTTCATGGGTAGCTCTTAGCGCCGATGGCAAAGTGGCCGGATCGAGTGGCGCCAGTTTTTCCTGCGCCTCATCGAGCTGCCCGATCAACAGCAAACGACGGATATCCAGATAGCGCGCATGGGCAGCGTTCACCCAATCGCCATGCGCCTCCAACGTGACCCGCGCCGCCTCCAACGCCGCCACGGGCCAACCCAGATCCCGCGAAGCCAACGCAATCTCCGCCTCGGCCACCACACACCGCGCCCGCGCCACCACCTCCTTCGCCCCAAACGCCCTCGCCGCCCGCCGCACCAACACCCGGGCCCGCGCCAGATCACCCAACTGCGCCATGGCAATCCCGCGCAACGCCAACGCCGGCGCATCCTCACGCAACGCCACCCGATCCAGCGCCCCCAACGGATCCCCCGCCGCCAGCGCCTGAGCGGCGGCGGTGATCAGCGAGTCCATTGCAGTCCTGCCATGGGGGCTCTCCGGTGGTGGGTGGGTGTTGTTGAGTCTATATCAGGGAATTTGTTGTGCCTGCCGAGACGCCTTCGCGGGCAAGCCTTGCTCCTACGGGTCCTGCGTCGTTTACGCAAATTGCGAACAACCGCAATACCTGTGGGAGCGGGCTTGCCCGCGATGGTCGTCAACGATTACGCGGGCTGTCTGGATGCCCGCGGTGTCTGTACCTCCATCGCGAGCAAGCTCGCTCCTAAAGGGGTTCTGGAACCTGGTGTTCGCGGCAGATCAACTCGATTTCTCGCGCTTCAAGCGGCTCTTGGGTCAACCCACAAAACGCCCCGCCCGCCACAGTCTGATGAAACCGACACGTCCGGCACAGCCCGAATCCCGGCACGTCTTCCCCGCGCTGGATGTTGCGCAACAACTCCATCAGTAACCCCTCCAACACCTGCGCATCGGCGCCCATGCGTTGTGCGGCGCTGGCCAGGAAGTCCGGCGGCGTCACCGCGTCGAGTAGCGCTTGCGCCGGTGGGGTCAGTTTCAGGTGCACGCTGCGTTTGTCTCTGTCGTCCGGCTGTTTGGTCAGCAGCCCCTTGCCTTCCAGGGCCTTGAGCGATTGGGAGACGGTGCCTTTGGTCAGTCCCAGGTATTCGGTGACCGCCAAGGGCGTGTCGGAGTAGCGATTGCAGCGGCCGAGGTACATCAGTGCGCTCAACTGAATCGGCTGCAAGTCGGTCAACAGCGGGTGTTCGCGGAACCAGACGCGCGTGAGGCTCGAGAGCCTTTCCAGCAGATCAAACAACACGGGGGTGATTCCTGATAGATGAATTCAATAAATGGTATCGAATAAATACCATATTGACAAAGGATCGACTTGCCGTAGTCTATTGGTATCGATTCGAAACATAATCATCCACGGGAGACGCATCATGAAAACTGCACTGGCATTGACCCTCGGCGCCCTGTTGGCCGCTCCGGCCTGGGCCCACGACACGCAAGGCATCAGCAGCCCCAAAGGCAAGGCCGACGCCGCCTTTGATCTGGTTAACACCCGGGTCTTCAAAGACGGCAACGATCTGGTGTTCGAGCAACTGGTGGACGGCAAGGCCGGCAGTCGCGTGCCGAGCGCCAAAGGCTCGTTCGCCGGTGCCGAGGTCTACAGCTATGTCTGGCCGACCAGCCTGGACAGTTCCGCGGTCGGCTTTGAAGCGAAGTCCGGCATCCTTGCGCTGGCGCTGACCTCGCACCCGGATTTCGACGACACCCCTCAGCTGGACGAAAACAAGGACGGCAAGAAGGATAACGATGGCGGTCTGTGGCACTCGCACTGGGTGGTGTTGACCAAGGATGAAAGCTGCGGGCCTGGCGGGTTGAAGGTGCGTGACATCCCCAAGGATGCCAAGCCGAAACTGCCGGCGACCTGGCCCGGCGCGCCGATCTACATCGACTCCCCCGGCTATGATCTGAGCGTCGAGAAAAACGCGGCGAAGATCCGTGTCCCGCTGGCGGCGGTCGGCTTTCCTGAAAGCTTCAACTACGACGGTGTGACTGCGGCCCTGAAGGTCAATGCCGATCTGCACAATCCGTTGCTGTGCGTCAGCAGCGTCTACGACATTGCCTCGGGCGACCTTTCGTTGCCGGGCACCTGGAAACTGAAGGAGAGCAAATGATGAGCATCAAGGTCTTCGATACCCACGTGCGCACCAAAGACGGCCGTTACCTGCACTTCGATGTGCTGATCGAGGAGAACGATCCGGATCTGGCGAAATCCTATGCTCGCCGGTTCCTTGATGAACAGGGCGTTCAGGAAGAAGATGTTGCCCAGGACCGATGCCAGTTCTGTCACGTCGAACCATCCAACCCGCAAGTGGCCGAGGCCATCGCCCGGCAGGGTTACTTCATTCTCAAACTGCAAGGTTGTCGGGAGTAACGTATGAACACTTATCAGCCCATGAACTGCGACCTGTACGACTACCTGGAGATCGCCTGCATGCGCGGTTACCGGCTGCATATCGAGCTGCACGATGGTTCGCGCCTGGAGGCCAAGGCACTGACCACGCGGACGGCGAGCAGCAAGGAGGAGTTCTTGTTGCTCGAATCCGCGGACGGCCAACAGGAGATCCGTCTGGATCAACTGCTGGCCATCACGCCGCTGGATGCGAATGCGCAGTTTGGGCGGGTGGTGTTTTCCGATGCGGTTTGCAGCTTCTGACGCGGAACCCCTGTACCTGTACCTGTACCTGTAGGAGCCGAGCTTGCTCGCGATGAACGTGAGAACAACGCGGGGTGTCAGGCAGCCAGCGTCATCGTTGGCGACCATCGCGAGCATGCTCGCTCCTACAGTGGGTCCGGGTACATCCGTGAAATCGGGGCGGTGTTTAGACCAACGACATACCCCCGTCCACATTCAACTCGATCCCATTGACGAACGAACTGTCGCTGGACGCCAAATACAGCGCCGCCCGCGCCAGCTCATCCGCCTCGCCCAAACGACCGGCCGGGATCATATCCGCCATCATCTGCATGAACCCCGGGCGCTGCTCTTCTGAAACCCCCAGCTTGCCAATGATCGCCGTATCCACCGGACCAGGGCTCAGCACGTTCACACGAATCCTGCGCGCACGCAGTTCCAGCGCCCAGTTACGAGCAAACGCCGCGATGGCCGCCTTGGACCCGGCATACACCGCGTGCCCGTCGAGCACTTTGGTTGCGGCCAGGGAGCTGGTCAGAATGATGCTCGCCCCGTCACGCAACACCGGCGTGATCGACTGCACACCGAAAAACACCCCGCGTGTATTGATGTTGAATTGCGCGTCAAACTCCTGCGGGGTGACCTGCTGCGAAGGCGTCAGGGTGATGACCCCGGCGTTGGCCATGTAGATATCCAAACCACCGAATCGCTGGCGCACCTGTTCGGCCACTTCGGCGTGATGCTCAAGGCTTGCGACATCGCCCTTTATGCCGATCGCGTCATGGCCGATCTGGCGAACGGCCTCGTCCAGAATCTCCTGGCGGCGGGCGGTGATGATCACCTGCGCACCCTCTTTGGCGAACAGGCAGGCCGAGGCCAGGCCTATGCCGCTGTTGCCGCCGGTGATCACCGCGACCTTTCCTTGAAGACGTTGCATCTGCTGACTCCGCTTGTTGAAGGAGCGCAGTATTATGTCGCCCGCCCCAATGCCCACCAGTCCAGCGAACGGCACATCAGTTGTGCCCTGGAGTCATACCATGTCGAGCCTGTTGAACCAGTCGGCCAGCCTGATTGCTTTCGTCCGCGCGGTCGAAGCCGGCTCGTTCAGCGCCGCCGCGCGCAACGCCGGGACCACCCCATCGGCCATTTCGAAAAGCGTCGCCCGGCTGGAGTCGGAACTCAATGCCAAGTTGTTCCGCCGCTCCACGCGCATGCTCAGCCTGACGCCCGAGGGCCAGGCATTTTTCGAGCGGGTCGCGCCGCTGTTGCAGGCCATCGACGATTCGGCCGACGCCCTGCGCCACACCGGCGGTGCCCGTGGTCATCTGCGGGTGAGCATGCCCAGCGAACTCGGCCGGTTGCTGATGCCGCGGATTCACTCGGTGTTCCTCGCCGAGCATCCGGAGGTGGAGCTGGACCTGACCCTGCTCGACCACCACGTCGAGGTGATTCGCGAGGGCTACGACGTGATTTTCCGTGTCGGTAGCCTCGCCGACAGCGACCTCAAAAGCCGCACGCTGGCCCAACTGGAAATGGCGCTGGTGGCTTCTCCCGGGTTTCTCGAGCGATCAGGCAATCCGACGTCCATCGAGGAGCTGCGCGCCCTGCCCTTCGTGCGGTATCAGTTGAATGGTCGGACCTTGCCCATCGTGTTCGCCAATGGGGAAACGGTGGTGCCGCGTGGGCGCATCGGGCTTGATTCGGGATTCGGTTTGCGCGCAGCGGCACTGGAAGGCATGGGCATCGCCTATCTGATGAGGTGCACGGTGCAGCGGGATCTGGATGGAGGGGATCTGGTGCAGGTGTTGCCCGGGGAGCAGCTGCCGGTGCTGGCGATGCATTCGCTGCATGCGTTTGGTTCGCTGACACCTATCAGGATCAAGCTGTTTGCCGATTTTGTGCAGCAGGAACTGCAACGCTGGAACTCCCCCCGATGAGCGCAAGAGCAAAAAGGCCAATCATCACTTCACAAAGTCTGCGATTGCAGCAGCTCTGTTCATCCGGGTAGTATTGCGAACGATTCCCACTAACACTTGGAAAGTCCTTCGGTGCAACCTACTTCGACCAGCAAGCTGAGCTACTTTTTCAGCGACCATCACCGTTGGCTGCTCCAGCATATTCAAAGGCGACTGCGCAATCACGCAGACGCCGAGGACACCGCCGCCGATACGTTCTGCCAACTGCTGACCGCCCGCGTCGATCCCGACACCATCGAACAGCCTCGCGCCTACCTCTCGACCATCGCCCGACGGCTGATTTTCGATCGGCATCGTCGACGCAAACTGGAACTGGCGTATCTGGAAAGGTTGTCTGCCCTGCCCGAAGTACACGCCCCCTCCCCCGAAGACCAGCTGCAACTGATAGAAGCCCTGGTCGCCATCGATCGGGCGCTTGATGGCTTGCCGATGGTGGTCAAGGCCACGTTCCTCTACAGCCAGCTGGACGGGATGAGTTATGTGACCATCGCGAAAAAACTGGATCTGTCGGAGCGCACGGTCAGCCGCTATATGAAGCAGGCGTTGCTTCAGTGTTACCTGAGCGAGTCGTCGTCATGAGTAAACCGCGGCTGGACCCGGTCAGCGAGCAAGCCATCGACTGGATGGTGCGACTGCGCGCCGGCACGCCTACCGAGGCCATGCAGGCGCGTTTCAACGCCTGGCTCAACAAGGACCCTGCGCACGCCCTGGCCTGGACACGATTACAGGAACGGGTCGGCGGCTCCTTCAATACGGTGCGCAACCTGGATCGACGACTGCCCGGTCAATCCGAGCATGCCCGCCAACTGCTCTTGCAGCCTCAGAGCTCCAGACGCGATGCACTGCGGGTGATTGCCGGCCTTGGCCTGCTCGGTGGCGGCTTGTGGCTGGGCGCCCGCAGCCCGCTGGGCGACTCGCTGCTGGCCGATCTGCACACCGGTCGGGGGCAGCGCCAGGATTTCAATCTGGCCGACGGCAGCCGCTTGAGTCTGAACGCCGACAGTGCAGTGAACCTGCAATTCGACGACCAGCAAAGGCTGGTCATCCTGCGCCACGGTGAACTGATCATCCAGGTGGCGGCCGATCCTCGACGTCCCCTGCGCGTACGCACCGCGCAAGGCGAAATACGCGCTTTGGGCACACGCTTCCTGGTGGCGCAGGAGCCGGAGGCCAGTCGCGTGGTGGTGCTGGAGCACTCCGTCGAAGCCAGCCTGTTCAATGGCACCCGGCGCAATCTGCAGGAAGGCGAATCTGCCCTGCTCTACGCCGGGCGCATCGATTCCGTCAACGGCGACCAGCGCTATCGCGCCGACTGGCTCAGCGGGCGGCTGAATGTTCTGGACGAGCCTCTGGAACAAGTCATCGCCGCGCTGCGCCCCTACAGCCGCGGCTTCGTGCGGGTTTCTCCCGAGGTACGCAACCTGCGCGTCCAAGGCGTATTCCCGCTCAACGATCCCGCCAGAACCCTCGCGGCGCTGGCCGAAACCCTGCCGATCCGGGTCGATCACTACAGCCCGTGGCTGACGCTGATTCGCGCGAAAACCGACCGAGAATAATTATTTTTTGGAAATCTTTCTTATTTGTGTCCGGTTTTCATTTCTCGCCCCACCTATCTCCTGACACTTACAAACCTTCAGGAGAATGCTGTGTTCAACCCGTGGCCTCACTCACTGTCCGTAGCCGTTGCCCTGGCGAGTCTCGCAGGCCCTGCCATGGCCCAGGCGCAAACCCTGTCGTTCAATCTGCCGGCTGGCCCGCTCGCCAGTACGCTGAACGCCATCGCCAGCCAGAGCGGACAAATCGTTTCGCTGGAACCTTCGCTGGTCCAGGGCAAGCAGGCGCCTGCCGTCATCGGCCAGATGTCGCCGGAACAGGCGATGCAAACGGCGCTGACAGGCAGCGGCCTGCAATTGCGCGTGACCGCACAGGGCAACTTCAGCGTCGAGCCCGCCGCCGGCAGTAACGCCACCGTGCAACTGGGCGCGACCAACATCGTTGAACACAGCCTGGATGCCACCACCGAAGGCTCGGGCTCCTATGCTGCAAAAGCGGTGACCATCGGCAAGGGCGTGCATACCCTCAAGGAAATTCCGCAGTCGATCACTGTCATGACGCGCAAGCAGATGGACGATCAGGACCTGACCGACCTCAAGGATGCCGTGAACAAGACCACCGGCCTGGTCGGTGTCCAGGGCGTGGGTAAAGGCATGATCATTACCTCGCGCGGTTTTCAGATCGATGACTGGCAATACGACGGAGTTCCGGTCCTGCGCAACTCCTACGCGCTGGGCAACTGGGCCACGCAAGACCTGATCTTCTTTGATCGCATGGAAGTGCTGCGCGGGGCATCTGGATTGCTTCAGGGCACCGGCAGCCCGGGCGGGGCAATCAATCTGGTGCGCAAGCGTGGCCAGGTTGCGCCGACCGTGACTGTCACCGCCAAGGCGGGCTCCTGGGATCATTACGGCTTGCAACTGGACGCCGGCGGACCGCTGAACCAGACCGGCACCATTCGCGGTCGTTTCGTGGCCGACGAGGACCGGAGCGACTCGTTCATCGACTACGAATGGAGCAGGACGCACTCGCTGTACGGCGCACTGGACATTGACCTGCGTGAGGACACCACTCTGGGCCTTGCCGTCAGCAACTCCGACGGCGAGTCACGCCCGATGGTCCGCGGCCTGCCTCGCTACGCCGATGGCAGCTCCCTCAATGTGCCGCGCTCCACATACACCGGCGCGCGCTGGAACCATTCGGAGATCGACGTCACGACTGTCTACGCCGATCTGGAGCACCGTTTCAACGACGACTGGACGTTCAAGGTCGGCGGCGTACGCATGACTGAAGACAACAAATCAAAAAACCAGCGGCTGCAGAGTATCGGCGACGCCATTGAAGCCGATGGCAGCGGCGTGCAGTACGCCGACTTCGTGACCGATTTCGACTCCACCAAATATGGCCTGGACATGAACCTCGTCGGGCGCTTCGAAGCCTTGTCCATGCAGCAGGAAATCATGGTCGGCGGCAACTACGAGAAGTTGAATTCGGATGACCGTTTCGCCCGAACCTTCAACGACAGCACCGACACCATCTTCGGCATCGACCACAACCGCCCCGACATCAGTTATGACGGTTTGATCAATACCGAAGGTGGTCGCGGAACGCCGAGCAAATACGACATCCGCCAAAAAGGTCTGTACGGCAGCTGGCGGGTCAAGCCGATCGAGCCGTTGACGTTGGTACTCGGCTCGCGGGTCAGCTGGTATGACTACAGCTACAAGTCATGGACTCAGCAAGCCTTCAGCGACGTTGCCACCGCGGAACCGGAAAGCACCGCCAACGAAAACGGTGAGGTCACGCCCTACGCCGGGATCATCTACGACCTGAGTCGCGAATGGGCCGTGTATGCCAGCTACACCGATGTGTTCGAACCACAAACCGCACGTGATGTGGGCGGTTCGGTGCTCAAGCCGGTGATCGGCAGCAACTACGAAATCGGCCTCAAGGGCGAGTTGATGGATGGACGGGTCAACACGTCTCTGGCGGTGTTCCGCTACGATCAGAAGAACCGTGCCCTCAATGATCTGGACTCGGGCTTCGCCTGCGATGGCTGGTACTGCTCGACGGCATCGGGGAAAGTACGCAGCCAGGGGATCGACGCCGAGATCAGCGGCGAAGTGCTCAGCGGCCTGCAATTGTTTGCCGGCTATACCTACAACACCACCAAGTACCTCGATGACCCGGAAAACGAAGGCAAGGTCTTCAGCACCTGGACGCCCAAGCACATGCTGCGGGTGTGGGGCGACTACCAGTTCAGCGGCGACTGGAATCGCGTCAGCACCGGCCTTGGCTTCACCACGCAAAGTCATACCCTGGGTTACGAACACACCTATGAAATCCCGGGCTATACCGTGTGGAGCGCGCGGGTCGGCTATCAGCTGACACCTGAAATCGCCCTGGCGCTGAACGCCAACAACCTGTTCGACAAGCATTACTACACGGCGGCGTACAACCAGCTCAACGGCAACAACAACTACGGCGATCCGCGGAATGTGATGTTCAGCGTCAAATACACCCCGACGTTCTGAAATCACCACCTCCCCTGTAGGAGCGAGCATGCTCGCGATGGAGGTCAACGATAACGCTGGGTGTCAGGCTTCCCTCGTTATCGTTCACGACCATCGCGAGCATGCTCGCTCCTACAGAAAAGCGGGTTCATCAGCAAAAGTCCGTTGGCTGTCAGGCCGGCGATTGTGCCGCCACCGGTTGCCGTCCCTTGAACGCCACGGAGAAGCAGAAAAAGATCGCCAGAGCAAAACCGGCCGGGAACAGCCAGATGTTCTTCCAGTCATGCCCGCCCGCCGTTGCGGCGTAGTGATCGGTCACCTGCCCCGCCACCCAGAAACCGATCAGCATGCCCAGGCCGTATGTCGCCAGGGTGATCAAACCCTGCGCGGAACTTCTGAAACGCTCCGAGGCCTTGGCGTCGGTATAGATCTGGCCGGAAACGAAGAAGAAGTCATAGCAGATGCCATGCAAGGCGATGCCGGTGAACAACATGAAGGCCAGGTCGCCATTGTTGCCATAGGCGAACAGCAGGTAGCGCAGCGCCCACGCCAGCATGCCCACCAGCAGCGCGAGCTTGATCCCGAAACGGTGAATGAACAGCGGCAACAGCAGCATGAACAGCACCTCGGAAACCTGCCCGATGGCCATTTTCGCAGTCGGGTTGGTCACACCGATTTCCGCCAGGAACGGGTTGGCATTCTGGTAGTAGAACGCCAGGGGAATGCAGATCAGGATCGAGGCGATGAAGAACACCAGGTAACTGCGATCCTTGAGCAGGCCCAGCGCGTCCAGGCCGAGCATCTGCTTGAGGCCGCCGTTGCCCGATTCGTTTTTCAGCGGAGCGGTAGATGGCAAGGTGAAGCTGTAGAGCCCCAACAGCAGCGAAGCCACGGCGGACATCAGGAAGGTGTTGCGCAAGGCACCGGTGGCGATCGAGCCCTGGGAGTCCCAGGCGAACACGAAACTGATCACCAGTCCGGCGACGATCCAGCCCACCGTGCCCCAGACGCGAATACGGGAAAACTCCAGCGCCGGGTCGCGCATCTGCCGGAACGCCACGGAATTGACCAGCGCCAGGGTCGGCATGTAGATCATCATGTAGGCCAGCACGAACGGATAGAAGGTGCTGAAGTCCGGCGCGCGATACAGCTGGAACAGCAACACCGCACCCAGCAGGTGCAAGACCGCGAGAATGCGCTCGGCATTGAAGAAACGGTCGGCGATCAGGCCAATCACGAAAGGCGCAATGATCGCACCCCAGGACTGGGTCGAGAAGGCCATGCCGATCTGCCCGCCACTGGCCCCCAGATTGCTGGCCAGAAACGTGCCGAGGGTGACGAACCAGCCACCCCAGATAAAGAACTGCAAAAACATCATTGCGCTTAGCCGCGCGTTCATCTTGCTCATAACAGTCACCGTCTTATTGTTGTTTTTTTCTGCATGGAAAACGCAAACAGGTTCAGGCGTCGGGCAAGCCCAACAATCGTCGATTGAAGGTGGCATCGGACGACACGCCGGCGAAATCGTCGAAAGCCTTGCGGGTCTTTTCGATCATGTGCCGCTCGATGAACGCCGCACCTTCGGCCGCGCCTTGCGCCGAATCCTTCAGGCAGCATTCCCATTCCAGCACCGCCCAGCCCTGGAAGTCGTATTGGGCCAATTTGCTGAAGATCGATTTGAAATCGATCTGGCCATCGCCCAGGGAACGGAAACGCCCCGGCCGCTCGACCCAGCCCTGATAACCGCCGTAGACACCCGAGCGGGCGTCGGGCCGGAACTCGGCGTCCTTGACGTGGAACATGCGAATGCGCGCGTGGTAACGGTCGATGAAGCCCAGGTAGTCCATTTGCTGCAGCAACAGGTGGCTGGGGTCGTAGAGAATCGCCGCGCGCGGATGGTGATCGACCGCCTCGAGAAAACGCTCGAACGAGGCGCCGTCGTGCAGGTCTTCGCCGGGGTGGATTTCGTAGCACAGGTCGACACCGGCCTCTTCGAAGCAGTCGAGAATCGGCAACCATCGCCGGGCGAGTTCATCGAAACCCTGCTCGACCAGGCCACTCGGGCGCTGCGGCCAAGGGTAGACATAGGGCCAGAGCAAGGCGCCGGAAAAGGTCGCATGCGCCTTCAGGCCCAGACGCTGGCTGGCCCGGGCGGCGAGTTTCAATTGCTCAATGGCCCAGGCGGTGCGTGCTTCAGGCTGGCCGCGCAGGTGAGCGGGTGCGAAGTCGTCGAACAGCGTGTCGAACGCCGGATGCACGGCCACCAGTTGCCCTTGCAGGTGAGTCGACAGTTCGCTGATCTGCACCCCGGCTTCAGCGCAGACGGCCTTCAACTCGTCGCAATAGCTCTGGCTTTCGGCAGCTCGCGCAAGGTCGATGAACTGCGTGCCCAAGGTCGGCAACTGAATGGCTTTGTAGCCTTGGGAGGCAGCCCAGCGGGCGATGTTGGCCAGGGTGTCGAACGGCGCCTGATCGGACATGAACTGCGCGAGGAAAATGCCCGGGCCGCGCAGGCCCGTGGGTGGTGTCGGGGAATCGGTCACGGAAGTCTCCAGGTTCATGGGTTGCACGCCAGTTCGGTCCACTTGGTGTCGCCGCGATGGTTGGCGATCGCCGCCTCGATGAACGCCATGCCCCGCAGGCCGATCTCGATACCCGGCACACCGGGGGCGTCAGGCCCCGCCACTTCGCCACGAATGGCCGTGGCAAAATCGCCATACAGGTTGGCCATGGCTTCGAGGTAGCCTTCGGGATGCCCGGCGGGCAGGCGCATGCGTCGGCTCGCGGCGTCGCACAACCATGGCTGGCCGACACCGGAACGCAGGATGCGCAGGGGTTGATCGAGGGCGCGGTGGATCAGGCTGGCGGGTTCTTCCTGGCGCCATTCAAGGCCACCCTTGTCGCCATAGATGCGAATCTTCAGCGGGTTCTCTTCACCGGCGCAGACCTGGCTGGCAATCAGCATGCCGCTGGCGCCATCGGCCATCTTGAACAACATCGAGGCGTCATCATCCAGTTGCCGGCCTTCGATGTGGACGTTGAGCATCGCGCAGATCTGCTTGATCGGTTGATCGGCAACGAACTCGGCCAGGGAGAAGGCATGGGTACCGATGTCACCGATGCAACCGCCCAGCCCGGACTGCTCCGGCAGATCGCGCCAGGCCGCCTGCTTGTTGCCCTGCCCGGCCACGTCCTGGCTGAGCCAGCCTTGCGGGTATTCGACGATCACTTTGCGCACGCTGCCGATCACGCCGTTGCGCACCATGTCCCGGGCCTGCCAGACCATCGGATAGCCCAGATAGGTGTGAGCCAGACCGTAGAGGCGGTTGCTGCGCTCGACCACGTCTTTGAGCGCGAGCAATTCGCCGAGATTCAGCGCCGCAGGCTTTTCGCTGAACACATGGAAACCCGCGCTCAGCGCCTCGCCGGCCACGGGTGCATGCAGATGATTGGGGGTGACGATGATCAGCAATTCCATGCGTTGTTCGGCGGGCAACGCGCGCTCGGCTTCGAGCATGTGGCGCCAGTCGCTGTAGCAACGGGAATCCGGCAAGCCCAGGGCAACGCCGGTTCGCTGGTTGTTCAGGGGATCGCGGCTGAACGCACCGCACACCAGTTCGAAGCGTCCGTCGAGCCCGGCGGCCTGTCGGTGAGCCGTGGCGATGAACGCGCCCTCGCCGCCCCCGACAAAACCCATTCTGATTTTTGGCACAGCGTTCATCGCAAGGACTCTCTTGTTTTGGGTAACCGCTGAATAATGTAACCGGTTACATCGTGGCGGAAATGTAGGCTCAGTCAGCACAGGTGTCAAACCCCGAATGCCACCGGTGAGCATTTCAGCCGATAGCCATCCTGCGGTAAGCTCCCCGGCCGCGCGGTTCGAAAGTGAGGTGATTTTGTCCAATATCCGTGAAGTGGCCCGTCTGGCCGGCGTCTCGGTCGCCACAGTGTCCCGGACCCTGAAGTCTCCGGAGCGCGTGCTCCCCGAGACTCGCGACAAGGTCAACGCTGCCGTGGAACAGGCCGGTTACCGGCCGAACCTGATGGCGGTGCAGTTTCGTTCGCGGCGCACCGGCAACCTGGTGATTCTGGTGCCGACCATCGCCAATACCTTCTTCGCCCGGGTCATCAGCGGCGCCCAGCAAGCGGCGCAGACTGCCGGGTATCGAGTGCTGCTGTGCGACACCCAGGGCCGCGAGGACATCGAACGGGAATTCGCCGAACTGGTGCACAACCATCAGGCCGATGGCGTGATCCAGTTGCGGGCTTTCGACCCGTTTGCCGAGCCCTGTCACAACCTGGAACCTGCGCCGATCGTCAATGCGTGCGAGGTTATCCAGGGCGGTCGGCATCCGACCATCAGCCTCGATAACCGGGCCGCGGCCAAGGCCATGACCGAACATTTGATCGGCTTGGGCCACCGTCGCATCGGCTTGATCAAGGGCCCGAAAAGCAGCCCGCTGACCCGCGACCGAGTGGCCGGTTATCAGGATGCCCTGCAGGCGGCGGGCATCACCTGCGACCCGGCCCTGATCTGCCACGGCGACTTCACCCTGCAAGCCGGCCACGACGGTGCCGCCGCGCTGCTGGCGCTTTCAGAACGCCCGACGGCGCTGTTTTGCGAGAACGATGAAATGGCCATCGGTGCGTTGAAACGCATCAAGGAGCAAGGTTTGCGGGTGCCCGAGGACATCTCCCTGGTAGGCTTCGACGACATCCCCTTCGCCGCCTACTGCGACCCACCACTGACCACCATCGCGCAACCGGCTGAAGTGTTCGGACAGAAAGCGGTGGAAATGCTGATCGCACTGATCGAGAAAAAACCGCTGGCCGAGCGGCATGTGGTGCTGCCGTTTGAGTTGGCGTTGCGGGGGAGTACGGCGGCGGTGAAACATGAGAAATAGTGGCGCCCGACACACCGATCCACTGTAGGAGCGAGGCTTGCCCGCGAAGGCGTCGGCTCAGTCAACATCAATGCTGAATGTACCGGCCTCTTCGCGAGCAAGCCCGCTCCCACAGTGGTTGTAGGTGAACCATAAATTCGGGACATACCCCAATCCCTGTGGGAGCGTGGCTTGCCCGCGAAGGCGTCAGGACAGCCAACATCATTGTTGGATGTGCCGGCCTCTTCGCGGGCAAGCCACGCTCCTACAGGGTCAATCGCGGAATTGGGTCAGTTGCTGACTCAGCGACCCGGCCTGATCGCGCAGTTTCACCGACTGGTCGAGCAGGCTGCGGATTGCCTGGTCGTTCTGTTCGGAGATTCGGCTGACGCCCTGGATCGCCACCGACAATTGCTCGCCGGTCGCGGCCTGGCTCTGGGTCTGGCGTGCGACTTCGCTGATGCGGGTGAGGATGTCCTGGGCATGCTGGCGGATCTGATCCACGCCCTGGGACGAAGTGGTCAGTTGCACCACGCCCTGGCGCACCGCTTCGCCAACCTGCTGCACGTTGGCCACGGTGTTGCGCACGTCCGAACCGATGGCGCCGATCATCTCGCCGATTTCACCGGTGGAACGGCTGGTGCGCTCCGCCAGTTGTCGCACTTCGTCGGCCACCACGGCAAAACCACGGCCCTGCTCCCCTGCGCGCGCGGCTTCGATCGCCGCGTTCAGGGCCAGCAGGTTGGTCTGGTCGGCGATGCTGCGAATCACCGCGATGATCCCGGCGATCTGCTGCGAACGCTTCTCCAGATCCCCCACCGCACCGGCCACCACGTCCATGGTCTGGTCGATGTGGGTAATGCCGGCCAGGGTCTGGCTCATGTCGGTGGAGATGTTGGTGGTCAGCACTTCGGTGTTGCGCGCCAGTTGCTCCACATCCTCGGCCTGCTGCGACATCTCGGTCACCGAGTGCGCCAAGGCCGTGACGCCGCTGGCCATCTCCTCGGTGGCGGTGTGCTGCGAGGTCGCGCGTTCGGCGACAGCCTGAGTGGTGTCGCCCAGGTGATTGGAGATCTGCATCAGCGTGGTGCTGCTCTGGCGGATCGAGCCGACGAGGTTGCCCAGACGCTGAATGAACTGGTTGAACGCGCCGGCCAGCTTGCCGGTTTCATCGCCACTGCGCTGTTCGAAACGCAGCCCCAACTCACCTTCCCAGGCCTGGATGCCGACGGTCAGACCTGACAACGGACGAATCTGCCACGCCAGCAAATGCCATAGCACGATGGCCAATACCAGCAACGCCACCAGACCGATGATCACCGCGGTGTAGAGGAAATGATTGATGCCCGCCATGGCCTCGGCCTGCGGATAAGCGACCATCAAGGCCCAATTGTTTGGCGCCTTGCCGATACGCACCGGCTGCAGCACATAACCCCAGCCATCGAGTTCGAAACTGTAGGCCTTGCCCGCCTTGATCGCGTCCTTGGCAGCAGCCGGCAATTCATCGGCCGATTTGCCCAGGCGCTTGGCATCCGGATGGCTGGCGTACAGCCCGTCACTGGAGACCAGAGCGCCGTAGCCTTTGTAGGCATCGATTTTCGCCAGCTGGCGGTTGATGCTTTCCAGCGGAATATCGACCCCCGCCACACCCACGGCTTTGCCCCCTTGCAGAAGCGGCAGCATGATCGACACCAACATCGCCTGCTGACCGTTGCCGAAGCTGTAGGCATAGGGTTCGGACGCCCATGGCTGGCGGGTATGCAGCGGGCGGTAGTAATACTGGTTGTCGGAGTTTTCCGGGGCGTAGCCGCTCAGCGCTTCGGATTTCACCGACCCGCCGGCGCGGTTCCACCAGGTCAGGTAACGACCCGTGGCGTCGTGGCTGGGCTGGTTGACGAACTCACTGTCCTTGCCATCGAAAGCGTTCGGTTCCCAGTACTGACCCAGGCCGAGGAAGTTCGGATTAGCCTCGAACAGCTGGCGAGTCAGCGCATCGGCGGTCTTGCGATCGACCTGCTTTTGCTGCATTGCCGTGGCGACGCTGGCCAGGGATTCGGCCACGGTATAACCGGCGCCGAGTTCGACTTCCACTTCCTTGGCATTGGCCTTGACGATGCTGTCGACCAGGGCGAAGGTTTCTTTGACGGAATTGCCATAGGCAATGTAGGCGATGGAGCCGAGCAGCAGCGCCATGACGACGACGGTGCCGATAAGCGCTGTCCAGAACAGCTTGAAGTGCAGTGAGCGATTAGACATGAACATTCTCGAATTGACGATATGTCAGCCAACACAGCCCCGCGCCTGAATATGAATGCAGCAGCCCTGCTGGCGATTATTTATAGTTGATATTATTCTGCCACTATCTCAGAGCCACATCTCCGTTGCAACTTAATTGAAGGCTTGTTCAATCAAAAAAATGACAGGAAAAAACGCCTCGCGATCACGCCTGATTCAAGCGTGTTCGCGAGGGTGGGAAAGGGATTTTTCAGTGCGGATTTACAGGCATTCCTGAGCCGCACGCTCAAGTCGCGAAGGCCCGAACGTCGAGGCCAGCAGCGCACGTTCGTAGAGGAACACCTTGCCGCCGTTCGATGCCTTATAGGCTTCGAGCACATCGTTGGCGGCGACTTTGCTCGACACCGTGATGCGGTAGCTGCGCTGAGTTTCAGAGACGGTCGCGTGCAGTGAATCTTCCTGCAGTTTTGGCAGCACGCAATGCGCGTAGTCGGCCGGTGCCTTGCTGGTCTGCAGGGTCAGCGTCGGGTCGTTGGGCGTGGAGGCGCAACCGGACAAGAGCAGTGAGGCGGCAATCGTCAGCCGAGTGTAGAAGTTCATCGCGCCGATTCCTGGGTAAGCGTTCTGGATGGGCCCGATTTTGCGGGTTTGCCGTTGGCAACAGAACTTGTGATCAGTGATTGTGACTATTACGTGAAGCGATAGTAGAACCTGTAGGAGCGAGCTTGCTCGCGATGGTCGTCAACGATGACGTTGGCTGCCTGACACCCTGCGGTGGTCTTGCGTCCATCGCGAGCAAGCTCGCTCCTACAAAGGGCTATGGTTTGGATTTGAAGGCTTCGCGCCGCGCGATCCGCTCTTCGACGTAGGCGTCGGTGGGTTCGCTGATCAGCTCCTCTCGTCGCAACACTCCCCCACAGTGATCGCACAGCGGCCCAAGCCCGGCCTGGTGCCCGCAAGTCCTGTGGGTATAGCGCACCGCCAAACCCTCGCCCTCTTCCTTGCACCAGGTCTCTCCCCACGCGCGCAGCGCCAGCACCACCGAGTAGAACGCTTCACCCTTGGCGGTGAGGTGGTACTCGTAGCGCGTCGGGCGCTCCTGATAGGCGCGGCGTTCGACCATGCCATCCGCCTCCAGGCTTTTCAGACGCGCAGCGACCATCTGCGGCGTGCCGCCGGTCTGCGCCTGGATCTCGTCATAGCGATGGTTGCGCATGAACAATTCGCGCAAGACCAACACCGTCCATCGGTCTCCGACAATGTCCTCGGCCCGTGCGATCGGACACAGGGTTTCAGGACTAGTCTTTTTTACGGCCATGCAGGCTTGCCTCTTTCACTGTAACTATGATTATCATATCTACACTATGCCGGGGCAAGCCCTTGGCACAGGTCAGCCATCCATACTGGAGAATTTGTCATGTCGAATGTTGCTTATCCGCTGGATCGCACCGCCTACCTGCTGGTCGATCCGTACAACGATTTTCTCTCCGAAGGCGGCCGGGTGTTCCCGCTGATCAAGCCGATCGCCGAACAAGTCGGCCTGCTCGACAACCTGCGATCACTGGATCGCGCCGTACGCGCCGCGGACATTCAGGTGGTCATCGTACCGCACCGTCGCTGGGAACAAGGCGATTACGAAAACTGGGATCACCCAAGCCCTTCGCAATGCAAGATTCAGCACATGCACCACTTCGCCCGCGGCGAATGGGGTGGTGAATGGCACCCCGATTTCGCACCGCAGGAAGGCGACATCATTGCCTCCGAGCACTGGGGCTCGAGCGGTTTTGCCAACACCGACCTGGATTTTCGCCTCAAGCAGAAAGGCATCACCCACGTAATCATCACAGGTCTTCTGGCCAATACCTGCATCGAGGCCACCGCCCGTTACGCCCAGGAATTGGGCTACCACGTGACCCTGGTGCGCGACGCCACCGCCGCCTTCAAACCGGAAATGATGCACTCCGCCCATGAACTGAACGGCCCGACCTACGCCCATTCGATCGTGACGACTGAACAACTCGTCGCCACCCTGAAGCAGTGATTACGCACATGAATCTGACTGGAAATCTCTTGATCGGCTCTCACGAAGCGCCCGCCTCCGAGGGCACGATGAAAGCCCTGAACCCCGCGACCAACCAGACCATCGAGCCGGCCTTCGCCCTGGGTGGCGCTGCCGACGTGAATCGGGCGGCGATTCTTGCCGACGAAGCTTTCGATCATTACAGCCATACCTCGCTCGCCGAGCGCTCGGCGTTTCTGGAGCGCATCGCCGACAACCTCGATGCTGTCGCCCCGCAACTCGCCGCCCGGGCTGCGCTGGAAACCGGCTTGCCCGAAGCCCAATTGCAAGGGGAAGCGGCCAAGGCGGCGACCCAGTTCCGCCAGTTCGCCGGTGTCGTGCGCAAAGGTCGTTTCCTGCATTTGGCCATCGACCCGGCACAACCCGATCGCCAACCGCGGCCGCGCATGGATCATCGCCTGCAAAAAATCGCCATCGGCCCGGTAGCGGTTTTCGGTGCGAGTAACTTCCCGATCAGCTACTCCGTTGCCGGTGGCGACACCGCTTCGGCATTGGCGTCGGGCGCAACCGTCATCGTCAAAGCCCATAACGCTCATCCCGGCGCGTCGGAGATCCAGGCGCGGGCAATCCTCAAGGCGGTGCAGGACAGCGGCTTGCCTGAAGGTGTGTTTTCGATGGTGCGCGGCGCCGGCAATGCCATCGGCGAAGCGCTGGTCGATCATCCGCTGATCAAGGCCGTGACCTTCACCGGTTCCGAACAGGGCGGCATGGCTCTGTATCGGCGCGCGCAGTTGCGTCCCGATCCGATCCCGGTGTTCACCGAAATGACCAGCGTCAACCCGACCTTCATCCTGCCCCAGGCTTTGGCCGCGCGGGGTGCGCAGATCGGTGACGGCTTCGTCGAGCGGATGCTGGTCAACGTCGGCCAGGCGTGCTTGAAGCCGGCGATTCTGATAGCCGTCGAAGGGGATGGTTTTGCGGCATTACGGGCGGCGATGGTCAAGCGTGTGACCGACGCACCGGCGCGGCCGATGCTGACGCCGGGAATTCATGGCGCTTACCTGAACAACCTCGATCACCTGCAAAGCGCCGGTGCCGGCCTGGTGGCCGTGGGCGCAGTGGCCCATGCCGAGCTGGATGGTCGTTCGGCGTTGCTGGAGGTCGATGGAGAGCGGTTCTTGAGCGAGCCGGCGTTGGCCGATGAGGTTTTCGGGCCGGCGGCGTTGCTGGTGAAGGTCAGGGATGAGGCGCAGATGCTGGCGGTTGCCCGAGCCTTTCGCGGTCAGCTCAGTGCGACTCTGCACCTTGAAGATACGGACCTGGATCTGGCCCGGCGTTTATTGCCGATACTGGAGCGGCGAACCGGGCGGATCGTGGTCAACGCCTTCGCCCACCCGCAGGAAGTGTCTTTCGCGACCATCCACGGCGGTCCGTTCCCGGCCTCGTCGGACAGTCGTTTCACCTCGGTGGGCATGACCTCCATCGAACGCTTTCTGCGTCCGATTACCTACCAGGGTTTTCCGGATGGGTTGCTGCCTGAGGCATTGCGCGAGCTGAACCCGCTCGGGTTGCCGCGTAGCGTGGACGGCCAATAAAGCCGCCCTGCCCCCTGTAGGAGCGAGCTTGCTCGCGATGGAATCAGAATCACCGCGGGGCATCAGATTGCCCGCGTCATCGTTGACGACCATCGCGAGCATGCTCGCTCCTACAGGTTCAGCGGTTCAGGCCTGAAGCGCCTGGGCTTTCTGTAGCGCAAACACCTGATTGCGCCCATTGCGCTTGGCTTCGTAAAGCCCGTCATCAGCGCGGGTCAGCAGGGTTTCCAGGTTGTCGCCGGGCTCGACGAAGGCAACGCCGAAAGATGCGGTGATGGTATCCAGCACAGTGTCGGTTCCACGCGCCTTGATCCGCAACGACTGCACTTTCAGACGCACCTGCTCGGCAAAGGCACAGGCCCCTTCCAGGCCCACGCAGTTTTCCAGCACCACACAGAATTCTTCACCACCATAACGCCCGGCAAACGCCTCGCCCGCCAGCGCGCCGCGCAACACTTGGGCGACATGCTGCAACACCCGATCACCCAACGGATGACCATACTGATCATTAAATTGCTTGAAGTGATCGATATCCAGCATCACCAGCGCGACCTGCCCGGTGTCCTTGGCCAGCGCTTTTTCCAACTGACGGGTGAACGCCGTGCGGTTGAGCAGTTCGGTCAGGCCATCCAGAGTCGCCGCCTGCTGCGCACGCTCGAGCTTGTCGCGCAGGGTCTGGATTTCGCTTTGCGCCGATTGCAACTGAGCCAGGAAGTGTTCCTGCTGAGTCTGCATCAGCCGAGTGCTTTGCTGCAGTTCGTTGAGGATGCCCGGCAAACGATCGCTGACCGGTTGCTCGAGCATTTCCAGGCACTCGCCGAGACGGTTCTGGAAATTGACGCTGCCTTTGACGCTGCGCGAAACATCCCGCTCCATGCCGTCGACCAGGCTGATGACCTGTTGCTGTCCGGCGCGCGCATCTTCCAACTCGTCGCGAATGATGAACTCGCGAAACAGCCGGGTCGCGGACTCCGGCGGGCATCCGTCGAAGTCACGAATCACGCGGTCCAAATGACGATTGAGTTCCGGTTCCTGACCTTTGCTGTAGGTGTACCACAGCGCGTAATGCACCGGATTTGGCGGGATATTGTGGCGAACCATCAGGGGCACGGCTTGCTTGAGCAACGCCGCCGCCTCGCGGGAGTCTTCAGGAAAAAGCGCTAGAACATTCGCACGCGTGTCTGATTGGCTCATGGATTCACTGTGGTTGTTAATCATTGGCGTTTGGCAGTGCGCTGAGCATACCGATACGCCCGACAAACGGCTATCCCGGTTTGATTGGCATCGCCATTTAATCCCTCACAGACGCAGCCGCGCATCACCAGACTCCGGCAATGAGCTATACATCAACAGACGCTATCTGATGCTGAAGCTCAGACCGGGAACCACGACCTCCGGAAAACAACAACGAATCAGAGCAATTCAGCGTGCGCGACGACAAATGGCAGCACAGTGCCACTAATGCATGGCATAATGATGCCATATTGTCGTCGAACATCTTAGCGGCGCTCGTGAAGAGATGTTCCTGCCTGAGGAAATGCCATGCTCCTGAATGTCCTGATCTGCTGGTTCGCACTCGCCATCGCCCTGGCAACGATCCTGTGCCGACAGATTCACAAGGCGAAGATGGCTGATCAGGCAATGGGCATTCAGCATCCGGAAGACCATTCGGGCATCTATCTGGCGTAAAGCCCCGGCGTCTCCCCCGCTTACCCATCTGTAGCATCTCCTCTCCCCTATCTATTGCTCCCGCCACCGGAAACCCGGTGCGCAGGCGTGCCTTCATGCGCCTCATGCTGAGCATTCGAGTGAACCGGTCAAACCACTGGTCAGACCGGTCAAGCCAATTTATTGATTTCCCCTTGTAACAATGAAAAAAACCAGCCTAAACTGAGCCTGCACTGGACATACCGGTAAGACCACAATAATTAAGTCCGAGGCCTGATGTGCGCCATGCACACGACAGCCGGGACACCGACCAGGATTCCTCCCATGCTCAGATGGTGCTCGCGTTCAATCTTCCTCCAAGTGGTTCTCGGACTGATGCTCGGCATCATCTGCGGACTGACCCTTCCCGAATATTCCGCACAGCTCAAACCGCTGGGCGACGGCTTCATCAAACTGATCAAAATGCTCATCGGCCTGATCGTGTTCTGCGTTGTCGTCAGCGGCATCAGCGGCGCAGGCGATCTGAAGAAAGTCGGCCGCATCGGCCTCAAATCGGTGATCTACTTCGAAGTGCTGACCACCATCGCCCTGGTCATAGGCCTGGTGTTCGCCTTCAGCACAGGCATCGGCAGCGGTGCCAACATTCATCTGGAGCAGCTGTCCGCCGCCGACATGGGCGATATAGCCCAGCGTGGCCAGCACATGCACACCACCACGCAGTTCCTGATGGACCTGATCCCGACCTCGGTCATCGGTGCATTCGCCGACAACAACATTCTGCAAGTGCTGCTGTTCTCGGTGCTGTTCGGCAGCGCCCTGAACCTGGTGGGCGAAGCGGCGTCGGGAATTTCACGACTGATCAATGAGCTCAGCCACGTGATCTTCCGCATCATGGGCATGATCGTACGGCTGGCGCCGATCGGCGTGTTCGGCGCGATCGCCTTCACCACCAGCAAATACGGCCTGGACTCGCTGCAGCACCTGGGCAGCCTGGTCGGCCTGTTCTACCTGACCTGCGTGGCCTTCGTGGCGTTGATTCTCGGCCTGGTGATGCGCCTTTCCGGCTTGCGCATGTGGCCCTTGCTCAAATATCTGCGCGAAGAGTTGCTGATCGTGCTGGGCACCGCCTCCTCCGACGCCGTGCTGCCGCAGATCATGCGCAAACTCGAACACCTGGGCATCGGCAGTTCGACGGTAGGTCTGGTGATCCCCACCGGTTACTCGTTCAACCTCGATGGCTTTTCGATCTACCTGACACTGGCCATCGTCTTCATCGCCAATGCCACCGGCACGCCGCTGGCCATGACCGATCTGCTGACCATTCTGCTCGTGTCGCTGATCACCTCCAAAGGCGCCCACGGTATTCCCGGTTCCGCTCTGGTGATTCTGGCGGCGACGCTGACGGCCATCCCGGCGATCCCGGTGGTCGGCCTGGTGCTGGTGCTGGCGGTGGACTGGTTCATGGGCATCGGCCGGGCGCTGACCAACCTGATCGGCAACTGCGTCGCCACCGTGGCCATCGCTCGCTGGGAAAAAGACATCGATATCCAGCGCGCCAATAAAGTGCTTTCCGGCCAGGTGGGTTATACCTTCCAGCCGAGAAAACCGGCTGGCGCGGCGCACCAGCAAGAATTTTAAATAACCTGTGCCCACTGTAACGGTGGGCACTTTTATCGCTTGGAGCGAACAGTGATTACCTCCTCAACCGTCGTCAATTCAGTGGTAGAGAAACTTCGGGCCGCACTGGCCCGTGGTCAGTGGCGCTCCGGCGATATGTTGCCGGGCCAGCGCGAACTGGCCGAACAGCTGGGCATCAGTCGCCCCAGTCTGCGCGAAGCAGTGACCGTGCTGGAAACCCTCGGGCTGGTGCGCTCGATGCCGGGCAAAGGCGTTGTGGTACTGGATGCCAGTGCGATGGACCTCGACGACTCGCGCCAGGACAGCGCGGTGGCCGGGGCGAGTCTGGAGGACGTGCTGCAACTGCGCTACACCCTCGAACCTTTCATTGTCGGGCTGGTTGCGCAGTCGATCAGCAGCAAGGAAGTCGGGCAACTGCGCCTGACGTTGATGGACATGCGCGAAGCCCTGGAGGCCAACGACAGCGAAGCCGGTGTCAACGCCTACATCGCCTTCCACGAAGAGCTGTTCACCCTGACCTCGAATCCGATTTTCCAGAGCGTGGTGCAACAGACCAGCAACGCCCTCAAGCAAAGCGCCGAAGTGCTGCGCAATTCGCCTGAACACCTGGCCGAGCGCCTGGAAGAAAACGAAGCCGTGGTCCGTGCGATCCGCAGCAAGAACAGCGCCCAGGCCAGTGCCGAAATGCGCAAGCACATCCTTCGCGAAGGCCAGCGCATGGGCATCGAACTGAACATTCCGGAAGACAACCTCAGCGTTTGATTCCTTCTACTCTGGAGACAGGCCATGAACAGCTTCGCTTCACCGCAAACTTTTGTTGACCTGCCCTTGCACCTGGCGGCGGACGATCTCTATGCGCAGGTGTTCGACGCCATTCTCGACCTGCGTCTTCTGCCCGGCAGCCGGTTCACCGAGGACAGCCTGGGTCAGATGTTCGGCGTGCGCCGCAGTGAAATCCGCAGTGTCCTGACGCGCCTGTCCCATCAGCACATCATCATCCTTCGCGCCAACCACCGCCCTCGCGTGGCGGTACTTGACGCAGAGCAGACCCGGCAGGCGCTGCATGCGCGGCGATTGACCGAGACCACGTTGCTGCGACTGGTGTGTCAGCAGCCGGTGTCGCGGGACTTGAGTAGTCTGCGCGCGATCATCGAGGGCGAACGCCTCTGCACCGAGCGCGGTCAAGCCCTTCGTCTGTCGGGGGAGTTTCATCTGGAGTTGGCGGCGTTGGCGGGGAATGCACCGTTGGCGCATTTTCTCGACAGTCTGGTGCCGCTGATGTCATTGGCGATTGCGCAGTTCGAGGCGCGGATCGATGGGTATTGCGACTGGCGGGCGCATGAAGGGATTTTGGATGCGGTTGAAGGCGGGGATGCGGTGAGCGCGGTTTGCCTGCTCAACCGGCATCTGGATCATCTTGAGGGGTTGTTGCTTAGCCCACGCCAACAGCGCATGGCCTGCTGACAATCGAAACCCGAAACTGTAGGAGCGAGCATGCTCGCGATGGACTCAAGGACACCGCGGGGTATCAGGTTCCCAGCGTTATCGTTGACGACCATCGCGAGCGTGCTCGCTCCTACAGGAGAGCACGTCGCGATGTAGTCAGGTCAGCAGCACTTCGGCCCGGCCTTGCCGCCGTAACGGGCTTCCTGGCGCTCCCGGAAGAACGCCTCGTAGTCCATCACCGGCAGGTCGGGATGCTTGTTCTGCATGTGCTCGACGTAGTTGTCGTAGTCGGGCATCCCCACCATCAGGCGCGCGGCCTGACCGAGGTATTTTCCGAGGCGACTCAGGTCATTGAACATGCGGCAGATCCTCGATCAAGCTTCCGGCAGTGCCTGGTAGGGCGCTTCTTTATCCGTACGTTCCTTGCTGCCCCAGGCGGCGACGCCGACCTTGAGCGCGAAGAACAGGATGCTGAAGACCACGAACAGGAACAGCGCTGTCAGCGTGGCGTTGGTGTAGGCGTTATAGATCACGTGCTGCATCTGGTCGATGTTCTTGGCCGGGGCCAGCACCTGACCGTTGGCCAGCGCATCGCTGTATTTCTTCGCCAGGGACAGGAAGCCAATCGCCGGGTTGGCGTCGAACAGCTTGATGAAGCCTGCGGTGGTAGTGCAGATCAGCAGCCATACCGCTGGCAGCAGGGTCACCCACACGTATTTCTGGCGCTTCATTTTGATCAGCACCACGGTGCTGAGCATCAGCGCGATACCGGCCAGCATCTGGTTGGAGATGCCGAACAGCGGCCACAGGGTGTTGATGCCACCCAGCGGATCGATCACGCCTTGGTACAGCAGATAACCCCACATCGCCACGCAACCGGCAGTCGCGATCAGGTTGGCGGTCCAGGATTCGGTACGCTTGAGCGCCGGTACGAAGGAGCCCAGCAGATCCTGCAGCATGAAACGACCGGCACGTGTACCGGCGTCGACCGCGGTCAGGATGAACAGCGCTTCGAACAGGATCGCGAAGTGGTACCAGAACGCCATGGTGTTCTCGCCCGGCAGCACGTGGTGCAGGATCTGCGCGATACCGACCGCCAGGGTCGGCGCACCACCGGCACGGGCCAGAATGGTGGTTTCGCCGATATCGCGAGCCACGGCCTCAAGGGCGTCCGGGGTAATGGTGAAACCCCAACTGCTGACTGTTTGCGCAACAGTAATAGCGTCGGCACCGACCACGGCAGCCGGGCTGTTCATGGCGAAGTACACGCCCGGATCGATCACCGAAGCGGCGACCATGGCCATGATTGCCACGAAGGATTCCATCAGCATGCCGCCGTAACCGATGTAGCGGGCATGGCCTTCGCTGGCCAGCAGCTTCGGCGTGGTGCCGGAGGCGATCAGCGCGTGGAAACCGGACACCGCGCCACAGGCGATGGTGATGAACAGGAACGGGAACAGACCGCCCTTCCATACCGGACCAGTGCCGTCGATGAACTGGGTCAGGGCCGGCATTTTCAGCTCTGGCATGGTCACCAGAATGCCGATGGCCAGGGCGACGATGGTGCCGATTTTCAGGAAGGTCGACAGGTAGTCACGTGGCGCGAGGATCAGCCACACCGGCAGAACCGCGGCGACGAACCCGTAGCCGATCAGCATCCAGGTGATCTGTACGCCGGTGAAGGTGAAAGCCTTGGCCCAGACCGGGTCAGCGGCAATCTGCCCGCCCAGCCAGATCGAGCCCAGCAGCAACAGCACGCCGATGATGGAAATCTCACCGATGCGGCCCGGACGGATGTAGCGCATGTAAATGCCCATGAACATCGCGATCGGGATGGTCGCCATCACGGTGAACATGCCCCACGGGCTGTCGGCCAAGGCTTTCACCACGATCAGCGCCAGCACCGCGAGGATGATGATCATGATCAGGAAGCAGCCGAACAGCGCGATGGTGCCGGGGATACGGCCCATTTCTTCACGGACCATGTCGCCCAGGGAGCGGCCGTTGCGGCGGGTGGAGAGGAACAGGACCATGAAGTCCTGAACGGCGCCGGCCAGCACCACGCCGGCAATCAGCCACAGCGTGCCGGGCAGGTAACCCATCTGCGCTGCCAGGACCGGACCGACCAATGGGCCTGCGCCGGCGATTGCCGCGAAGTGGTGACCGAAGAGGACGTGTTTGTTGGTCGGCACGAAGTCCAGACCATCGTTGTTGAGCACGGCAGGCGTGGCTCGATTGGGGTCCAGCTGCATCACTTTGTTGGCGATGAACAGGCTGTAGTAACGATAGGCAACGAGGTAGATGGCGACTGCTGCGACTACGATCCAGAGGGCGTTGATCGCTTCGCCGCGGCGCAGGGCCACGACACTCAGCGCAATCGCTCCCAGGACAGCCACGGCAAACCAGGCGAGGTGTTTAGCCAGACGGGGCATATTGGTCTCCTGCCGACGGCCAGTGGCCACGGCGGTAATTTTTATAATTGTGTCCGCTTTGCGGAGCTGGCCAAATATCCGCCCATGGCGTCCACAAATAAATCCGCGTTACTACGTACGTGGTGTCTACGTAGTTCTACGTAGATGAGCCCGTATTGAACTGTGGGAGCGAGCCTGCTCGCGATGGCGTCCTGTCAGACGACATCCATGTCGAATGCCTTGCCCTCATCGCGAGCAGGCTCGCTCCCACAGGTTTGGACTGTGTATTCCACAGGGAACCAGCCACCGGTCATTCCGCCCGGCAGCGCTACTCGACAGGCGTATCTTTGGCCTATGATGCCGCCCCCCAGAACATTGAACCTGTAGGAGCGAGCATGCTCGCGATGAACGCAAGGGCACCGCGGGGCCTCAGGTATCCCGCGTTATCGTTGACGTCCATCGCGAGCATGCTCGCTCCTACAGAAAGCAAGCCCGAGGCGAGAGTAGATATGCAGCTCAAACACAAGATCGTCGCCCTCGGCATCCTCCCGCTGGTCCTGGCCATCGCCGTCATCTGCGCCCTGGTGATTTCCCTCAACCGGCAGCTCGGCGATCAGCAGGCGCAGTTGATCGAAGACAGCATCCTGGCGAGCAAGCGTGCGGAGTTGAAAAACTACGTAGAGATGGCGCAAAGCCTGATCGAGCCGCTGTACGACGACGGCCACGGAGACGCCGAAGCACAGAGAAAGGTGCTGGAAGAACTGCGCAAACTCAGCTTCGGCATCAACGGCTACTTCTTCGTCTACGACCACGAGGGGCGCAGCCTGATGCACGCCCGCCAGTCCGAGTTGGTGGGCCAATACCTGTGGGACATGAAAGACCCCCACGGCCTGCCCGTGATTCAGGCGCTGCTCAAAAGCGCGCAGTCGGGCGAAGGCTTTCAGCGTTATGCCTGGAACAAGCCCTCCTCCGGCCAGGTCACCGACAAGCTCGCCTACGTGGTGATGCTCGATCGCTGGGGCTGGATGCTCGGCACCGGGATCTATCTGGAAGACGTCGAACGCGCCACCCAGCAGGCCCGCGCCGAAGTGGCCATGGGCATTCGCAAGACCATGATGGCGATTGCCGTGGTGGCGCTGGTGGCGGTGCTGTTCGTGTTCGGCACCGGCATGACTTTGAACGTCAGCGAACACCGGCTGGCGGACAAGAAGCTGCAGCGCCTCACCCAGCGCATCGTCAGCCTGCAGGAGGAAGAGCGCTCGCGGGTGTCCCGTGAGCTGCACGACGGTATCAGCCAGGTGCTGGTCTCGATCAAGTTTCAGTTCGAACTGGCCAGTCATTTGCTGGAGAGTGGACGGGCGCAGGACAAGGGTTTGAACACGCTGAAAGATGCCACCGAACGCCTCGGCGAAGCCATCGGCGAGGTCCGCACCTTGTCCCATGACCTGCGCTCATCCCTGCTCGACACCCTCGGCCTGCAAGCCGCCATCGGCCAGTTGGCCGCGGAATTCGAGCAACGCAGCGGGCTGACGGTGAGCTACACCGACAATGAATTCGAATGCCAACTGGTCGATGGCGCGGCGGTCTCGCTGTTTCGCATCGTGCAGGAAGGCCTGACCAACATCGAACGACACGCCCGGGCGAAAAACGTGTCGATTACCCTGCGAGGCTGCGAGGACAATGTGCGCCTGACCGTGGTCGATGATGGCGTTGGCTTCAACGTCGCCCAGGTCGAACGTCGTCAGGCCGGCATCGGCCTGCGTAATATTCGCGAACGCGTCGAACACTTCGGTGGCCGCTTCGATCTGGTGTCCGTACCGGGCCGAAGCGAGCTGGATGTGCTGCTGCCGATGAAGCCGGCCGGCCATCGCGTCTGAACCCATAACAAGAGCGAACCCTGAATGAACCTGCCCTCCCCGATCCGCGTTGCGTTGGTCGACGATCACTCCCTGGTCCGTGACGGAATCAAGGCACTGCTGTCCGTGATGGCGCCGCTGGAAGTGGTGGGCGAAGCGGAAAACGGTGCCGAGGCGATCGAGATGGTCGGGCGCTGCCAGCCGGACCTGCTGCTGGTGGACATCAGCCTGGGCGACATGAACGGCCTGGAACTGACCCGCATGCTGCGCAGCCAGTACCCGTCGCTCAAGGTGCTGGTGCTGAGCATGTACGACAACTATGAATACGTCAGCGAATCGGTGCGCTCCGGCGCCAGCGGCTATGTGCTGAAGAATGCGCCGTCACGGGAAATCATCGCCGCCATCGAAGCGATCACCAGCGGCGGCACTTTCTATAGTGCTGACATCGCCCAACGCCTGATCGCCGACAAGAGCACCGACAACGAACTGACACCCCGCGAAAGCCAAGTGCTGCGCAAAATGGCCCAGGGCCTGAACAACAAGGAAATGGCCCGGGAACTGGACATCAGCGTACGCACGGTGGAAACCCATCGCTTGAGCATTCGGCGCAAGTTGAACATCGACAAGCCGGCGGCGTTGGTCAAGTACGCGATTGATCACGGAATTATCTCCCGCTAACCCCGCATCTCCTGTAGGAGCGAGCATGCTCGCGATGGTCTTCAACGATAACGCTGGGTGCCTGACTTCCCGCGGTGTCTGGGCCTGCATCGCGAGCATGCTCGCTCCTACAGTTAAAAGCGGGTCAAATCACCGGCAAAAAAAATCCCGGGCAGCTGATGGACGCCCGGGACTTAAAAATGCATAAACCGTGGTGGTGAACGCGGGGCGAATATTACGGAATATTTCGCCCTGTAACAAGATATTTTAATTAACCGCTCAGTTACTAACTTCGCTAAGCCCTTATATATCCAGATATTTTTTAGGGTTAACGTCGAATCCTCTTTAACTATGCCTTGGCGTAATTAAAGGAACCAACGATATTCCCGCGCACTGATTTCATTCATGAACGCCAGATGATCCTGACGCTTGTTCTCGCAATACACATCGACAAACTCCGCCCCCAGACCTTCACGCACCGGCCCGTGGTTCTGCATGGAACGCACGGCCTCAAGCATTTCCAGCGGGAAATCCACGCCACTGTTGCGATCGTCATTGAGCGGTGCAATCGGCTCGCGCTTCTGTTCCAACCCTTGCTCCAGACCGATCAGAATCGCCGCCAGCACCAGATACGGGTTGGCATCGGCGCCGGCCAGGCGATGTTCGATGCGCAGGTTTTTCGCGTCCGACTCCGGTACCCGCAGGCACGCGTCGCGGTCTTCGAAGCCCCAACTGGCGCGGGAAGCGACGTTCACCGTGGCGCTCAGGCGACGGGTGGCGTTGTGGTTCGGCGCGAAGATCGGCATGCAATGCGGCAACACGTCCAGGCAACCGGCCACCGCATGGCGCAGGGCCTTTTGCCCGTCGGCCGCCAGCAGGTTGTTGCCCGCTTTGTCGTAAAGGCTCACATGCACATGCATGCCGCTGCCGGGGTGCTGCAGGTACGGCTTGGCCATGAAGCTGGCGCGATAGTTGTGCTTGAGCGCCACGCCGCGGGTGCTGCGGCAGAACAAGGCGGCCCAGTCGGCGGCGCGCAGTCCGTCGTCGAGGTGACCGAAGTTGATTTCGAACTGACCGGGGCCCAGTTCGGCGGTGATTACCGTGGCGTCGATGCCCTGGGCTCTTGCGGTCTCGACCATTTCATCGAGCACCGGGGCGAAGCGGGTCAGGCGCTCGATGTGCATGTTCGGCTGATCGTCTGGGTCGCCGGTCAACGGGTCACGGGCAAACTGCGGCAGGCCATCGCGCAGGTGGCTGTCGAACAGATAGAACTCCAGCTCGAACGCCACCACCGGGAAAATGCCCTTGCGCGCCAGCCGCGCCAGCACCTGAGCCAGCACTTCACGGGGTTCGAATTCGATGGGTTTTTCCGTGCCGTCGGAGGTGATCAGCATCTGCCCCAGCGGCTGCTGTTCCCAGCTCACCAGCTTCAAGGTGCCCGGCACCAGGCGCCGTTGCGCGTCCGGGTCGCCGTCGTTGAAGCAGTAATCGCCGATCTTGAACAGCCCGCCCTGGGTGCCGAGCAACACGCAGTTCTGCGGCAACTTCAGCGCGCTGCCGGCGGCGACTTTTTCGAGCATTTCGATCGGGTAACGCTTGCCGTAGAAATGCCCTGGAATGTCCAGAGAGATCAGGTCGACGAAGCGCACGTCGGGGTAGCGCTGGCGGAACTCACGTACCTCGGCCAACAATTGAGTGCAGACAGCATCCATCATCTTGTTCCTTGTTGTTTTATCAGGTGTAGACCCAAAGTACGCGCGTGAGCTGATCGCCAAGGTTGCCGTAGCGGCAATGGGCATGGCTGGCCAGCTGGAAACTGTCGCCGGCGTGCAGGGTCACCGGCTCGTCGTCATCGAGCCACAGGGTCAGTTCGCCTTCGAGCACGTAACCGCCCTGCTCCGAGCTGTCCTTCATGTGCCGCTCGCCACTGCTGGCGCCGGGTTCCAGCTGACTTTCGAGCATGGAAAAGGACGCGCGCATCTTCGGCGAGACCAGGATGTCGGTGATGCCGTCGGCGTAGTACAGCGTGCGGCGCTCGTCCGGCCGGGTCACCCAGGGCAACGCCATGGGTTTGGGTAGGCTGTAGAAATAAGTGGTGGGCACGCCGAGGGTTTCGCTGATGGCGGTCAGATCCGCCACCGTCGGCCGCGACAGCCCGCGCTCGACCTGGGACAGGAAACCCACGGAGCGGCCGATTTTGTCCGCCAGATCCTTGAGCGTGTATTTTTTGTGTTTGCGCAGGTCCTGGATCAGGATCGCCAGCGCCGAAATCTCTTCTTGCATGTCCATCAATTGGCTTCCAGAAAGTGCCGAATCAAATGCTGTCGCGCAGCCGGTACCAGGCTTTGCCGATGGCCTCCAAAGGCGCGGCCATGTATTTGCCGCCGGGGAAGCTGCCGTTGGTCAGACCCTGATACAACGCCAGCTCATGCGCGTTACCGAGTATCGCATCGGACACCGCCCGCGCCCCGGCCAGGGTCGGCAGCACGCCATGTCCGGAATAGCCCTGCAACCAGTACAGATCACCGCGTCGGCCGATATCCGGCGTGCGCTTCAAGGTCAGGTCGATGTGACCGCCCCAGGAAAACTCAAGCTCCACGCCTTTCAGTTGCGGGAACACCCGCTCCAGGCATGGCCGGGTGGCAGCGGCGATGTCCTTGGGCATCCCGCCCAGATAAGTGCAGCCACCGCCGAACAGCAGGCGGTTGTCGGGAGTGCGGCGGAAATAGTCGAGCACGAACTGGTTGTCGGTGACGCACACATCGCTCGGCAGCAGCGCCGTCGCCTGAGCCTCCGACAGCGGCGCCGTGGCCACCTGATAGGTGCCGACGGGCAATACGCAACTCGACAGTTGCGGATCAAGTCGGTCCAGATAGGCATTGCAGGCCAACACCAGCACGTCCGCGCGAATGCTGCCGCGCTCGGTGGTCACCCGATAGCCATCGCCATCCTCGCTGTAGCTGAGCGCCTTGCTCTGCTCATGGATCACCCCACCCGCCCGCTCGATGGCGGCAGCCAGGCCCAGCGCCAGCTTCAAGGGATTGAGGTGCCCGCCTTCGGGGTCGAACAGACCGGCTTGATAACGGTTGCTGGCCACCCACTCCGGCAGCTGGCTGCGCTCAATGAACTGCAAGCCATCGTGACCCCATTTGTGGCTGGCCTCGTGCTGCCATTCGGTCAGCAGACTGACCCGCCGTGGCATCACCGAGGTCCAGAGGTGACCGGGCCGGTAATCGCAATCGAAACCATGGCGCGACGGCAGTTCACGCAACTCCTGCGCGGCCCAACGCATGCCGTCCCATAACCGCCGCGCACGCTCGTAACCGAGTGCCGCCTCCAACGGCGGCATGTCACAGGACCACCCCAGAATCGCCTGGCCGCCATTGCGCCCCGACGCCGCCCAGGCCACCCGGCTGGCTTCCAGCACCGTCACACGCTTGCCGGCCAAGGCCAGGCGCAGCGCGGTGTGCAAGCCGCTGAAACCGGCGCCGATGATCAGCACTTCGGTGGTCTGTTCACCCTTCAAGGCCGGCCGATTGACCAGGCGATCACTGCAGGAATGGGCGTAATAGCTCGCGACATGTTGCGGGGATTGCTGAAACATTACCGGCTCCATGAAATTTTATAGTTTTAATTTCATGAAAAAATACACGATGATTTTCACGCAGGCAATCAGCGCGTGACGAAGCACCCGGTTTTAGCGTGTCGCCCGGGTATTCATCGCGAGCAGGCTCGCTCCCACAGTTGAACCGCGTACATCCGCAAAATAAGGGTCGACTTTAAGGGCGCCTTCGCGAGCAGGCTCGCTCCCACAATTGAACCGCGTAAATCCGCAAAATAAGGGTCGACTTTGAGGGCGCCTTCGCGAGCAAGCCCGCTCCCACAGTAGTGCGGTGTACATCTGAGAAATCAGGCCGCCATCGCAGGCAAGCCAGCTCCCACAGGTTTTGCGGGAGACCGGATTGTCGCGTCAGATCGTCAGAAGTTGGCCGGGGTGTTGGCGCTGATGATTTCGGCCTCGTCCGCACCGATGTTGCGGAAGCTGTGGGGCAAGGTGGTCGGGAAGTAGTAGCCGTCACCGGCGCCCAGGATGCTGACCTGGCCGTCCACGGTGAGCTCAACCGTACCTCGCGTGACCAACCCGCACTCCTCGCCTTCGGCGTGCACGATCGGCTCTTCGCCGGAGCTGGCGCCGGGGGCGTATTGCTCGCGCAGCAGGCGCATCTGGCGGCTCGGCACGGATGCGCCGATCAACAGCAGACGCAGGCCATGGCGGCCCAGGTCCGGTTGTTCGTTGGCGCGGAAGACGTATTGGTGTTCACGCGGAGGCTGATCGAAGGTGAAGAAGTCCGCCAGAGACATGGGGATGCCTTCGAGCAGTTTTTTCAGGGAACTGACCGAAGGGCTGACGCGGTTCTGCTCGATCAGCGAGATGGTGGCATTGGTGACGCCGCTACGGCGGGCCAGCTCGCGCTGGGACAGTTTGTAGCTTTCGCGTACTAATTTGAGTCGTGAGCCCGTATCCATGACAGCCTTATGTGCCGACCTGCAGGAATTTGGTTGCTTGCGATTTTGGTCTGACCTTCAACATTGATGTTGGCTGATCCGACGCTATCGCGAGCAAGCTCGGCTCCTGCAGGGTTGATGGAGGGGTGGATGCAGGCGCGGATCACGCCGTGTTCCTGTCCCGGAAACGTGAAAGGCGGCTATTAAATCACGTTTGTTGATGTTGCAAAGCAGGTTCGATGGACGGCGGAAAAAAACACCTGCCCACCTTCACTTCTTACGGCCTGTAGGAGCGAGGCTTGCCCGCGAAGACGGTGTATCGGGCGACATTGATGGCGACTGGATGGGCCCGTTCGCGGGCAAGCCTCGCTCCTACAGAAATCTGGGGCAAAAAACCGGTGGCATCCACAGGGATAACCACCGGCGAGGTAACGCTTAAATCCCGAACCGATCACGCAACGCGTAGTACGCCGCGCCCATGGCGGTGAGCGGGGCCTGGAAGGTGCGGCCGCCCAACATCGGCATGTGTGGCAGGGAGGCGAAGGCGTTGAAGCGTTCGGCGTCGCCACGGATCATTTCGGAGATCAGCTTGCCGGCCAAGTGCGAGCAGGTGACGCCGTGGCCGCTGTAGCCCTGCATGTAGTAGGCGTTCTTCTCGATACGGCCGAATTGCGGCATGCGCGACATGGTCAGCAGGAAGTTGCCGGTCCAGCGGTAGTCGATCTTCACGTCTTTCAGTTGCGGGAAGGTCTTGAGGATTTTCGGGCGGATCAGTTGCTCGATATCGTCCGGCTCGCGAGCGCCGTAGACCACGCCACCGCCGTACAGCAGGCGGTTGTCGGCAGTCAGGCGGAAGTAGTCGAGCAGGTAGTTGCAGTCTTCGACGCAGTAGTTGTTTTTGATCAGGCTGCGCGCAACCTTCTCCGACAACGGCTCGGTGACGACGATCTGCGAACCGCACGGCATGCTCTTGGCGGTGACGCGGTTGTCCAAACCCTGCGGCAGGTAGGCGTTACCGGCGATCAGCAGGTACTTGGCGCGCACCACACCCTTGGCGGTACGCACGACGTTCGGTTCGCCGTAGGTGATTTCCACCGCCGCCGATTGCTCGAAGATCTGCCCACCCAGGCCGATGATCGCCGAGGCCTCGCCCAGCGCCAGGTTCAGCGGATGAATGTGCCCGCCTTGCATGTCCAGCAGGCCGCCGACGTAGTTGTCGCAACCCACTTCACCCTTGATGTCGGCCTCGCCGAGCAAAGTCAGGTTCTTGTTGCCGTAGCGTTCCCAGGTTTTCTTCTGTTCAGCCAGGCCTTTGAGTTGCTTCTTGTTCAGCGCGGCGAAGATGCCGCCCGGACGGTAATCACACTGGATGTCGTAGTGCTGTATGCGCTGACGGATGATGTCGGCGCCTTCGAAAATCATGCTGCCCAGCACCTCGGCGGTCTTGTCGCCATAACGCTCTTCGATCACGTCGACGTCACGGCTGTAGGAGTTGACCAGTTGACCGCCGTTGCGACCGCTGGCGCCGAAGCCGACTTTCGCCGCTTCCAGCACGGTGACCTTGTAGCCGGCTTCGGCCAGGAACAGTGCCGAGGACAGACCGGTGTAGCCGGCGCCGATCACGCAGACGTCGCAGTCCACCGCTTGCTCCAGCACCGGGAAATCGCCGATGAAGTTGCGGGTGGCGGCGTAGTAGCTGTCTACGTGCTTTTGAGTAGCAGAATTGTGTTTCATAGGTTTCTCCGATGGCCGCCAGCACAACCGGCGGCCGCCGCATTTATTGTTATTAGAGCTTGATCCAGGTCGCTTTGAGTTCGGTGTACTTGTCGAACGCATGCAGCGATTTGTCCCGACCGTTGCCCGACTGCTTGAACCCGCCGAATGGCGCGGTCATGTCGCCGCCGTCGTACTGGTTGACCCACACGCTGCCGGCACGCAGGCCACGGGCGAAGTTGTGGGCCTTGCTCAGGTTGCTGGTCCACACGCCGGCGGCCAGGCCGAAGATGCTGTCATTGGCGATTTGCAGGGCCTCTTCAGCGGTGTCGAAGGTGATCAGCGACAGTACCGGGCCGAAGATCTCTTCCTGGGCGATGGTCATGGCGTTGGTCACGCCGTCGAAAATCGCCGGTTCCACGTACAGGCCACCGGTGCTTTCCAGCGTGCGTTGACCGCCGGCGATCAGCTCGGCGCCCTGCTGGCGACCGATGTCGATGTAGCGCAGCACGTTGTCCAGCTGACGCTGATCGACCACGGCGCCGACGGTGGTTTCAGGATCCAGGGCGTGCCCCGGTTTCCAGGCCTTCAAGGCTTCCACCAGCAGCGGGATGAATTGATCACGGATCGAACGCTCCACCAGCAGGCGCGAACCCGCGGTGCAGACTTCGCCCTGGTTGAAGGCGATGCCGCTGGCCGCCGCCTGGGCCGCCACACGCAGGTCCGGTGCATCGGCGAACACCACGTGCGGGCTCTTGCCGCCGGCTTCGAGCCAGACGCGTTTCATGTTGCTTTGCCCGGCGTAGATCATCAGTTGCTTGGCGATCGCGGTGGAGCCGGTGAAGGCCAGCACGTCGACGTCCATGTGCAGCGCCAGCGCCTTGCCCACGGTGTGGCCGAAGCCCGGCAGCACGTTGAACACGCCCTTTGGAATCCCTGCTTCCAGTGCCAGCTGGGCGATGCGAATCGCGGTCAGCGGCGACTTTTCCGAAGGCTTGAGGATGAACGAGTTGCCTGCCGCCAGTGCAGGCGCGAATTTCCAGCTGGCCATGATCAGCGGGAAGTTCCACGGCACGATGGCCGCGACCACGCCGGCCGGTTCACGGGTGACCAGGCCCAGTTGATCGTGAGGCGTGGCGGCGACTTCGTCGTAGATCTTGTCGATGGCTTCGGCGGTCCAGCGGATCGCGTTGGCGGTCGCCGGGATATCGACGTTCATCGAGTCGCTGATCGGCTTGCCCATGTCCAGGGTTTCCAGCAACGCGAGTTCTTCGCGGTGGGCCAGGATCAGGTCGGCGAAACGGATCAGAGTGCGCTTGCGCTCGGCCGGGGCGAGATTGCGCCATACGCCGGATTCGAAGGTACGGCGAGCCACCGCCACCGCGGCGTTGGCATCGGCTTCGTCGGTACTGGCGACGTTGGCCAGGAAACGTCCGTCCACGGGGCTGACGCATTCAAACGTGGCACCGCTTTGGGCCGCGCAATATTGACCGTCGATGAAGGCACGGCTTTCGATGGTGAGGGACTGGAAGCGTTGTTCCCAGTCGCTGCGGGTCATGGTCATGAGAGTGACTCACACAGAGAAATGGTTGTTTGCCAGTTAAGGCCTGGAATGCAGTCCCCTGTGGGAGCGGGCTTGCCCGCGATGGCGGTGGGTCAGCTACAAAAATGCTGGCTGACAGGGCCTCATCGCGGGCAAGCCCGCTCCCACAGGGTTTGCGGCGTTTGACGAATCAAACGGTATGCAAGTACCAGTTGTACTCAAGGTCGGAGATGGAGTTTTCGAACTCGGCCAGTTCGCTTTCCTTGCACGCCACGAACACGTCGATGTACATCGGGTCGATGTACTTGGCCATGACTTCGTCGTCATCCAGTACACGCAGGGCATCGCGCAGGTTGTTCGGCAGGCTTTGCTCGTTCTGCTCGTAGCTGTTGCCTTCCACCGGAGCGCCCGGCTCGATCTTGTTGGTCAGGCCGTGATGCACGCCCGCCAGTACCGAAGCCATCAGCAGGTACGGGTTGGCGTCGGCGCCAGCTACACGGTGCTCGATACGCACGGCGTCAGGCGAACCGGTCGGTACGCGGACCGCCACGGTGCGGTTGTCGATGCCCCAGCTCGGCGAGTTCGGCACGTAGAACTGTGCGCCGAAACGACGGTAGGAGTTGACGTTCGGGCAGAGGAAAGCCATCTGCGCCGGCAGGGTCTCCAGCACACCGCCGATCGCGTGACGCAGCGCGGCGTTCTGCTCGGGATCCTCGCTGGCGAAGATGTTGTTGCCTTCTTTATCCAGAATCGAAATGTGCACGTGCAGACCGTTGCCCGCCTGGCCTGGGTACGGCTTGGCCATGAAGGTGGTGTCCATCTCGTGGTCGTAGGCGATGTTCTTCACCAGACGCTTGAGCAGGACCGCGTAGTCGCAGGCCTTTATAGGATCGGCCACGTGATGCAGGTTGACTTCGAACTGCGCCGGGGCGCTTTCCTTGACAATGGCGTCAGCCGGGATGCCCTGCTCTTTCGCGCCTTCGAGGATGTCCTGCAGGCAGTCGACGTATTCGTCCAGATCGTCGATCAGGTACACCTGAGTGGACATCGGGCGTTTGCCGGACACCGGCGAACGTGGGGACTGAGGACGACCGTTCACGTTGTCCTGGTCGATCAGATAGAACTCGAGCTCGAACGCGGCGCAGATGGTCAGGCCCAAGTCGTCGAACTTGCGCACCACATTGGCCAGCACTTCGCGAGGGTCGGCGAAGAACGGTTGGCCTTCGATTTCATGCATGGTCATCAGCAGTTGCGCGGTCGGGCGCTTCTGCCATGGCTCGATGCTCAGGGTGCCGGGGATCGGGTAGCAGATCCGGTCGGCGTCGCCGATGTCCAGGCCCAGCCCGGTGCTTTCCACGGTGGAGCCATTGATGTCCAGCGCGAACAGCGACGCCGGCAGGTTGATGCCTTTCTCGTAGACCTTATGAAGACTGGTGCGCTCGATGCGCTTGCCGCGCACCACACCGTTCATATCCGCAATCAGAAGGTCGACGTACAAAACCTCAGGATGTTTCTTAAGGAATGCGTTTGCTTCGTTGAGTTGAACGGCACGCAGAGGGACCGACATGATGCACCTATTTTTTACTGTTAATTATTATGTTCACCGCCCTTTCACGCAGCCAGTCAATCCGAAAGGCAAAGTGAAGTCAATAGCGAACACCTGGCCTTTGAACCTTTATTTTTGGGGCTCCCAGAAGCACGAGAGTGCCAGATCAGTCGCCAAACGCGCGTAAATGCTGAAGATCGGACGTGCGGCGTTTAGAATTTTTTACATGACAGTTGTTAATTAAAATCAACGAGGCTAAGCTCCAGAAAAGCTCGTTCAAGTGTCAAACTTCGAGGTGATAAAAATGGCATTCAAGCCATTGATCGGCGTTACTGCGTGCGTCAAACAAATTGGCCTGCACCCCTACCATGTCAGCGGCGACAAATACCTGCGTGCTGTCAGCGTTGCGGCGCTGGGGCTGCCCGTCGTCATTCCTTCCCTGGCGGAACTGACCGAAATCGAGGATCTGCTACCGCAGCTCGACGGTCTGTTGCTCACCGGTTCGCCGTCGAATGTGGAGCCCTTCCACTATCAAGGCCCGGACAGTGCCCCCGGCACCGAACACGATCCCCAGCGGGATCGCACCACCCTTCCCCTGATCCGCGCGGCCGTCGCCGCTGGCGTGCCGGTGCTCGGCATCTGCCGTGGCTTTCAGGAGATGAACGTGGCGTTCGGTGGCAGCCTGCATCAGAAGGTGCATGAACTGCCCGGCTTTCTCGATCACCGTGAAGCCAACCATCCGGACCTGGCGGTGCAATACGCCCCGGCCCACGCGGTCACCGTGCAAGCGGGCGGCGTGTTCCAGGCGCTGGATCTGCCGGCCGAATTCCAGGTCAACTCGATTCACAGCCAGGGCATCGACCGGCTCGCTCCGGGCCTGCGCTCAGAGGCTGTCGCGCCCGATGGCCTGATCGAGGCGATCTCGGTGGAGAACAGCAAGGCCTTCGCCCTCGGCGTGCAATGGCACCCGGAATGGCAGGTGCTGGACAACCCGCCTTACCTGCGCATTTTCCAGGCGTTCGGTGAAGCGTGCCGGCAACGGGCGGCATTGCGTAACCCGCGCTGACGTAACAACCGGATAACCCCATTTTCTGCCCCCGCGAGTCGGCGGGCGCGTTTGCGCGCGCCTGCACCTTGCGAAAACAACAACCTGCAATAACAACAAGCACTACCAGGCAGCCAGGACGGCGGCGCCGAATAAACCCGAGTGGGATGGATCAATCGCAATCCCCTGTAGGAGCGAAGCTTGCTCGCGAAGGTGTGTCAGTCGACACCCCGTTTGCTGACAGTCCTTCGCGAGCAAGCTTCGCTCCTACAGAGGATGGCGCCGACCACAAGGCTCGGGTTTGCAATCAACTATTAAGCCAGGCCGTGTTGGCCCGGCGACTGAAATTTGTTGGGAGTTTCAAATGGCAAACGCCTCCAGCACTTACAGGAAGGCCCTTGAAGGTCACCAGGCACCGAAAAAGGTCCTGGTGAAAGTCGATCGAGTCACCAAGAAATTCGACGAAACCACCGCCGTGGACGATGTGTCCCTGGAAATCCATCAAGGCGAAATCTTTGCCCTGCTCGGTGGCTCCGGTTCCGGTAAATCGACGCTGCTGCGCATGCTCGCCGGCTTCGAACGTCCGACCGAAGGCCGGATTCTGCTCGACGGCGTGGACATCACCGACATGCCGCCCTACGAGCGGCCGATCAACATGATGTTCCAGTCCTATGCCCTGTTCCCGCACATGACCGTGGCCCAGAACATCGCCTTCGGCCTCAAGCAGGACCGTTTGCCCGCTGCTGAAATCGACGCACGCGTCCAGGAGATGCTGCGTCTGGTGCACATGACCCAATACGCCAAGCGCAAGCCACATCAACTGTCCGGTGGCCAGCGTCAGCGCGTGGCCCTGGCCCGCTCCCTGGCCAAGCGTCCGAAGCTGCTGCTGCTCGACGAACCGATGGGCGCGCTGGATAAAAAGCTGCGTTCGCAAATGCAGCTTGAACTGGTGGAGATCATTGAACGCGTCGGCGTGACCTGTGTGATGGTGACTCACGACCAGGAAGAAGCCATGACCATGGCTCAACGCATCGCCATCATGCACCTGGGCTGGATCGCGCAAATCGGCAGTCCGGTGGATATTTACGAGGCACCGGTCAGCCGCATGGTCTGCGAGTTCATCGGCAACGTGAACGCCTTCGAAGGCACCGTGGTGGAAGACCTGGAAGGCCACGCGATCATTCACAGCCCGGACCTGGATCAGAAGATCTACGTCGGCCACGGCGTCAGCACTTCGGTGGAAGACAAGTCGATCACCTACGCCATTCGCCCGGAAAAACTGCTGGTCAGCACCACCAAGCCAGACTGCCGATACAACTGGTCCAGCGGCAAGGTGCATGACATCGCCTACTTGGGCGGACACTCGGTGTTCTACGTCGAACTGCCTGGCGGCAAAGTCGTGCAGTCGTTCATGGCCAACGCCGAACGCCGTGGCGCGCGTCCGACCTGGGACGATCAGGTCTACGTGTGGTGGGAAGACGATAGCGGCGTGGTACTGCGCGCATGAAAACCCTCAATCAACAATTCATGCGCTTTGTGCCGAGCGGCCGCAAGGTCGTGATCGGCATTCCATTCCTGTGGCTGTTCCTGTTCTTCATGCTGCCGTTCTTTCTGGTGATGAAGATCAGCTTCTCTGAAGCAGCCCTGGCCATTCCGCCCTACTCGGAGATCTACTCCTACGCCGAGCAGAAACTCAACCTGCTGCTCAACATCGGCAACTACACGATGCTGGGTGAGGACGAGCTGTACCTGTCCGCCTACCTGGGTTCGTTGAAGGTCGCGTTCTTCAGCACTTTGATGTGCCTGGTGATCGGTTTCCCGATGGCCTACGCCATTACCAAGGCCAGCAAGGAAGCACAGAACGTGCTGATGCTGCTGATCATGATGCCGACCTGGACCGCGATCCTGATCCGCGTATATGCGTGGATGGGCATCCTCAGCAACAACGGTCTGCTCAACGGCTTCCTGATGTGGATCGGCCTGACTGACCACCCGATCGAGATCCTCAACACCAACACAGCCGTGTACATCGGTGTGGTTTACGCCTACCTGCCGTTCATGATCCTGCCGCTCTACGCCAACCTGGTGAAGCATGATCAGAGCTTGCTGGAAGCCGCGTCGGACCTGGGCTCGAGCACCTTCAACAGCTTCTGGAAAATCACTGTGCCGCTGGCCAAGAACGGCATCATCGCCGGTTGCATGCTGGTGTTCATTCCGGTGGTGGGCGAGTTCGTGATCCCTGAGCTGCTCGGTGGTCCGGAGACGCTGATGATCGGTCGCGTGCTGTGGCAGGAGTTCTTCAACAACCGCGACTGGCCGGTGGCGTCCGCCCTGGCGGTGGTGATGCTGTTGATCCTGATTGTGCCGATCCTGCTGTTCAACCGCAGTCAGGCTAAAGAGATGGAGGCACGGGGATGAAACGTAACGGCTTTTCAAAAATGATGTTGGTGCTCGGCCTGTCGTTCATCTACCTGCCGATGCTGATTCTGGTGATCTACTCGTTCAACGCCTCCAAGCTTGTGACGGTGTGGGGTGGCTGGTCGTTCAAGTGGTACGCCGGTCTGCTCGACAACACACAACTGATGGGCTCGGTGGGGCGCTCGCTGGAGATCGCCTGCTACACCGCGATTGCCGCCGTGGCGCTGGGTACCTTGGCCGCGTTCGTGCTGACCCGGGTGACGCGCTTCAAGGGTCGCACGCTGTTCGGTGGCCTGGTCACCGCGCCGCTAGTGATGCCTGAGGTGATCACCGGTCTGTCGCTGTTGCTGCTGTTCGTGGCCATGGCGCAGATGATCGGCTGGCCGATGGAACGCGGCATCGTGACCATCTGGATCGCCCACACCACCTTTTGTGCCGCTTATGTGGCAGTAGTAGTCTCCGCCCGCCTTCGCGAACTGGACCTGTCCATCGAAGAAGCGGCCATGGACCTGGGTGCCAAGCCGTTCAAGGTGTTCTTCCTGATCACCATCCCGATGATCGCGCCATCGCTGGCGGCGGGCGGCATGATGTCCTTCGCCCTGTCGCTGGATGACCTGGTATTGGCCAGCTTCGTGTCCGGTCCCGGCTCCACCACCCTGCCGATGGAAGTGTTCTCGGCGGTGCGTCTGGGTGTGAAACCCGAGATCAACGCCGTGGCGAGCCTGATTCTGCTGGCGGTATCGATCGTGACCTTCATGGTCTGGTACTTCAGCCGTCGTGCTGAAGCGAGCCGCAAGCGGGCGATCCAGGAAGCGATGGATCAGACGGCGAATGAGTCTTGGCAGCAGCCGAAAAAACAAATAGCCGGCGCCACCGCCTGACACCACCCCACTGTAGGAGCGAGCTTGCTCGCGATGGACGTTAACGATGACGCTGGCAGCCTGATGCCCAGCGGTGCATCGGCTACCATCGCGAGCAAGCTCGCTCCTACAGGAGAGCGGCCACAAATGTTTGTCATGTGATTTGAATAAAAAAGAAATGGAGTTGTACCGATGAAAATGCTTGGCAGGACTCTGCTGACACTGTCCTTATTGGGCGCCATGGCAACCGGCGTCCAGGCCAATGACAAGGTACTGCGCGTCTACAACTGGTCGGATTACATTGCCCCGGACACCGTCAAGAAGTTCGAAGACGAGACCGGGATCCAGGTGACCTACGATGTGTTCGACAGTAATGAAACGTTAGAGGCTCGCCTGCTGGCGGGTAAATCCGGCTACGACCTCGTCGTGCCGTCCAACAGTTTCTTGGCCAAGCAGGTCAAGGCCGGGGTCTATCAGACACTGGACAAATCGAAGCTGCCGAACTGGAAGAATCTCAACCCGGTGCTGCTGAAAAACGCCTCCGCCAGCGACCCGGACAACGCCCATGCCTTCCCGTACATGTGGGGCTCGATCGGCATCGGCTTCAACCCGGAGAAGGTCAAGGAAGTGCTCGGCGCCAACGCCCCGACCAACTCCTGGGACTTGCTATTCAAGCCGGAAAACGCTGAAAAGCTGAAAGCCTGCGGCATCAGCTTCCTCGATTCGCCGACCGAAATGATCCCGGCCGCCCTGCACTACCTGGGCTACCCGGTTAACGATCAGGACAAGGCGCACATCGCCGAGGCCGAAGCGCTGTTCATGAAGATTCGTCCGTCGGTGTCGTACTTCCATTCCTCGAAGTACATCTCGGACCTGGCCAACGGCAACATTTGCGTGGCGGTGGGTTACTCCGGCGACGTGCTGCAGGCCAAGGCCCGCGCCCTGGAAGCCGGGGACAAGGTGAAGATCGACTACAGCATCCCCAAAGAAGGCGCCGGGAGCTTCTACGACATGGTCGCCATCCCCCGCGATGCCGCCAACGTCGAGAACGCCTACCTGTTCATGAATTTCCTGATGCGTCCGGACGTCATTGCCGATATCACCAACAACATCGGCTACAGCAACGCGAATGCGGCGGCTACGCCGTTGGTGGATGAAGCGATTCGCAACGATCCGGGGTCGTACCCGTCGCAGGAAGTGATGGCGACTCTGTATGCGATTCCGGATATGCCGATTGGTGTGCAGCGGGTGATGACCCGTGGGTGGACCAAAGTAAAGCTCGGTAAATAACTGACACAACACAAATCCCTGTGGGAGCGGCGGTGCGACGATTCGACTTGCTCGCGAAAGCGATGTGTCAGTCACCATCTATGTTGGATGATCCGGCCTCTTCGCGAGCAAGCCCGCTCCCACAATGGGATCAGCGTTTGAATCTTTTCCTGCGTGCAGCGCCTTACCACCGCTGCATTACTCACCTGGCTCCTCTCGGTTAAGGTGAAGTTCGGCGCCCTCGGGCGCCTTTTTTTATTGTGGGCCCAGCGGCCATTCGGCCAGCGCCCGGTAGCGGCCCTTGTGGGACTCGAACAGGGTGAAACGATCGGCGCGCAGGAAAAATTCCGGGGCCGTCGGTGATTCCGGCGCCGGTGCGCGATAGTCGCGGGCCAGGGTCAGGTGGGGGCGAAACTCCTTGGAGGTTTCCACAAGGCCAAACGGCAACAGCGCCTGTTCCAGGTCATACACCAGCCGCAACAACGCCGGCGGCGCCTGCTCCGGTGCCAAGACCAGCGCCCCTGCCCGGCGCCAGACATCCAGCCGATCCAGCACCACGGTCAAACGCTCGGCCGACGTGCGGACTGAAGCCGCCGCTTCACAGATCGCGGCGATCTGCGCGGTATCGACCGAGCCCAGAAATTTCAGGGTCAGATGAAAATTCTCCACCGGCACCGGTCGTCCGCTGCGCAGCTGCAGGGCGCTGCGCCATTGGCCGATGGCCTTGCGCTGAGCCGGCGCGCAGTCCAGGGCGAAGAACAGTCGTTTGAAGGGTTCGCGGGATTCGTCGTACATGACGGGGGCTCTCCTGAGGCTGTTGCGTGAGTATCCCGAGTGTACAACCGCCACCACCGTTTCTGGCGCCTGCCGACATGCGCGTTATAGTTGATGCACGCCAATTACCCGGAGGCTGCCATGCGACAGATCCTCAGCAAGGAACCCTGGTGGGCCGCCCCACCCGAACCCGGCCAGGACGAATTCGAACTGGAATGGGGCTGGCTGGTGCACTACAGCGAAGGCGAGCCGCGCTTCGAATTCATCCGCGAACGACCGACGGACGACGAGATTCAGCAGCGCAAGAGCTGCAGGATCACTCCGGTGGAGTGATCCTGAAAGCAATCGATCAAGCCTGCATGATCAATTCAAACCCGCCATAAATCATCCGCTGCCCATCGAACGGCATCGGGTTGACGTCGGGTTTCATGCGCGGGTCCTGCATCATTTTTTCCATGCCGGCGTTGCGGGTGGCCTTGTCCGGCCAGATGATCCAGCCGAACACCACGGTTTCGCCTTCCTGGCATTTCACCGCCATCGGGAACGAGGTGACTTTGCCTTCCGGCACGTCATCGCCCCAGCACTCGGCGATGCTCAGGGCGCCGTTTTCCTTGAAGACTTCGGCAGCGATTTTGCAATGTTTGAGGTATTGCTCGCGTTTATCGCTGGGCACCGAGGCAGAAAATGCATCGACATAAGACATGAGTGTTCTCCTTGCTTCACGGGTTGGTCTGCTGGTTAGTCGATTCGGTCGGCTGCCATTCGACAGTCCCCGCACTCAGTCCGACCGGTGGTTGGGCGGTCTTTGCCAGATTGCCTTCGATCTGCCCCGCCATATACAGGGTTCCCGCCATCACGCCCGAGTTAGGGTTCTGCAGCAGCTTGGTCCAGGCCTTGTCGAAGGTGTTGCCCATGCTGCTGCGAATCAGCGCCTCGCTATCGGGCCGGTCGCTGGCCTGGATCATCGCGCGGATGCCGGCCACGCCGACCGTGATCAAGCCCCCGGCCAGCTTGCCCGCCGCGGCCGCCACCGCACTGGCGGCGCCCCGGGGGGCCATTTCGGCTTCCATGCGCTGACTGGCACGCCTGGCCACCGGGGCCATGGCGTTTTCGGTGGAGTCGACGCCTTTTTCACCGCCGGCCTTGTGGACTTTGTCGATCAGCGCGGCATACGCCGGCAGCTTGTCGAGGGATTCGATGCGTATCACTTGATAGAGCGAAGCATCCCGCGTCGACGGCGGACCCAGGGCGATGGCCGGGACTTTCTGGATACGTCCGTTGAGTTGGGCGATAGGCACGCCATGGCGCTGGGAGATTTTCTGCAGTTCTTCCTTGAGGATGTCGACGTAGAACGCCGAAGCCAGGCTGAGAATCGCATCAGGATCGATTTCCACCGCGGCCGGCGCCAGAACCTTCTCCTGGTAAGCCTCAAGCAGGTAGGCAGCCAGGCGCTTTTCCGAAGCGTCCTGCTCGCCCTGGGCACTGAGGGTGTACCAGCTGACTTTCATCGACAGCCATTCCTGGGTCCAGTAGCTGCTGAACCAGGGGATGAAGTTTTCTTCGGTGAGCTGATAGACCCGCGTGCGCCAGTATTCCATGGCACCGCGGGCGTAGATTTTGGTCTGCTCGGTGGCCGACTGCGAGGCATCGATGATCTCGCGGTCCACCTGTTGCCAGGTGCTCGGCGCAATCATTACTTGCGGCGCTTCCACTGGCGCGCGCGGGGCCGTGGCGCATCCGGCCAATACCAGCAGCACGGCGACGATCAACGAACGCAGGTTCAAGATCGTGGCTCCTGAAAGTCAGCGCCGGACCGGCTGGCCGGCGCTTGAAAGCCCTGATTTGAGTATAGGTCGCGGTGGGTGGTGACCCCACTGCCGCCATCGCGAGCAGGCTCGCTCCCACAGGTTGTGTGTGTGGGATCACAGTTTTGTGTACACCGCCAAACCTTGTGGGAGCGGGCTTGCTCGCGAAAGCGGTGTGTCAGGCGACATAAATACTGGCTAATCCGGCCTCTTCGCGAGCAAGTCGAATCGTCGCACCGCCGCTCCCACACTGGATCTGTGGTGATCAGCCGCTCTTGTGTGGGAGCGAGCCTGCTCGCGATGAGGCCCGCAGGAATACCCCGCAAACCCGACCATCACTCCCATCGATATTCACAATCGCCACGATTGCCTTCCGCCCTGCCGCCGTCAGCGTAGGATCAATCCCAAGCCAACACGAAACCCTGAAGCGGAGGGGCCAATCATGCTGATCCATCTCTTGACCTGTATGGCCCTGACGGCCTTCACATTGAGCGTATTTGCCTGGTTCGTCCTGTCCGAGGAGCGCACGTCATGATCACTGAAGTCACCCTTGCCGTGAGCTTTCCGGTATTCGGCAACAACTATTACTCGCAGACATTCGAGTCCCGTAAGGTGTTGACCCTCGTGTTCGACGAAAAATTCGAGGACTTGCTGATTCCGGCTGCCGATCATCACTTCAGCAACGAAGTGGTCGGCCTGAACGATCAGTTTCGCTTCCTCAACGACGTGCTGGCCGAGCATTTGCTGGAAGCTGAACTCGCGGCGACCGCCCGTCGCAATCATCAACATTTTTGAGCCGACGCCCCCGTCGACCTGATCCAAGCTCCGTGTGCCTTGCTCCCCCTCATTGATCGTGACGGGGAGCTTTTTTTTGCCCTATCTACTGCACACCTCACGCAGACAGCCCCGCAACCAGCGATGCACCGGGTCGGCATCCAGCCGTGGGTGCCAGAGCATGGCCACGGTGAAATCCGGCAAAGTCAGTGGCAGGTCGAAGCTGTGCATACCGAGCCGCAGGTTGGCGGTGTGGCGTTCCGGCACAGTGGCGATCAGCTCGCTGGTGCGGGCCAGCGCCAGGGCGGTGGAGAAACCGGGGACGATGGTCGCGATCTGACGCGCCAGGCCGAGCGGCGCCAGGGCTTCATCGATCGGCCCCTTGTCCAGCCCGCGTCGCGACACGCTGATGTGACTGCCGGCCGCGTAGCGTTGGGGAGTGATTTCGCCGTCGCTGAGCGGATGACCAATACGCACCACGCCGATGAATCGATCGCGAAACAACCCCTGGGTGCGCAGTTCCGGACTGGCGGTCTTGCCGACCACGCCGGTTTCCAGATCCACCGTGCCGTCACGCAGTGAGGCGCTGTCCTTGTCGGGTTTGTGCATGAAGCGCAGGCGCACGCCCGGCGCCTGGTCGACGATGCGGGCGATCAGCGCGGCGCCGAAGTTTTCGACGAAACCTTCGCTGGTGCGCAGGGTGAATGTGCGTTCCAGCTGCTGCAGGTCCGGTTGCTCGGCCGGGCGCAGCACCGCTTCGGTGTCCTGCACCAGCTGGCTGACCCGTTCACGCAATTCCAGCGCCCGCGGCGTCGGCACCAACCCGCGCCCTGCCCTGACCAGCAACGGATCGCCGGTGGTCTCGCGCAAGCGGGCCAGAGCACGGCTCATTGCCGAGGGGCTCAGGTGCAGGCGTTTGGCGGCGGCTGCGACACTGCCTTCGGTGAGCAGGACGTCGAGAGTGATGAGCAGGTTGAAGTCGGGTGATTGCATGAAAAGAACCTTTGAGTTCTACAGTACACATCTGTGGCTACACAAAATCTTTTACTGATACAAAACCTGTGGCTCACACAGAACTGTGACTCACACAGAACCTGTGGCGAGGGGGCTTGCC
>NZ_JAIQWX010000033.1 GCF_020164475.1 Pseudomonas sp. REP124 | reverse complement strand
AGCGAGGCTTGCCCGCGAAGAGGCCCCGTCAGGCGACGAAAATCTTATTCGTCATCATCGAAGTTATAGCTACCCGGCGCCAGGTTCTCGAACCGGGTGTATTTACCGATGAACGCCAGCCGGATAAAGCCGATCGGGCCGTTACGCTGCTTGCCGATGATGATTTCGGCGATGCCTTTGTGCTCGGTTTCCGGGTGATACACCTCGTCGCGGTACACGAACATGATCACGTCGGCGTCCTGCTCGATCGCTCCGGATTCGCGCAAGTCGGAGTTCACCGGGCGCTTGTTCGGCCGCTGTTCCAGGGAGCGGTTGAGCTGGGACAGTGCCACCACCGGGCAGTTGAATTCCTTGGCCAGGGCTTTCAGGGAACGGGAGATCTCGGAAATCTCGTTGGTCCGGTTATCACCGCTGGAGCCCGGGATCTGCATCAGCTGCAGGTAGTCGATCATGATCAGGCCGATTTCGCCGTGCTCACGCACCAGACGACGGGTGCGGGCGCGCATCTCGGACGGGCTGATACCGGCTGTATCGTCGATGAACAACTTGCGGTCGTTGAGCAGGTTGACCGCCGAAGTCAGACGCGGCCAGTCATCGTCCTCCAGTTGGCCGGAACGAACCTTGGTCTGATCGATACGGCCCAGGGACGAAAGCATACGCATGATCAGCGATTCACCTGGCATCTCGAGGGAGTACACCAGAACCGCCTTGTCGCTGCGCAGTACGGCGTTTTCCACCAGGTTCATCGCAAAGGTGGTCTTACCCATCGACGGACGGCCGGCGACGATGATCAGGTCGGCCGGCTGCAGGCCACTGGTCTTGTCGTCGAGATCGGTGTAACCGGTAGACAGGCCGGTGATCCCTTCACCTGTGTTGAACAGAGTGTCGATGCGGTCGATGGCCTTGGTCAGCAAATCGTTCACACCCACCGGACCGCTGGTCTTCGGGCGGGCCTCGGCGATCTGGAAGATCTGCCGCTCGGCCTCGTCGAGAATCTCTTCGGCGGTACGGCCTTCGGGGTTGAAGGCACTGTCGGCGATCTCGTTGCTGATGCCGATCAGTTGGCGCAAGGTCGCACGCTGGCGGACGATCTGCGCATAGGCCTTAATATTGGCGACGGACGGCGTGTTTTTCGCCAGTTCACCCAGGTAACCAAGGCCGCCGACCTGGGACGTCTGTCCTTCCTTGTCCAATTGCTCGGCCAGGGTCACGACGTCGATCGGCATGTTCTGATCGGCAAGCTTGGAGATCGCACGGAAAATCAGGCGGTGGTCATGTCGATAGAAATCACCGTCGGAGACTTGATCGAGCACGCGCTCCCAGGCGTTGTTGTCCAGCATCAGACCACCGAGCACAGCCTGTTCGGCCTCGATGGAATGCGGCGGCACCTTCAGCGCGGCGGTTTGCAGATCGTATTGCTCGGGAACTGAGATTTCGTTCATGGCCACTTGGATTGTTTGGAAAAGCAGGGGTTGAAAAACAGGTATTGCCAGAAAGACAAAGGGCACGACCTGTAAACAGGATCGTGCCCGATGTTAACCGCCTGACGGACAAGCCGCCAGCCGATCAGGTGTTGCTTAAGCTGCTACCACGACAACGCGTACGGTGGCTTCAACTTCAGCGTGCAGGTGCACGGCTACGTCGAATTCGCCTACGTTGCGGATGGTGCCGTTCGGCAGACGAACTTCGCTCTTCTGCACTTCAACGCCGGAGGCGGTCAGTGCGTCAGCGATGTCGTGGGTGCCGATCGAACCGAACAGCTTGCCTTCGTCACCGGCAGTGGCAGTGATGGTCACTTCCAGCTCAGCCAGGTGAGCAGCGCGGCTTTCAGCCGATGCTTTACGGTCAGCTGCAGCTTTTTCCAGCTCAGCGCGACGCTCTTCGAACGCAGCCAGGTTGGCAGCGGTCGCAGCGGTGGCTTTGCCGAAAGGCAGCAGGTAGTTACGGCCGTAACCGGCCTTAACGTTTACTTTATCGCCCAGGTTGCCCAGGTTTGCGATTTTTTCCAGAAGGATCAGTTGCATTTGGAAATCCTCTAACTTTTAACCTTCACCGTTCGCGTTATCAGCGTCTTTCGACGCCAGACGCCCGCGAAAATCAATCAGGCTGTCGACGATGGCCAGGACCACCAGCAACGGATAGATCAGCTGCATGAACAGCAACAGCGTTACGTACAACCCCACCAGCCAGAACCTGGCCAGTCGCTTTTGCGCCACCAGCCCGTGAATCAGGGCCAGTCCGGCGAAAACCAGCGGTACGCTGCACAACGGCACAAGCATGGACATCTGGGCACCGAAGTTCGGTGTCACAACCATGCCCGCCAGCAGCAACATCGCGGGCCCCAGCGGGATTCTCACGGCGCGAAACTCGCGACCGAAACCACCTGGGTTGTACAACAACGCCTGCCAGTAGCGCCCGACAATCAGGCTCAGCACACTGACGATTTGCAGCAAGGCCGCTATCAGGCCGGTCAGGATAGGTGCAATCAGGGCCGCGAAACGCGCTTGCTCGTCTACCGACATCTGCTGGTAGACCTGACCGAGTAGCGACGGCATGACTTTGATCAAAGCCTGCGCCAGCATCTCGATCTGGGGACCAAAAGCCGTCCCCAGCACCACTGAAAACACCACTCCCATCGCTATGCTGACCAGCAGCACGCGGAGCCAGGACTCACTTGCGCGCAAAACCAACGCAAGGCTCGCAGACCCCAGCAGCACCAGAAGTGCCCGTGGGTCGTCGGAGTACAGCCACCAGATCAACGCCGGCAGCAGTCCCAGAGCAAGAACGCCCAGGGCGTCCTTCATTCCGCGCCGCAAGAGCACAAGGCATCCGGCGGCAGCACCCAACCAATACAACAGCGGCAACGCCGCGCATCCAGCCACTACCAGAGTGGCCTGCATACGGCCCCGCATGATGAACTCAGCTAAGGCACGCATACATTCAATCCTTTGCTACGTGTCGACTGCCCGGTCTCAGCGGCCGTGGCTGTCGGTGTAGGCCAGCAGGGCCAGGAAGCGGGCGCGCTTGATAGCGGTGGCCAGCTGACGCTGATAACGAGCTTTGGTACCGGTGATGCGGCTTGGAACGATTTTGCCGGTCTCGGATACGTAGGCTTTCAGAGTGTTGAGATCTTTGTAATCGATCTCTTTCACGTCTTCAGCGGTGAAGCGGCAGAATTTACGACGACGGAAGAAACGTGCCATTTGATAGGCTCCTTAAAAGGTCCGTGGATTACTCGTCAGCGTTATCGCTGTTGTCGCTGTCATCACTATCAGCGCTTTCAGCGCCTTCGTGCTCAGGACGGTCGCGACGCTCACGGCGCTCACTGCGGTTTTCTTCAGCCTTGAGCATCTCGGACTGGCCGGTAACGGCTTCGTCGCGACGGATGACCAGGTTACGGATCACTGCATCGTTGTAACGGAAGTTGTCTTCCAGCTCGGCCAGGGCCTTGCCAGTGCACTCAACGTTCAGCATCACGTAGTGAGCCTTGTGAACATTGTTGATTGCGTAGGCCAGTTGACGACGGCCCCAGTCTTCCAGACGGTGGATTTTGCCGCCGTCTTCTTCGATCAGCTTGGTGTAACGCTCAACCATGCCGCCGACTTGCTCGCTCTGGTCAGGGTGGACCAGAAAGATGATTTCGTAATGACGCATGAATGCTCCTTACGGGTTGTAGCCTGCCGCTCAAAAGCGGTCAGACAAGGAGTGAATGACACTTATGGACTTGCGTGGACGAGGCACATGCGCGCCTGCCGTCACAGCAAGGGGCGCAATTGTAGAGAAGGGTCGTGGGAGGTGCAAGGTAATTGGTGATTATTTGAACAACATCAAATCATTCATTCACCACAAAACAACTGTAGGAGCGAGCTCGCTCGCGATAGCGGTATATCAGCCACCATTGAAGTCGACTGATACACCGCATCGCGAGCAAGCTCGCTCCTACAAGGGGACTGCGTGGGTCAGGGCTTTTTAGCGCTGGCCTTTGCGCCGCGCTGACGCTGGGCTTCGAACAGACACACACCTGTTGCCACCGATACGTTCAGGCTGCTGACGCTACCGGCCATCGGTAGATGAACCAGATAGTCGCAATGCTCACGAGTCAGGCGGCGCATGCCCTTGCCTTCGGCACCCATGATCAGAATGGTCGGGCCGGTCAGGTCCTGCTCGTAGATACTGGTTTCCGCCTCCCCTGCCGTACCGACAATCCACAGGCCGCGCTGCTGGAGTTTTTCCAGGGTGCGAGCCAGGTTGGTCACCGCCACCAGCGGGATTACTTCGGCAGCACCGCAGGCGACTTTTCGCACAGTCGGCGTCAAGGTCGCAGACTTGTCCTTCGGCACGATCACCGCCAGCGCGCCCGCGGCATCGGCGGAACGCAGGCAGGCACCGAGGTTGTGCGGATCGGTCACGCCGTCGAGCACCAGCAATAACGGCGCGCCTTCGGTGCGATCGAGCAACTCGTCGAGCATCGCCTCGCCCCAGACCTGACTCGGACTGACTTCTGCGACCACGCCCTGATGAACGCCCTCGACCCAAGCGTCCATTTCCCGGCGCTCGGCCTGGCCGACCTGGACACGATTTTCATTGGCCAGCTCGATCAGCGTCTGCACCCGCGGATCATTGCGGCCTTCGGCCAGCCAGATCTGCTTGACGCGCTTGGGGTGGTGACGCAGCAACGCTTCTACAGCATGCACGCCGTAGATTTTTTCCAACTGACTCATGACTTCGCCTTGGGTTTACGTGCCCCGCCGCTTTTGGCTGGAGCCGAGCCCGCTTTTGGCGGACCTTTACGATGTTTGCTTGGTTTGCTGCCCGCCGCCTTTTCAGACGTCGAGCGCCCGGCTTTTCCCGAAGCCGTTGCCTTGCTGCTGCTCTTCGCATCGGACAGCAGTGCTTTTTTCAGCTCGCGGCTCTTGCGCACTTCGGCGTTTTTCGCCGCCGCATCGCTCGAACGATAAGACTCGGCAGGCTTTTCCTTGGCCGGACGACGACCGGTTTTCGCCGGTGCCGGCTCTGCCGCGGTTTTTGCCGCTGGAGCCGAAGTTTCGGTACCGCGCTTTTTGCGACCGATTGGCGCGCTGATGGTTTTTTCGGCCATCTCGAAGTCGATCTTGCGCTCGTCGAGATCGACGCGCATGACCCGCACTTCAACGGTATCGCCAAGACGGAAGCTGCGACCGGTGCGCTCACCCGCCAGGCGGTGGTGTACCGGATCGAAGTGGTAGTAATCCCCCGGCAGAGCCGTGACGTGCACCAGACCTTCGACATAGATGTCGGTGAGTTCGACGAACAGGCCGAAACCGGTCACCGCCGTGATCACGCCCGGGAACGACTCGCCCACGCGATCTTTCATGAACTCGCACTTGAGCCAGTTCACCACGTCGCGGGTCGCTTCGTCGGCACGACGCTCGCTCATCGAACATTGTTCGCCGAGCTGCTCCAGCGCCGCTTCGTCGTACGGATAGATGCGCGCCTTTGGAATCGTCATCGCACCGGCACGACGAACGTGCGGAGTGTCCTGCTTGGAATGGATCACACTGCGGATGGCGCGGTGCGTGAGCAAGTCCGGGTAACGACGGATCGGCGAGGTGAAGTGGGTGTAGGCCTCGTAATTCAGGCCGAAGTGGCCCTGGTTATCCGAGGTGTACACCGCCTGGCTCAACGAGCGCAGCATCACCGTCTGGATCAGATGGAAGTCCGGACGGTCCTTGATGCTGGCCAACAGCGCCTGGTAATCCTTCGGCGATGGACCATCCTTGCCCTTGTGCAGGGACAGACCCAGCTCACCCAGGAAGGCGCGCAGTTTTTCCAGACGCTCCGGCGGCGGACCGTCGTGAACACGGTACAGCGCAGGAATTTCGTGCTTTTGCAGGAATTCGGCGGTGGCCACGTTGGCGGCCAGCATGCATTCCTCGATCAGCTTGTGCGCATCGTTGCGCACGGTCGGCCGGATTTCGGCGATCTTGCGCTCGGAGCCGAAGATGATCCGGGTTTCCTGGGTTTCGAAGTCGATGGCGCCGCGCACATGACGGGCCGCCAGCAACACCTTGTACAGCGCATACAGCTGCTTGAGGTGCGGCACGAGGTCGGTGTATTCGCCACGCAGCTTGCGCGCCTCGGCGATTTTCGGCGTTTCGAGCATGGCGCTGACCTTGTTGTAGGTCAGGCGCGCATGGGAGTGGATCACCGCTTCGTAGAAGCAGTAGTCGGTCATTTCGCCGGATTTGGAGATGGTCATCTCGCAGACCATGGCCAGACGGTCGACCAGCGGGTTCAGCGAGCACAGACCGTTGGACAGCTGCTCGGGCAGCATCGGGATTACGCGCTCGGGGAAGTACACCGAGTTGCCGCGAACCTGGGCTTCGGCATCCAGCGCCGAACCGAGTTTCACGTAGCTGGAAACGTCGGCAATCGCCACGTACAGCTTCCAGCCGCCGGAGAACAGACGCAGCTTGCCCGGACGGGCCTCACAGTAAACCGCGTCATCGAAGTCGCGGGCATCTTCGCCGTCGATGGTGACGAACGGCAGATGGCGCAGGTCGATGCGCTTCTCTTTGTCTTTCTCTTCGACTTCCGGCTTGAGCTTGCCGGCTTCCTTGAGCACGGCGTCCGGCCAGACGTGAGGAATATCGTAGGTGCGCAGGGCGACATCGATTTCCATGCCCGGCGCCATGTAGTTGCCCACGACTTCGATCACGTCGCCTTGCGGCTGGAAGCGCGGAGTCGGCCAGTGAGTGATCTTCACCTCAACGAACTGACCGATATCGGCGTTGGCGTTGCGACCCGGGGTTACCAGCACTTCCTGCTGGATTTTCGGGTTGTCGGCAACCACGAAACCGATGCCGCCTTCTTCGAAGTAGCGACCCACGATGGTTTCGTGAGCACGGGAAACCACTTCGACGATCATGCCTTCGCGGCGACCACGACGGTCCAGGCCGGACACACGAGCCAGCGCACGGTCACCATCGAACACCAGGCGCATTTGCGCCGGGCTCAGGAACAGGTCGTCGCTGCCGTCGTCCGGCACCAGGAAGCCGAAGCCGTCGCGATGACCGCTGATGCGGCCCAGGATCAGGTCGAGCTTGTCCACCGGCGCATAAGTGCCGCGGCGGGTGTAAATGAGTTGAGCATCGCGCTCCATGGCACGCAGGCGGCGGCGCAGGGCTTCGATCTGGTCTTCCGTGGTCAGGCCGAACTCTTCGACCAGTTGCTCACGGGCAGCAGGCGAACCACGATCAGCAAGGTGCTGAAGGATCAGTTCGCGGCTAGGGATGGGGTTATCATATTTTTCCGCTTCACGAGCGGCCTCGGGATCGAGGGATTGCCAATCGGCCATTAGAGAGTTTTCACCTTGTCTATATGCGGGTTAGTTTGGCATAGGCGTAATGAAACAGGAAATTTCGGACTATATAGAGCCCATATGACGCCTTGTATCGACGCATCCAAGTCGTTTTGAACACCGCTGGTAAAAAAAATCATTTTTTTGGACGACGGGGGTTTACAGTTAAAAAAGCGCTCCGTATAGTGCGCGCCATCGACACGCAGACATGCTGTTGATGATGCCCAGGTGGTGAAATTGGTAGACACGCCAGCTTCAGGTGCTGGTGACCTTACGGTCGTGGAAGTTCGAGTCTTCTCCTGGGCACCAATTTCGAGTTTGAGACTAGATCAGTTTCAGGACTCACACAAAAAACCCGCGAAAGCGGGTTTTTTGCATTCTGGACATGCATTTTGTCAGAACTGATTTATTAAAATTAAATCAGGGGTTTACAGATCAAAACGCTGTCCGTATAGTGCGCCACATCAACAGCGGTAACGCTGAAGATGAAGCCCAGATGGTGAAATTGGTAGACACGCCAGCTTCAGGTGCTGGTGACCTTACGGTCGTGGAAGTTCGAGTCTTCTTCTGGGCACCAATTCAAATTCAAGGTTACGATCTTGAATCTCACAAAAACCCGCGAAAGCGGGTTTTTGCGTTTCTGCCCTCCGGAAGTTTTCACCTCCCCCTGTAGGAGCCGAGCTTGCTCGCGATGGTCGCCAACGATAACGCTGGCTGCCTGATACCCTGCGGAGCCCCCGCCTCCATCGCGAGCGAGCTCGGCTCCTGCAGAAAAGCAAGCGCATTTGAGAACAAATATCGTTTATCATTGTTGCAAGTTTTTGCAATGCGACAGTGAGGAACCCTGCGAATGATGTTTCGAAATACCCTGCGCCGAGGCTTGACCTTCACCCTGCTCGGCCTGGCTCTCGCCACTCCCCTCACCCAAGCCGCCGACAAGGTTTCCCTGACCCTCTACAACGGCCAACACAAGGAAGTCGGTGACGCCGTCGCCAAAGCCTTCGAAGCCAAGACCGGGATTCACGTCAATGTGCGCAAGGGCAGCAGCAACCAGCTCGCCAGTCAGATCGTTGAAGAAGGCGATCGCTCGCCCGCCGACGTGATCTACAGCGAAGAATCGCCGCCACTGAACAAGCTCGGCGAACAAGGCCTGCTGGCCAAGGCCGATGATGCAACATTGGCGGTTCTACCCAAGGACTATGTCGCCAGCAACGGCACCTGGATCGGCGTCACCGCCCGGGTTCGCGTCGTCGCGTTCAATCCCAAGCTTGTCGATGAAAAGAACCTGCCGAAATCGGTGATGGAATTCTCCGATCCGAAATGGCAAGGCAAGGTCGGCTTCGTGCCTACCAGCGGCGCCTTCCAGGAACAGGCCGTGGCGATCATCAAGATGCACGGCATGGACGCTGCCGAAGAATGGCTCACCGGCCTGCGGGCATTCGGCAAGACGTACAGCAACAACATGGTCGCGCTCAAAGCCGTGGAAAACGGTGAGATCGCGACCGTGCTGGTCAACAACTACTACTGGTTCGCCCTGCAACGGGAAAAAGGCCAACTGGACTCGAAACTGCACTACTTCACGGGCGGCGACGTCGGCGGTCTGATCACTGTTTCCAGTGCGGCCGTGGTGAAATCCAGCAAGCACCCACAGGAAGCCCAACAGCTGCTCGCCTACATGGTCAGCGAAGAGGGACAGCGCGTGATCACCCAGACCACCGCCGAATACCCGCTGCACAAGGGCATGGAGTCGGATCGCGGGCTCAAGCCTTTCAGCGAACTGGAAGCTCCGAAGGTGACTCCAGCGGATCTGGGCAACGCTGAAGAAGCCCTGGACCTGGAACGTGATGTTGGCCTGAACTGATGAGCGCATCGTTAACCGCCGCCGCTCAGGGCAACTTTGTGCCGCGGCGCAAGCGGCCATCGATCTGGCTGTTGTTGCCGGTGTTGCTGCTGGTCCTGCTCAGCCTGCTGCCGCTGGCCTATGTCGGGCTCAAGGCCTGGCAGGCTGGCTGGGCCGAGGCGCTGCACCTGCTGTGGCGGCCTTATGTGTTCGGCCTGCTGCGCAACACCCTGGCACTGATGATCGGCGTGACGCTGGCCTGCGGCGTGATCGGCCTGTCGCTGGCCTGGCTGCTGGAACGCAGCAATCTGCCGGGGCGGCGGTTGTGGGGAGTGATTCTGTGCCTGCCGTTCGCCGTTCCGGCGTTTGTCAGCAGCTTCACCTGGGTGTCGCTGAGCGCCAACTTTGAAGGGCTGGGCGGGGCGATCCTGGTGATGACCCTGTCGAAGTATCCGCTGATTTTCCTCCCGGTGGCGGCTACCCTGCGCAACCTCGACCCTTCGCTGGAAGAGTCCGGGCGCACCCTGGGGCAGAATCGCTGGGGCGTGTTCTTCAAGATCACCCTGCCCTTGCTCTGGCCATCGCTGCTCGCCGGCTCGCTGCTGATTGCCCTGCATATGCTGGTGGAGTTCGGCGCGCTGTCGATCATCGGCCTGCAGACCTTCACCACTGCGATCTATCAACAGTTCGAACTGGAGTTCAGCAACGCCAACGCGGCGATGCTGTCGGCGGTACTGCTGATTCTGTGCCTGCTTCTGCTCTGGCTGGAATTGCGCGTGCGCGGCAAAGCCCGGCACGTGCGCACCGGCCAGGGCGCGGCGCGACAGGCCGAACAGGTTCGCCTGGGACCATGGACGGCGGCAGGACAACTGTATTGCCTGATGCTGGCGATCGTCGGCAGCGGGATTCCGCTGGGCATGCTGGGTTACTGGCTGGCGGTGGGTTCGTCGGCAGCCTTTCCGGTTGCCGCCATCGGCGAGGCACTGCTGTCTTCCCTGGCATTGTCCTTGGGCGGCGCGGCGCTGTGCCTGGTGCTGGCGGTGCCCGTCGGGTTGCTGGTGGTGCGCTACAAGGGCCAACTGGCGATCTGGGCCGAACGCCTGCCGTATCTGCTGCACGCCCTGCCAGGCCTGGTGATTGCCCTGACCCTGGTGTATTTCGCCCTGCATTATGTGCCGGCGCTGTACCAGACTTCGGCACTGCTGCTGATCGCCTATGCGCTGCTGTTTCTGCCACTGGCCCAGGCTCCGATCCGCACGGCCTTGAACAAGGCGGCACCGCAACTGGAAGAGGCAGCCCGCACGCTGGGCGCGTCATCGTTCACCGCGTTTTGCCGGGTCACCTTGCCGATCATCTTCCCGGCACTGGGGGCGGCGTTCGCGCTGGTGTTTCTGGATGCGATGAAGGAGCTGACGGCGACCCTGCTGCTGAGCCCGACCGGGCTCAATACCCTGGCGACAGAGGTTTGGGCGCATACCGCGAATGTGGAATTTGCGGCGGCGGCGCCTTATGCGGCGTTGTTGATCGTGGTGTCGGGGTTGCCGGTGTATCTGCTGACGACGCGGATGTATTTGAGCCGCTGAAAAGCTTCGCGGGCAAGCCTCGCTCCTACAGCGGTTGCGTTAACCCCTCGCGGCGAGGACTGCATTAACCCTGTAGGAGCGAGGCTTGCCCGCGAAGGCGTCAGATCAGACGACGCAAAAACTAAGCCCTGAATTGCCCAAGGCTCGCCTTCAACTGCGCCGCCAACCCATCCAGCACCTTGCCGCTGGCCGTGGTTGCCACGACAGCCTGAGCCGCCTTCTCGGCCTGTGCATGAATGGTCTCCACGCGACCACGCACCGCCTGAGCACCCTGCGCCTGATGCGCGGCCGCCTGGGTCGCCAGACCGATCGCCGCGTGCACCTGCTCCACCGAAGCCTGCACCGATTGCTGCAACCGCGCGCTGTCACGCAACACCAGCAAGCCTTCGCTGGCCTGACGCCCCGCCTGCCCGATTGCCGCCACCGCTTCCCGCGCGCCCTGCTGCAAGGCCACGATGTGCGCCTGGATGTCGCCGGTGGAGCTTTGAGTCTTGCTCGCCAGCGCCCGCACTTCGTCGGCCACCACGGCAAAACCACGACCGGTTTCGCCGGCACGCGCCGCCTCGATGGCCGCGTTCAGCGCCAGCAAGTTGGTCTGCTCGGCGATGCCGTGAATCACCGTCAGCACCACCTCGATCTGCTCACTCTGCTGCGCCAGCCGCTCGATCACTTGCGCACCGGTATCGACCTGCCCGGCCAATGCCTCGATCAGACTGCCGACTTTCGCCGACGTCCGAGTGTTTTCATCGGTGGCCTGACGGATATCCACAACCTGCTTCAGCGCCGCCTGCATGGCATGGCTCTCGGACTGTGCCTCATCGGCCATCTGCGACAAAGCCCGCAGGCTCTCGGCCACTTCGTCGCGCTGCATGCCCGCTGCCGCATCGGCGCCGGCATTGCGCAGGGTCATGGCGCCGATTTCCACGCCGGTGCGCTGAGCCACGTCACCGGCTTCGCGCACGATCGGCTGCAACTTATCCACAAAGCGATTGACCGCCGAGGCCATCGCGCCGATTTCATCCTTGCTGTTGATCTGCACGCGCTTGGTCAGGTCGCCCTCGCCGGCCGCCAGATCATCCATGGCGACAATCAGCATCTTCAAGCGATTGACCACGCGACGCCCCAGCACCACGGCGAGCAGCAGCAGAACGCCAGCCCCCACCAGCGCCAGGCTCACACCGATGCGCCAGCGCAGGGTCGCCGCCGCTTCCTGCACGGTACCGGTGGTATTGGCTTTCATCTCGGTGGCGGTGGATTGCGCCGACTGCAGGCGTGCGCGCATGGCTGCCGCACTGTCAGCTGCCGCACCCTTGAGGCTGTCGCCCACCAACTGATCGCTGCTGGCGATCAGTGTGGCGAAACGCTTGTCCAGGGCAGCGAGATCGGTTTCCACCGAAGCAGTCGAAACCCCCATCAGGACCTTGCCGATCTCCACGCCATTGGGGTTGATGGAGGATTCGACGTAGTAGACCGAAGGATCGGACTTGGCCGCATCCAGCACCTTGTCCAGCGCCCGCTCGCCCTGGCCCTTCTCAAGCAGGGCCTTGTTGATCGGGTTTTCCCGGTTCAGATAGCGGGTCAGGTGCTGGCCGGTCGCGTCGTCATAGACCACGAACAGCACGTTCGGATTGCGCTGCGCCCGGCGGGCGAATTCGGAAAGGGTCGGAATGTCGTTGTCCCACATGGCGCGGGGTGCGACCGAGGCCAGGAGCTGCGCCATATCGTTGGCGGAGTCCTTCAGGTCTTTTTCCAGGGTTGCACGCAGTTGTGCCTGCTCTTCTTCCAGTCGCGAGGACAGACCGGCTGTGAGCCGTTGCCGCGTGCTGGCCGAAAGGCTGTCGAGGCTGGAGGTGACTTCACGCCCCGCCTGCTCCAGTTCGCCGGAGAGTTTTTGACTGTCAGCTCCCAGGCGCGAAGCCAGATCGGCTTCCAGCGCAGTCACCGTGCTCCGGGTCAGAGCAACGGCTACCAGCACCTGCACCAAAAGGGCGATACCGAGAGTAACGAATACAGGCCGCAACAGACGGCTTTGTAACAGGGAGAGAACGGCCGACATTGAAATCCCTCTGCTTTGGCGCCATTAAATTGATAGCACGCCGGAAGCAATGCTTTTTTCAATGTTCGCTGCAAAGGTCATGCCGCGCGACGGGCATATACGACAAAGGCCCCGATTAAGGGGCCTTTGTGTTTTACATCAACGACTTATCAGGCGAACGGGTGACGCAGAACGATGGTTTCGTTGCGGTCCGGACCTGTCGAAATAATGTCGATCGGCGCGCCGACCAACTCTTCGAGACGGGTGATGTAGTTGCGTGCCGCCTGCGGCAGCTCTTCCAGGGTCTTGGCGCCCAGGGTGGATTCTTTCCATCCCGGCATCTCCTCGTACACTGGCTCCAGGCCGATGTAGCTGTCGGCGTCGGTCGGCGCGTCGATCACTGCACCGTCCTGGTTCTTGTAGCCAACGCAGATGTTGATGGTTTCCAGACCGTCCAGTACGTCCAGCTTGGTCAGGCACAGGCCCGAGATGCTGTTGACGTCGATGGCGCGACGCAGGATGACGGCATCGAACCAGCCGCAACGACGGGCACGACCGGTGGTTGCACCGAATTCGTGGCCACGCTTGGCCAGGAAAGCACCCACGTCGTCGAACAGTTCAGTCGGGAACGGACCGGAACCTACGCGAGTGGTGTAAGCCTTGGTGATACCCAGGATGTAGTCGATGAACATCGGACCCACACCGGAACCGGTGGCGATGCCGCCGGCAGTGGTGTTGGAGCTGGTGACGTACGGGTAGGTACCGTGGTCGATATCCAGCAGGGAACCCTGGGCACCTTCGAACATGATGTCCTTACCGGCGCGACGAAGCTCGTGCAACTCGGCGGTGACGTCGAGCATCAGCGGCTTGAGCAGCTCGGCGTATTCCATGCACTCGTCCAGAGTCTTCTGGAAGTCGATGGCAGGCTCTTTGTAGTAATTGACCAGTACGAAGTTGTGGTAATCCAGCAACTCGCCCAGTTTGGCGGCGAAACGCTCGCGGTGGAACAGGTCACCGATACGCAGGCCGCGACGTGCAACCTTGTCTTCATAGGCCGGGCCGATGCCGCGACCGGTGGTGCCGATCTTGTGCTCGCCACGGGCCTTTTCACGGGCCTGGTCCAGTGCTACGTGGTAGGACAGGATCAGCGGGCAGGAAGGGCTGATGCGCAGGCGCTCGCGCACCGGTACGCCTTTCTCTTCCAGCTTGTTGATTTCCCGCAGCAGGGCGTCAGGTGCAACCACCACGCCGTTGCCGATCAGGCACTCTACGCCTTCGCGCAGTACGCCCGACGGAATCAGGTGCAAGACGGTTTTTTCGCCGTCGATCACCAGTGTGTGGCCAGCGTTGTGGCCACCCTGGTAGCGCACTACGGCGGCAGCATGTTCGGTCAGCAGATCAACGATCTTGCCTTTGCCCTCATCACCCCATTGGGTGCCCAGGACTACGACATTCTTACCCATAACACTTGTCCTCATTCGCGCAAACTTGGTGCCGGCGGCGGCCGGCAGGAAAACTCAAGAAGCCAGTGGCGATACTTGCCAAAGCCCGTTCTGCTGAATCAATTGCCGGTCGCAGTCCGCTTCACGGGCGGCGGCCAATGGTTGCCCAGGCAAGGCCTGAACGACACGCTGACCCTCACTGCGCAACTGGCAAACCTGCTGCCAGAGTGCCGCATCCGTACTGTCAGGCATCCAGATACCGCCAGACGGTAGCTCGATCTCAGCACGCCCCAGGGTCACCAGGGTTTTCAAATCGGTAGAGAAGCCGGTTGCCGGACGGGCACGACCGAAGTCGGCGCCGATGTCGTCGTAACGACCGCCTTGGGCAATGGACTGGCCAACGCCCGGCACGAACACCGCGAATACCACACCGGTGTGGTAGTGGTAGCCGCGCAGCTCACCGAGGTCGAAGTACAACGGCAGTTCCGGGAAACGCACGGACAGACGCTCGGCAATCGCCAGCAGGTCGTCCAATGCCGCCAAAACCGGAGCCGGGGCTTTCGCCAGACGCTCACGAGCCGCTTCCAGCACTTCGCGGCCACCGCACAGATCCACCAGCGCGCGCAGCATGTCCGACAGATCCGCCGGCAGACCTTCGGTCAAGGTAATGACCTCGTCGATGGCCTTGCGTTGCAATGCATCGAACAATTGCTGCTCGACTTCACCGGACAAACCGGCGGCGCGAGCCAGGCCGCGGTAGATGCCGACATGCCCCAGGTCCATGTGCACGTCCGGCACATCGGCCAGTTGCAGCATGGCCAGCATCAGGCTGATCACTTCTACGTCGCTGCTCGGGCTGGCATCGCCGTACAGCTCGGCGCCCAGCTGGATCGGGCTACGCGAGGACGACAGGGCGCGCGGCTGGGCGTGCAGTACGCTGCCGGCATAGCACAAGCGGTTGGGGCCTTCGCGACGCAGGGTGTGCGCATCGATGCGCGCTACTTGCGGCGTAATGTCGGCACGGAAACCCATCTGCCGACCCGATTGCGGGTCGATGACCTTGAAGGTGCGCAGATCCAGGTCCTGACCTGCGCCGGTCAGCAGGGATTCCAGGTACTCGATATGGGGAGTCACGACGAACTCGTAACCCCAGCTCTGGAACAGATCCAACACCTGACGACGCGCGACTTCTATGCGCGCCGCCTCCGGTGGCAGTACTTCTTCGATGCCATCTGGCAGCAGCCAGCGGTCTACCGTTGCCATTACGCCATTCCCCTTTGATCCGGGCGGCAAGCCGTTGGGCGAGCCTTGAGTGAAGCAGAAAATGATCCGCCCAGCGAAAGCAGCGCGCATGGGCGACGAAGCGAAAAGCCTGAAATGGGCTTCGCCAAGCACTTTCCTCGTAAAACCTGTCGAGCCATCAGGCCTTGGCATCCGCACAAAAACAGCAATCAAACATGCAGACGCAAAAAAGCCGGGAATTTCCCGGCTGCCGCATCATACACACGTTTTCCCAAAGGATCACCCCGCCAGAGGTTTTAACCGCCGGGCGGGGTGATTTCGGTCAACGTCGTATCAAGGCTTGGCTTTTTCCAGGTAGTGGAAGAAGTCACTGCTTGGGTCCAGGACCATGACGTCGGATTTGTTCGCGAAGCTTTCACGGTAGGCACGCAGGCTACGGTAGAACGCGTAGAACTCCTGATCCTGACCGTAGGCCTTGGAATAGATCGCAGCGGCCTGGGCATCGCCGTCACCGCGAATCTCTTCCGATTCACGATAGGCTTCAGCCAGCAGCACGCGGCGTTGACGATCGGCGTCGGCACGGATGCCTTCGGCCAGCTCGTTACCCTTGGCGCGGTGCTCGCGAGCTTCACGCTCACGCTCGGTGCTCATACGTTCGAACACGCTGCGGTTCACTTCTTTAGGCAGGTCGATGGTCTTGACGCGAACGTCGACCACTTCGATGCCCAGTTCCTTTTCGGCCATCTTGTTCAGCGATGCGGTGATGTCAGCCATCAGCGCATCACGCTCACCCGATACCACTTCGTGCAGGGTGCGCTTACCGAACTGGTCACGCAGGCCCGATTCCAGACGACGGGACAGACGCTCGTCGGCAATCTGCTTGAGGCCGGAAGTCGCGGTGTAGAAACGCTCGGCGTCCTTCACACGCCACTTGGCGTAGGCATCGACCATCACGGCTTTCTTTTCCAGGGTCAGGAAGCGTTGTGTCGGCGCATCCAGCGTCATCAGGCGAGCGTCGAATTTGCGCACCTGGTTAACGTAAGGCACCTTCACATGCAGGCCTGGCTGAACATCTGCCTGGACCACACGACCGAACTGCAGCAACACCGCGCGCTCGGTCTGAGCCACGATGTAGAAGCAGTTCCAGGCTGCGATGGCCACGACGACGCCGACAATAAGGGCGATCAGCGATTTATTGCTCATCAGCGACTCTCCCTGGTACGTGCTGGCTGTTGTTGCAGATCAGCTGCTGCACGCGCATTCGCTTCATTGCTGCTGGCTGCCGCACTGCTCATCGGCGAGCTGGTGCTACGACCACTGCTGTCGATCATCTTGTCCAGCGGCAGGTAGAGCAGATTGTTCTGGCCTTCCTTGTTGCCGGTCACGAGAACCTTGCTGGTGTTGCTGAAGACTTCCTGCATGGTGTCCAGGTACAGACGCTGGCGGGTGACTTCAGGGGCCTTGCGATACTCGGCAACCAGTTTGGTGAAGCGATCGCCCTCACCCTTGGCGCGCGAGATGGTTTCGTCTCGGTAACCGTTGGCATCTTCGAGAATGCGCTGGGCCTGACCACGGGCTTCCGGCACGACGCCGTTGGCATAGGTTTCAGCCTGGTTGCGCGAACGCTGCTCGTCTTCACGGGCACGGATTACGTCATCGAAGGCTTCCTGTACTTCACGCGGTGCTGCTGCGCTCTGTACGTTGACCTGGGTTACGGTGATACCGGTGCGGTAGGTGTCCATGAAGCGCTGCAGACGATCCTTGATTTCGCTGGCCATCTGCTCACGACCTTCGGTCAGCACCTGATCCATCGCGGTGGAACCCACCACATGGCGCAGGGCACTGTCGGTCGCGTGCTGCAGGCTGATCTCCGGCTGATCGACGCTCAGCACGAAGTCCTGCAGGTTGCTGATCTTGTACTGCACGGTCAGCGGCACTTCGACGATGTTCTCGTCTTCGGTCAGCATCTGGCCCTGCTTGGTGTACGCACGCTCACGCGTGACGTTTTCCATGTACTTCTTGTCGATCGGCGGGAAATAGATATTCAGGCCAGGACCCACGGTCTCGTAGTACTTGCCGAAGCGCAGCACCACGGCTTGCTCCTGCTCGTCGACTACATAGACCGCGCTGTACAGCCATACGGCTGCCGCAACGACCAGACCGATACCCAGCAGACCGCCGAAGCCGCCACTCTTGCGCGGGCCACCGCCGTCATCACCACCACGTTTCTTGCCACCACCGAACAACCCGTTCAGGCTTTCCTGCAGCTTACGGAAGGCCTCGTCGAGATCTGGTGGTCCCTTGCGATCGCCGTTATTACGACGCTTGCCACCCCAAGGATCCTGATTATTCGAGTTGCCACCCGGCTCATTCCAAGCCATAGCGCTCTCCATCTGATAAAGCAAAGACGCACCCACGGCGCGCCGACCAATGCTACAGAATGCCTGTCACCACGACACAACCGCTTTTTCAGGCTTTTATTGCAAAGTGTGTTGCTCGATGAAGTCCAGCGGCTGCAAACCTTCGCGGCTCACCAGTCGATTCAGTTCGACTCGTGGCAAGCGAACGGCCAGCAGGCTGATGCCTTCCTCGTCGTGTTCTTCCTTTTGTACCGCACCGACTTCGAAAAACTGCGCACGCAGTCGAGCAAAACGTTGCGGCAAGCGCAAGGTGCCAACAAACAAATCCTCGCCGAGCAGTTCGGCAACAGCCTGTTTGAGCAGATCCAGACCGGAACCGTCCTTGGCCGACAACCAGACCCGCTGCGGCTTGCCATCGGCATCACGCTGGATCTGCGGCTCAACGCCCTCGAGCAAATCGAGTTTGTTGTATACCTCAAGTATCGGCAAGTCCTGGGCCCCGATCTCGCCGAGCACCACCATGACCTGTTCGATCTGCGCCATGCGCTCGGGCTCATGGGAGTCGATCACGTGCAGCAGCAGGTCGGAGTTGCTCGACTCTTCGAGCGTAGCCCGAAATGCCTCGACCAGTTTGTGCGGCAGGTGGCGAATGAAGCCCACTGTGTCGGCCAGCACGATCGGCCCGAGGTCATTGAGCTCAAGACGGCGCAAAGTCGGGTCGAGGGTGGCGAACAGTTGATCGGCGGCGAAGACGTCGGATTCGGTGACGGAGTTGAACAGCGTCGATTTGCCGGCGTTGGTGTAACCCACCAGTGAAACCGTCGGGATCTCCGCGCGCTTGCGGCCGCGACGCGACTGCTCGCGCTGGCTGCGAACCTTTTCCAGGCGCCCCTTGATCTGCCGCAGGCGAACCCGCAACAGGCGTCGGTCGGTTTCCAGTTGGGTTTCACCCGGACCACGCAGACCGATACCGCCCTTCTGACGCTCAAGGTGAGTCCAGCCACGCACCAGCCGCGTACTCATGTGCTCAAGCTGGGCCAGTTCGACCTGGAGCTTGCCTTCATGGGTGCGGGCGCGTTGGGCGAAGATATCGAGAATCAGACCCGTGCGGTCGATCACGCGACACTCGAAAACACGTTCGAGGTTACGTTCCTGACTGGGCGTGAGGATGTGATTGAAAATCACCAGATCGACCTGTTCGGCCTTGACCAGGTCGCGCAGCTCCTCGACCTTGCCACTGCCAATCAGGTATTTGGCGGTTGGCCGATTGCGCGGCACGTTGAAAAACGCGGCGGTCTCGGCGCCAGCCGACGCTGCCAACTCCTGAAACTCCTGCGGATCTTCGCGCGCCTCAGGGTCCTGACCATCCAAGTGAACGAGAATGGCTCGTTCCCCACCACCGTGGCGCTCAAAGAACAAAGGAGACTCCTATCAGGCGTTACCTGGCTCAGCATCGCCAGATTCGTTATCACCTGCGCTTGGCAGACGAATCGGACGAACCGGCACTACTGTAGAGATAGCGTGTTTGTAGACCATCTGGCTTACGGTGTTTTTCAGCAGGATAACGAACTGGTCAAACGACTCGATCGTGCCTTGCAGTTTGATACCGTTGACCAGGTAGATGGACACCCCAACTTTTTCTTTACGTAAAGTGTTCAAGTAAGGGTCTTGTAGCGAATGCCCTTTTGACATGTGCCGCACTCCTTTAAGGATTCAATAATAAAAAATAGGTAAACGATGACTTGTGGCCGTCACACCCCCAAGGATAGACGGCAATTGCAAGGACTCAGCTCAATATGGAGATCGTCCCCAAGTATTTCAAGGCGCGCGGCAGATTGTCGCAATCCAGGCTGTCCAGCCAATGTAAATCAGCCCAACTGCGCAACCAGGTGAACTGACGTTTTGCCAATTGTCGCGTGGCTATAATTCCACGCTCCTGCATCTCGGCAGCAGTCAGTTTGCCGTCCAGGTAATCCCAGACTTGTCGGTAGCCTACTGCACGTATAGACGGCAACCCGGCATGCAGGTCACTTCGCTCACGCAGGGCTACGACCTCGTCGATGAATCCCTGTTCCAACATTAAAGTGAATCTTTGTTTAATTCGCTCGTGCAGTACCTGGCGATTTGCCGGAGCAATGGCCAAGTTCGCGACAGTATAGGGCAATTGTTGCCGTCCCGAAGCCGCAGCTTCAGTACTTTGCGCAGATTGTTGCAGGCGCAGGTCGGTCATGCTCTGACCACTGACGCGATAAACTTCCAGCGCTCGACTGAGTCGCTGCGGATCGTTCGGATGGATGCGCGCGGCAGATACCGGATCGATCACCGCCAATTGATCATGCAGGGCTTGCCAGCCAAGGCGCGCAGCTTCTTCTTCGATCTGCGCACGCACTTGCGGATCGGCTGCCGGCATGTCCGCCAGGCCTTCGATCAACGCCTTGTAGTAGAGCATCGTGCCGCCTACCAACAGCGGAATTTTTCCCCGCGCGGTGATATCGGCCATCGCTTCGAGGGCATCACGGCGAAAATCCGCTGCCGAATAACTCTCCGCCGGATCGAGAATATCGATCAGACGGTGCGGAAACTCTGCCAGAAGCTCTTTGGAGGGCTTGGCCGTGCCGATGTCCATACCACGGTAGACCAGCGCCGAATCGACACTGATCAACTCGCAGGGCAGCACCTTGGTGAGCTCGATGGCCAGATCGGTCTTGCCCGCCGCGGTCGGGCCCATCAGGAAAATCGCGGGTGGGAACTGGCTCATCAACGACCGCGCAAGAACAGTTTGTCCAGATCATCCAGACCCAATTGGGTCCAGGTTGGCCGGCCATGGTTGCATTGGCCGCTGCGTTCGGTGTTTTCCATGTCCCGCAGCAGACCGTTCATTTCCGGTATCGCCAGGCGCCGGTTCGCTCGCACCGCGCCGTGGCAGGCCATGGTCCCGAGCAACTCATTCAGGTGCGCCTGAATGCGGTCGCTGGTGCCGTACTCCATCAGGTCGGCCAGCACGTCGCCGACCAAGCGGTTGGCTTCGGCCTGCTTGAGCAGGGCCGGGATCTGCCGGATCGCCAGGGTTTCCGGACCCAGGCGCTGCAATTCGAAGCCCAGGCGCTGGAACCAGGCGGCGTGTTCTTCGGCGCAATCTGCTTCACGCTGACTGACCGCCAGCGACTCGGGCACCAGCAGCGGCTGGCCGCTCAAGCCCTCACTGGCCATCGCGATTTTCAGGCGTTCGTACATGATCCGCTCGTGTGCGGCGTGCATGTCCACCAGCACCAGACCCTGAGCGTTTTCCGAAAGAATGTAGATGCCTTTGAGCTGCGCCAGCGCATAACCCAGCGGTGGAATATCACCCTGCCCGGCTGGCAATGCCGTCGCATTGGCTTCAGGCAGCGGCGCGAAAAACTCACGATAGGCCGCCTGCGCTTCAGCGGCAGGAACCGCGGACTGCGGACGCGGGGTGTATTGATATTGATAGCCACCACCGGAACCTGCGCCCGACGGCGTATTGAATGAGGGCTGTGCCTGTGGCTGCTCCAACAGGGCATTGGCCGCCAGGCTCATTTCGCCCTGAGGGCCGAACTCGCCCGCGTCCAGCCCGGTAGGCCGCACGATGGCGGTCGCAACCGGCGCCGCCAGATGATCTTCCGGCCGTACATCGCCCAGGGCGCGGTGCAAGGTGCCATAAAGAAAGTCGTGAACCATGCGCCCTTCACGGAAACGCACTTCGTGCTTGGTCGGGTGCACGTTGACGTCGACGCCGGTCGGGTCGACTTCGAAAAACAGCACGAACGTCGGGTGCCGGCCATTGAACAGCACATCGCGATAAGCCTGGCGCACCGCGTGGGCGACCAGCTTGTCGCGCACCGCGCGGCCATTGACGAAGAAATACTGCAGATCCGCCTGGCTGCGATTGAACGTCGGCAACCCGACCCAACCCCACAAATGCAGGCCATTACGCTCGATTTCGATCGGCAGCGCCTGCTCAAGGAAGCCGGGCCCGCAAATCGCCGCTACTCGCCGGGCACGAGCGGCATCGTCACGGGCTTCGTGCAGGCTGAGGATGGTCTTGCCGTTATGGCGCAGATGGAACGCCACGTCGAAACGTGCCAGGGCCAGGCGCCGGATCACTTCCTGCAGATGATCGAATTCGGTTTTTTCGGTCTTGAGAAATTTGCGACGCGCCGGGGTATTGAAAAACAGGTCGCGAACTTCAACCGAAGTGCCCACCGGATGCGCGGCCGGCTGGACCCGGGGCGACATTTCGCGGCCCTCGGTCTCGACCTGCCAGGCCTGATCGGCATCGCGGGTACGCGAGGTCAGGGTGAGGCGGGCCACAGAGCTGATCGACGCCAATGCCTCACCGCGAAAGCCCAGGCTCATCACCTGCTCGAGGTCTTCCAGATTGCGAATTTTGCTGGTGGCGTGACGGGCCAGGGCCAGAGGCAGGTCATCGGCGGAAATGCCGCTGCCGTCATCCCGCACCCGCAGCAACTTGACGCCGCCCTGCTCCACGTCGACATCGATGCGCCGTGCGCCGGAGTCGAGGCTGTTTTCCAGCAACTCCTTGATCACCGACGCCGGGCGCTCGACCACCTCGCCGGCGGCGATCTGGTTCGCCAGTCGGGGGCTCAGCAGCTCGATACGAGCACTGTTGATCACGGCCTCACTCATTCCTTGGCCGCCAGTTCCGTACCCGGAATGGTCAGATGTTGACCAACCTTAAGCTCATCGCTGGAAAGCTTGTTCGCGCTACGCAGCGCGGCTGGCGAGATCTGATAACGCACGGCGATCATCGCCAGGGTTTCGCCCGGGCTAACCCGGTGGTCACGTGGCCCCTGGGCGATCTTGCCGGAGTCACGCAGCCAGGCGATGTAAGTGCCCGGTGGCGGATTCTGCTGGAAGAACTGCCGCACGCCACTGCTGATCGAGCGCGCCAGCGCCTGCTGGTGGCTCGAAGCGGCAAGCTTGGAGGCTTCGTTGGCGTTGGAGATGAACCCGGTTTCCACCAGGATCGACGGAATGTCCGGTGATTTCAGCACCATGAATCCGGCCTGTTCGACTCGCTGCTTGTGCAGCGGCGTGACCCGGCCGATATTGCTCAGGACTTTCTGGCCAACGTTCAGACTGGAAGTCAGGGACGCGGTCATCGACAAGTCCAGCAGCACGCCAGCAAGCATGCGGTCCTTGTCATCGAGGCTGACGTTGCCGGCACCACCGATCAGGTCGGAGCGGTTTTCACTGTCGGCCAGCCAGCGCGCGGTCTCGGAAGTCGCGCCGCGATCGGACAGGGCGAATACCGAGGCACCGAAAGCGGCAGTCGAAGGCGCGGCGTCGGCGTGGATCGAGACGAACAGGTCGGCGCCCTTCTTGCGGGCGATCTCGGTACGACCGCGCAATGGAATGAAGTAGTCACCGGTACGGGTCAGTTCGGCGCGGAAGCCTTTCATGCCATTGACCTGACGCTGCAATTCGCGGGCGATCTGCAGCACCACGTCTTTTTCACGCTGGCCGCGAGAGCCGGAGGCACCCGGGTCTTCACCGCCGTGACCGGCGTCGATCACCACTATGATGTCGCGTTTGCCGGCAGGTGCCGGTGGCAGCTTGATTGCCGGCTCCGCAGGCGTGACCGGCACCGCCGGAACAGTGGCCACCGAAGGGCTTGGCGCAGGCGGTGGCGCGGCGTCCGCAGGGTTGTCGAACAGGTCGACCACCAGTCGGTTGCCGTACTGGGCATTCGGGGCCAGGGAGAAGCTTTTCGGGGTGACGGCCTTTTTCAGGTCGATGACCACCCGCAGGTCGGTCGGTGTGCGTTGAGCGGAGCGCATCGCCGTGATCGGAGTATTGGCACCGTTGATGTTCAACGGCGCGCCCAGGGTGGCGCCATTGATGTCGATGACCAGACGATCGGGAGCCGTCAGGGTAAAGACGCTGTGTTGCACGGGACCTGTCAGGTCAAACACCAGCCGTGTGTTGTCCGGCGCCCGCCACAGGCGCACGCTGTTGACCTTCGTCTCGGCCATGGCGTCTACGGTTACAGCCAGAAACAACACCCCAACGGCAGCAACCAACGCGCGAAAGCGCATACCTAACCCCATCATCTATTTGGATTCCAATGCCAAAGCGGCACACCAGGATTCGCCACGCGAACCCTGGGACAAAATTTTCAGCGAACGCCCGCTGTCTTGCGGGCTAATGGTAATGGTCAGGTCAGGCTTTGGCAAAAAGCCTGCACCTTTATCCGGCCACTCGATCAGGCACAGAGCATCGTCTTCGAAATAGTCGCGGATACCGAGGAATTCCAGTTCTTCCGGGTCGACCAGACGGTAGAGGTCGAAGTGAAAGGCGCGAATGTCGCCGATCTCGTAGGGCTCGACCAGGGTAAAGGTCGGGCTTTTCACCGCGCCGACGTGCCCAAGCCCCCGGATAATGCCCCGGGACAGGGTGGTTTTGCCCATCCCCAGGTTGCCCTCGAGAAAAATCAGGCCGTGCCCCTTTGTGATCTGTGCGATACGCGTACCGAACGCGGTCATCGCCTCTTCATCCGCCAGGTACAGGGTTACTTCAGACACGGTGCATGCTCCTCCAACAACTGACGAATGGCTGGTATCAGATCACTGGCCGCCAGCCCACGGCCGAATTTACCTTGTTGCTCACCGGCATTGGCATGCAGCCAGACCGCCAGGCAGGCTGCATCGAAAGCCTCCATGCCTTGGGCCAGCAGTGCGCCGACCAATCCTGCCAACACATCCCCCAAACCCGCGGTGGCCATGGCCGGGTGTCCCTGATGACACACCGCCAGCCGTCCGTCGGGGCTGGCGATCAGGCTGCCGGCACCCTTGAGGATCACGACCGTTGAGTATTTTTTGCTCAACGCATGGGCGGCGGCCGGGCGATCGGCCTGAACTTGGGCGGTACTGATACCGAGAAGTCGCGCCGCTTCCCCGGGATGCGGCGTAATCACGCAATCCCTGGGCAAATTCACCCGTTCTTCGGCCAACTGATTCAGCGCATCGGCGTCCCAGACTTGCGGCAGCGGTGCGTTGGCCGCAGCGGACAAAAGGCTGCGGCCCCAGGCAGCTTGGCCAAGACCGGGACCGACGACCAACACGGAAACTTTTTGAAGCAATTCCATCAACTGATTGGCCGACGAAGTCCCCAGCACCATCGCTTCGGGGATTCTGGCCAGAGCGGCGGGCACATGTTCGCTACGAGTCGCCACCGACACCATGCCCGCGCCACTGCGCAACGCACTTTGCGCGCTCAGCAGGATCGCCCCACCCAAACCGCGATCGCCACCGATCAGCAGCAGATGACCGAATTTGCTTTTATGGGAAGTCGGTGGCCGGGTGGCCAGGCGCGGCAGATTGCCGGAAGTCAGGCGCAGCGCGCTGATTGGCGCCGCTTCGAGCAGTGACGGATCGGCGTGCAGGTCGTTGAACACCAGTTCACCCACCACATCCGCCGCATCGCCGGTGAACAGGCCCAGTTTCAGACCGATGAAGGTGACGGTCAGATCCGCTCGCACTGCACATCCGAGGATGCGCCCCGTGTCGGCGCACAGCCCGGAAGGGATATCCACCGCCACGACCGGCAGGCCACTGGCGTTGATCGCGGCAATCACGCTGGCATAGGGCTCGCGCACCTCGCCGCTGAGGCCGATGCCGAGCAGGGCGTCCAGCACCAGGCCGCGCAATTCGGACTGCACTGTCCACGGCTCGATAGAAACCTTTTCCGCCTGGGCTTCGGCATGGGCCGAGGCCGCGTCGCCGCGCAGCAATTGCGGATCACCCGCCGCCAAAACCCGCACCGACCAACCGGCACGCTTGGCCAGTACGGCCACTAGATAGCCGTCGCCAGCGTTATTGCCGTGCCCGGCAATCACTGTCAGTTCGTTCGCCGCCGGCCACTTGCGCACCAGCGCGCGCCAAGTAGCCCGCGCGGCCCGCTGCATCAATTCGAAGCCCGGCGTACCGGCCGCAATCACGCTCGCATCCAGTGCTCGAACCTGCGCGGCGCTGTACAGCGCGTCGGGGAAATCATCTTTAGTGTGCGGCATGCGTCTTCGGGCTCCGATGTCTGGCAGAATTATACGCACCTCAGCTCCGGTTTCTCTCGCCTCATGCCCGCTATTACCACAGACCTGCCCGCCCTCGCCCAATCCATCAAGGACTGGGGCCGCGAGCTGGGCTTCCAGCAAGTCGGCATCAGCGGCCTGGACCTGGCCGAACACGAGCAGCACCTGCAACGCTGGCTCGAGGCGGGCTACCACGGCGAAATGGACTACATGGGCGCCCATGGCAGCAAGCGCTCGCACCCCGAAGAACTGGTACCGGGCACATTGCGCGTGGTTTCGCTGCGCATGGACTACCTCTCGGGCGACACCCAAATGGCGCAGCTTCTGGCCCAACCGGAAAAAGCCTACGTCTCGCGTTATGCCTTGGGCCGCGATTACCACAAATTGATCCGTAAACGCGTGCAGCAACTGGCGGAAAAAATCCAGGCACAGATCGGCCCCTTCGGTTTTCGCGCCTTCGTAGACAGCGCTCCGGTGCTGGAAAAAGCCATCGCGGAACAGGCCGGCCTGGGTTGGATCGGCAAGAACACTCTGGTCTTGAATCGAAAGGCGGGAAGTTACTTCTTCCTCGCCGAGTTGTTCGTCGATTTGCCGCTGCCCGTGGACCCGCCCCACGCCACCGAGCACTGCGGTCGATGCAGTGCCTGCCTGGACATCTGCCCGACCAATGCCTTCGTCGGCCCTTATGTGCTGGATGCCCGGCGCTGCATTTCCTACCTGACCATCGAACTCAAGGGCGCGATTCCCGAAGATCTGCGACCGTTGATCGGCAATCGTGTGTTCGGTTGCGATGATTGCCAGATCGTTTGCCCGTGGAACCGCTTCGCCCGGCCGTCCGGGGAAAGCGATTTCAAGCCACGACACAACCTGGACAATGCCGATTTGGCTGAGTTGTTCATGTGGGATGAAGACAAATTTCTCGCCAGCACCGAAGGCTCGCCGCTGCGTCGGACGGGTTATGTGAACTGGCTACGTAATCTGGCGGTTGGGCTGGGCAATGCGCCGTCGACGATTCCGGTGATCGAAGCGCTAAAGGCCCGCCGCGATCATCCCTCCGAAATGGTCCGCGAACACGTCGAATGGGCCCTCAAACAACACGGCCTCCTGTAGGAGCGAGCACGCTCGCGATGAACGACCGGGCACCGCGGGGCGTCAGGCAGCCAGCGTTATCGTTGACGACCATCGCGAGCAGGCTCGCTCCCACAGAGAAATATCAGGCTTCGTCGTTGTAGACGAACTTGGGCATTTCCCAGTGGAAACGGATCGCCAGCAAGCGCAGCAGGAAGCCGCCAAATAGCGTGATCAGAAGCGCCTGTTCGCTCGGCACGTTCAGATAAAGGCAAAGCATGTAGCACCAGGCGGCCGCAAAGGAGACGCTGGCGTAAAGCTCGCGACGAAAGATCAGCGGAATGTCGTTGCAGAAGATATCCCGCAGGATGCCGCCGAACACCCCGGTGATCACCCCGCTGACGGACGCGACCAGCATGCCGTGGCCCATTTCCAGGGCAGTCATGCAGCCAATCAGGGTGAAGGCCACCAGACCGACGGCGTCGAGCACCAGAAACAGTGAGCGCAGGTGACGCATCCAGCGTGCAGCGAACACCGTGAACATCGCTGCGATGCTGGTCAGCACCAGGTATTCCGGGTGTTTGACCCAGGTCAGCGGATAGTGTCCGAGCAGCACATCCCGCACCGAACCGCCACCCAATGCCGTGACGCAGGCGATCAGCACCACGCCGAACCAGTCCATGCCCCGACGGCCTGCGGACAGGGCGCCGGTCATGGCTTCGGCGGTGATGGCGATGAGGTAGAGCATCAACAGCATGGTGGCGATCCTTGCGAAAAAGGCGCGCAGTCTACGCATTTCACCACTGGCTTGTGTAGGCGCTGCCCTTCGACAGCGCCTGCAAAAGAGCGTCCGATCAGAACTTGATGAAGTGCTTGCGGTAATGCTGCAGCTCGGCGATGGATTCGCGGATGTCGTCCAGGGCCAGGTGGGTGCTGCCCTTCTTGAAGCTGTCACGCACGTCCGGCGCCCAGCGTGCCGCCAGTTCCTTGAGCGTCGAGACGTCGAGGTTGCGGTAATGGAAGAAGCTTTCCAGGGATTTCATGTGCGTATAAAGGAAGCGGCGATCCTGGCAGATGCTGTTGCCGCAGATCGGCGACTTGCCCCGTGGCACCCACTTCTCCAGGAACTCGATGGTCTGGGCTTCGGCTTCGGCCATGCTGATGCGGCTTTCGCGCACGCGCTGGGTCAGGCCCGAGTTGCCGTGGGTGCGGGTGTTCCATTCATCCATGGTGGCCAGGACTTCGTCGCTGTGGTGAATGGCGATGACCGGACCTTCGGCCAAGGTGTTCAGGTCACTGTCGGTGACGATGGTGGCCATTTCGATGATGACGTCGGTGTCCGGGTTCAGACCGGTCATTTCCAGGTCGATCCAGATCAGGTTTTGCGAACTTTGCATGTGTCGGCTCCTAGGCAATGCTGCGCAGTTTAGCCTAGGCCGGTGGCCGGGCGTGCTAAACTCGCGGCCGTTTTACCTAATCGCTGCATTCTTTCAATACGGAACACCCATGGCCAAACGCCAACTCAATCGTCGCCAGAACTGGCGCATCGAAAAGATTCAGGGCGAACGCGCTGCCCGCGCCGCCAAACGCGAGTCCTCGGCTGTCCAGGCACTCGAGGGCGGTGATCTGGGCCCGGAACAGCACGGACTGGTGATCGCGCACTTCGGTGTGCAGGTCGAAGTCGAAGCCCGTGATGGCGAGCACGCGGGCCAGGTGTTCCGTTGCCACCTGCGCGCCAACCTGCCGGCGCTGGTGACCGGCGACCAGGTGGTCTGGCGCGCCGGCAACCAGGGCATCGGCGTGATCGTCGCGCAACTGCCGCGCCACACCGAACTGTGCCGTCCGGACAGCCGCGGCCAGCTCAAGCCGGTGGCGGCCAACGTCGACATGATCGTGATCGTGTTCGCGCCGCTGCCCGAGCCCCACGCCAACCTGATCGACCGCTATCTTGTCGCCGCCGAACACGCGGGCATCAAGCCGCTGCTGTTGCTGAACAAGTACGACTTGATCGATGAGAACAACGCTCCGGCCTTGAATGCCTTGCTGGGTGTCTACCGCACCCTGGGTTATCCGGTGCTGGAAGTATCGGCGCACCACGGCAACGGCATGGAGCAACTGCAACAGAAGCTGGACGGGCGCATCAGCGTGTTCGTCGGCCAGTCCGGCGTCGGCAAGTCGTCGCTGGTCAACAGCCTGCTGCCGGACGTCGAAACCCGCGTCGGGCCGTTGTCCGAGCTGTCCGGACAGGGCACCCACACCACCACGACCGCGCGGTTGTTCCACTTCCCCGGCGGCGGTGAGCTGATCGACTCCCCGGGCATCCGGGAATTCGGTCTGGGTCATGTCAGTCGCGCCGATGTCGAGGCCGGTTTCATCGAGTTCAACGACCTGCTCGGCACCTGCCGCTTCCGCGACTGCAAGCACGACCGCGAACCCGGTTGCGCCCTGCTCAAGGCCCTGGAAGACGGTCGCGTGCAGCAACAGCGGATGAACAGCTATCGCTCGATCATCGCCAGCTTGCCGGAGAACGGTTACTGAGCCTTGGTTGCAGAAACGAAAAAGCCGCGATGATCTCGCGGCTTTTTTGTGGCTGATGTTTTTGTGTTGATTCGACTATTGCCATCGCGAGCAGGCTCGCTCCCACATTTGGAATACATTCCCCTGTGGGAGCTTGCTCGCGATGGCGTCAGAACCATCACCGCATCACTGCTTCGGCGCCTCACCCTGCTTCGGCGGCGGGTTGTCGAACAGGTTCAACCGCTCGCGCAGCTCATGGGCCGGCAACGGCTCCTTGTCCGCAGGCAACGCGTTCGGATCAGCTGGCGGCGTGGCCGGTGCCGCGCCCGGCGCTGCTGGTGGAGTCTCCGGAGCCGGTTCCGCGCCTTGCGAACCTTCGATGGCCCGCTGGGCCTTCTTGGTCAGCACGATGATGTCGATACGACGGTTGACCGGATTGAACGGATGCTCGCGATCAAACAGCGCCGACGATGCATAACCCACGACCCGCGCCACTTGCTGGTCCGGATAGCTGCCCGCCACCAGCGCACGGCGAGCGGCGTTGGCACGGTTGGCCGACAGCTCCCAGTTGCCGAAATCACCAGTGCCAATATACGGCTTGGCATCGGTGTGACCGCTGATGCTGATCTTGTTCGGCACGGCCTTGATGGTGTCAGCCATGGCCAGCAGGATGTCCTCGAAATACGGCTTCAGACGCGCAGAGCCCGAGTCGAACATCGGCCGGTTCTCGGCGTCCACGATCTGGATGCGCAAACCGTCCGGGGTGATCTCGAACATGATCTGGTCTTTGAACTTCTGCAGCTGCGGATTCTCTTCGACCTTGTTCTGCAATTCCTGCAGCAACAGTTCGAGGCGCTCCTTCTCCACCATCTCGGCCATGCCTTCGACCTGTTCGGCGTCGACCGTGACCTTGTCCGGCTGCGGCTGGGACTTCACCTCGGGGTTAAGGGTGTTTTCCGGCGCCAGGGTCGGCGTACCGCCCAGATCGATGATGTAGGGCGTACCGCTTTCGGAGAAGCCGATCGGGTCTTTGAAGTAACCGGCGATGGCGATCTTCTGCTCCGGCGTTGCGGTGGACAGCAGCCACAACACCAGGAAGAACGCCATCATCGCCGTGGCGAAGTCGGCGAAGGCGATTTTCCAGGCGCCCCCGTGATGCCCGCCGGCGATGCGCTTGACGCGCTTGACGATAATCGGCTGGTTATTTTCCATGACTTAGCGACCGCGAACCGCTTGTTCCAGCTCCGCGAAGCTAGGACGGTGCGCCGGGTACAGAACCTTGCGCCCGAACTCCACGGCCAGCGACGGCGGCATGCCGGAAGCCGAGGCTACCAGCGAAGCCTTGATGGCTTCGTAGACGTTCAGTTCTTCCTTGGCGTCGTGGGCCAGGGAGTGGGCCAGCGGACCGAAGAAGCCGTAAGCGGCGAGAATACCGAAGAAGGTACCTACCAGCGCCGCACCTACGTGCAGGCCGATGGATGCCTGGTCGCCCTCGCCCAGGGAGGCCATGGTCACCACGATACCCAATACTGCCGCGACGATACCGAAGCCGGGCATACCGTCAGCGATACCGTTCACTGCGTGAGACGGGTGCTCCAGATCTTCCTTGAGGCTGTAGAGCTCCATGTCGAACAGGCCTTCGAGCTCATGGGGCGCCATGTTGCCGGAGGACATGATGCGCAGGTAATCGCAGACGAAGGCAGTCATGCGCTCGTCTTTCAGGACCGAAGGGTACTTGGCGAAGATCGGGCTCGCGGCGGCGTCTTCGATATCGCCCTCGATGGCCATCATGCCTTCGCGACGACTCTTGTTGAGGATCTCGTAGATCAGGCCCAGCACTTCAAGATAGAAGGCGTGACTGAAACGCGAACCGAACATGCTCAGGGACTTCTTGAGCACGTGCATGGTCATATAACCAGGGTTGGCCTGCAGGAACGCGCCGAGGGCCGCACCACCGATGATCATGACCTCGAAGGGCTGGATCAGGGCGGCGATTTTACCGTGGGAGAGCACGTATCCGCCGAGCACGCTCGCGAATACGACGATGATGCCGATTATTTTAGCCATAGGTTGGGGAGCACTTACTGAGTCGGGTTCAAGGTCATATTCGGAAGTTAATAAATCTCTTCTTCTACTTATCGGCAAAACTGCGCCAGACTAAAGGCAGTTCAGGCGAAAAGCCAATTTGACCCACTCCGGGCCCCGGGAATGCTGACGATGATCGCCTCCAGACATGGCTAACGAAACCAACGCTGCGACTCAAAAACCGACAACCCTCGAAGGCTGGGTCAAGCTTCTGGATGGCGTGCGACTACCGATTCCCCAGGCAAGTCACGACCGTGTCTGCCGGGCGATCCGCGACAGTCGCAGCTCGTTGCGCAACATTGCCGAACTGATGCAGGACAGTCCTGCCCTGGCACTGAGCATTTTTCGCGAAGCCAACCGGCACAATCACGGCAGCTTGAGCGAGCCTGCGGAAAACCTCGAAGTCGCGATCAGTCGCCTTGGCCTCAAGCGCACCGAGGAGCTGCTCGAACGCCTGCCCGCCATCCCCCAGCACGAAATCCCCAAGGCCCTGCGCCAACTGCAGATGATCAGCCAGCACGCCACGCAACAGGCCAACGGCTTTTTCGCCAGTCGCCTGGCGCGGCTATGGCAGGACATACACTGGGGCAGCCTGCTGTTTCTTTCGCCATTGTGGCCACTGGCGCTGACCCATCCACAGTTGCTCGAAGAGTGGGAGCTGCGGGTCATCCATAAGGGCGAGTCGGCACGCAAAGTCGAAAAGCAGTTGTTTGGCGTGCGTCTGCTGAAAATCGGCCTGGCGATGGTGGACCTCTGGCGCCTGCCGATCTGGGTCCAGCAGGGTTACAAGCTGCTGCTGAGCGAGCAGCGGGAACTGGTGAAAGTGCTGCGCATCGCCCGCGACAGCGAGCACCCGCTGCGCCAGCAGAACCGTCTCGACGACGACCCGACCCTGCGCACCTGGCTCAATCAGCCGGCCAACACGGTGCTGCTGGCCAACGGTCTGGCGCTCTCGGCGCAACAGGCCTGGGACAGCCCGCACAGCCAGCGTTGGCAGTACCTGACCAGCCTTTATCTGCAAATTTCGATGGACGAGGTGCAACAGCAGTTGCACCAACAGGCGGCCAACAGTGCGCGTCACCACGCCATGCCCGATCTGTGGCACCCCGCCGTTGCGCTGCTCTGGCCGTGGGGCACGAACCGTGTGCATGCCGGCCTGCTGCCGGCCCCGGCGCCTACCGCCGAAGACCTGGCCAAGTGGCGCAGCCAATGCGCCGAACTGCTGGTCGAGCCGAGCCGCTTCACCAACGCCATGCACCTGACCACGTCGGCCCGCGATGCCTTGATTGCCTGCGGCATGCGCCGGGTGATGATCCTGATGGCCGACCGCACCCACGCCAATCTGCGAGTACACCAGACGGCCGGGCTGCCAAAAGAAGCTGCCGGCCTGAATTTCGTGGTCAGCCAGAGCAACGTGCTGCAACGTTTGCTGGCGCAACAGGCGCAGGTGCGGATCACACCGGACAACAACGCGCAATTTTCCGCGCGCCTGCCCAACAGCCTGCGGGCGCAGTTCGGCGGTGAACATTTGCTGATTCGATCACTGGTCAACAATGGCCGGGTGATCATGATCGTCGTTGCCGATCAGGGTGGCGGACCGTTTTCCGAGATCACCGTACAAGCCTTTGGCAAAACCGCGCAGTGCATCGAGAAAGCGCTGCACAGCTTTAGTCAGCGCGGCAAATAAGCCTGCGTTACAATCCCCGTTTTTTTGTGCTCTGGAGACCTCACATGTCTGACTTCTCTGGCTTGCCGCTGGTCATCGAGCCGAGCGACTTGCTCCCTCGCCTCGAGGCCCGCGAGCTGATTCTGGTCGACCTGACCAGCAGCGCCCGCTACACCGAAGGGCACATTCCTGGCGCGCGTTTTGTCGACCCGAAACGCACCCAGCTCGGCCAGGCGCCTGCGCCGGGGCTGATGCCGCCGCAAGCGGCGCTCGAAGCGCTGTTCGGCGAATTGGGCCACAATCCCGACGCAGTCTACGTGGTGTATGACGACGAAGGCGGCGGCTGGGCCGGGCGTTTCATCTGGCTGCTGGATGTGATCGGTCACCACAAATACCACTACATCGACGGTGGCCTGCCGGCCTGGCTGGCCGAAGGCTTGCCGATGTCGATCCAGGTCCCGACGCCGGTTGGCGGCCCGGTGCCGTTGACCCTGCACAACGAACCCACCGCCACCCGCGAATACCTGCAAAGCCGTCTCGGCGCCGCCGACCTGGCGATCTGGGATGCGCGCGGGCCGCTGGAGTTCTCCGGCGAGAAAGTCCTGGCTGCCAAGGGCGGACACATCCCGGGCGCGGTCAACTTCGAATGGACCGCCGGCATGGATCAGGCGCGCAACCTGCGCATCCGTACCGACATGCCGCAGATCCTGGAACAACTGGGGATCAGCAAAGACAAAGAAGTCATCACCCACTGCCAGACCCATCATCGTTCTGGCTTCACCTATCTGGTGGCCAAGTCCCTCGGTTATCCGCGGGTCAAGGGCTACGCCGGCTCCTGGGGCGAATGGGGCAATCATCCCGACACCCCTGTAGAGATTTAAGGTCTTAAGGACAATCAATGAACAAGCGTCTGTTTATCATCAGCCAGTACCTGCTGCCCCACCACTTGCTCTCGCGACTGGCCGGCTGCATCGCCGAGTGCCGCGTGCGCTGGTTCAAGAATGCCTTCACCGCCTGGTTCGCCAAGCGCTATCAGGTGGACATGTCCCAGGCACTGGTCGAAGACCTGACCGCCTATGAGCATTTCAACGCCTTCTTCACCCGCGCCCTGAAAGATGGCGCGCGTCCACTGGACGAAACCCCGGGCGCGATCCTCAGCCCGGCCGATGGTGCCGTCAGCCAATTGGGCCCGATCGAACACGGTCGCGTATTCCAGGCCAAGGGCCACAGCTTCAGCGTGCTGGAGTTGCTCGGTGGCGATGCTGCCAACGCCGCGCCGTTCATGGGTGGTGATTTTGCGACTATCTACCTGTCGCCGAAGGACTACCACCGCGTACACATGCCGCTGGCCGGTACTTTGCGTGAGATGGTCTACATCCCGGGGCGGATTTTCTCGGTGAACCAGACCACGGCCGAAAACGTTCCGGAACTGTTCGCCCGCAACGAGCGTGTGGCGTGTATTTTCGACACCGAGCGCGGGCCGATGGCCGTGGTGCTGGTGGGTGCGATGATCGTCGCATCGATCGAAACCGTGTGGGCTGGCCTGGTCACTCCACCGAAGCGCGAACTGAAAACCTTCCGCTACGACGAAGCCGCCCGCGCGCCGATCCACCTGCAAAAAGGTGCGGAGCTGGGTCGTTTCAAATTGGGTTCGACCGCTGTCGTGCTGTTCGGGCCGGATCAGGTGAAATGGGCTGAAGAACTGGCGGCGGGATCGCCGGTGCAGATGGGTCAGGGCCTGGGCGCGCCAAAGGCCTGAGCCTGACGCAAAACCCAATGTGGGAGCGGGCTTGCTCGCGAAAGCGGTGTATCAGTCGACATTGAGTTGTCTGACACTCCGTATTCGCGAGCAAGCCCGCTCCCACAGTTGTTTTGCGGCGTTAGATGTTGTGCGGTGTTATAGCTGCCCGTCGCGATCGCGGAAGCCCAGCAGGTAAAGCACACCATCCAGCCCCAGGGTCGAGATCGCCTGCTTGGCCGACTGTTTAACCAACGGCTTGGCGCGGAATGCGACGCCCAGTCCGGCAATCGCCAGCATCGGCAAATCGTTGGCGCCGTCGCCGACCGCAATGGTCTGCTCCAGACGCAAACCTTCCTTGACCGCCAGTTCCTTCAATAGATCAGCCTTGCGCTGCGCATCGACAATCGGCTCGACTGCGACACCGGTCACCTTGCCGTCCACCACTTCCAGCTCGTTGGCGAACACGTAATCGATGCCCAGCTTGGCCTGCAACTGCTTGGCGAAATAGGTGAAGCCGCCTGACAGAATGGCCGTCTTGTAGCCCAGACGCTTGAGTTCGGCGAACAGGGTTTCGGCGCCTTCGGTCAGACGCAGCGAAGCGCCGATCGAGTCCAGCACGCCGACATCCAGACCCTTGAGCAAAGCCAGACGCTCCTTGAAGCTGGCACGGAAATCCAGTTCACCGGCCATGGCCCGCTCGGTAATTTCCGAGACTTTGTCGCCCACGCCGGCGGCCTTGGCCAGTTCGTCGATGACTTCGGCTTCGATCAGGGTCGAGTCCATGTCGAACACCGCCAGACGGCGATTGCGACGGAACAGCGAATCTTCCTGGAAAGCGATATCGACGTTCAGTTCTTGGGCCACGCTGAGGAATTCGGCGCGCAGTGCCTGCGGATCGGCCGCTTCGCCACGCACGGAAAACTCGATGCAGCCCTTGCCTTGGTCGGCCGGAGTATCGAGCGGCATGCGCCCGGACAGGCGATCGATGTGATCAATGTTCAGGCCGTACTTGGCGGTGATCGAGCTTACGGCCTGCAATTGGCCGGCGGTCACCTTGCGGGTCAGCAGCGTCACGATGTGGCGCTTTTTGCCCTGGTTGCCGACCCACTGCTGGTAATCCTGCTCGGAGACCGGCGTGAAACGCACCTGTTGATCCAGCTCGTAGCCTTTGAACAGGATGTCCTTGAGGACCGACTTGCCTTGTTCGGTGTCGGGAATTTCAACCAGGATGCCGAACGACAGGGTGTCGTGGATCACCGCCTGACCGATGTCGAGAATGTTCACACCACCCTGGGCCAGAACGCCGGTAATGGCCGCAGTCAGACCCGGACGATCGGATCCGGTGATGTTTATCAGGACGATTTCGCGCAAGGCGCACCCCCGCAAGTGGAAAAAAACCGCATTCTACCCACTTTCAGTGACCATCGGGCACCGTGAGCGCTTTGACGGTCTAGGGCCTCTCGCTATACTGCGCGTCAACTTCACGGACTAAGAGCCGAGCTCAAGTGAACCGGCCCACGCCAGTAAAAACCGATAACTTCTTTCTGCTGATCTTCCGGGCACTGCGCCACCGCCGTGTACCGATTGCATTGCGCATCGCCAGCCATAACGTGATCCTGGTCGCCCTGGCCCTGGTGATCTATGCCGGTGTGATGGGTTTGCAGTTCAAGCAGGCCATGCACGAGCAGGCGGATGCGCTGGGTGAAAGCCTGACCACGCAGACCGCGACCTCCGCTACCGAGCTGCTGGTGTCCAACGACATCCTCAGCCTCAATGTGCTGCTCAATAACCTGACCAAGAACAAGCTGGTAGCCCACGCCGCCATCTACAGCATGGATAACCGCATCCTTGCCGAAGCCGGTCAGCGTCCCAAGCACGGCCTGTTGGGTGAAGCCGAAGGCATCTATCAGAGCAAGATCACCTTCCAGGACGTGACCGCCGGCCAGTTGCGCATCAGCCTGGACATGGACCAGTTCCAGCAGCCGATGACCATCAGCCTGCAGAGCATGGGCATTCTGAGCGCGATCCTGCTGGCACTGTCGCTGGCCTTGAGCCTGCGCCTGGGCCGCCACATCACCACGCCTCTGTTGCAGTTGCGGGTGTGGTTGCGCCGTATCGACGAAAACACCCCTGGCATTGACCGTCAGGACGAGATCGGCGATCTGGCGCGCCAACTGCACGCCGACTTCGCACCGGAACCTGCCGAACCCGAGTCTGAACCGGAGCCCGAGTTCGACGACAATGATTACGACGATGCGCAACCGGGTTTCGACGAAGGCCGTCCGTTGACCGCAGTCAAAGCTGCGCCACGGCGCGCTGTCAGCACCGTCGATGATGATGACGATGATGCGTTCGCCGATCTGCTCGATGAATCAGAGGACAGCCCGGTAAAAACGCCGGTCAAATCCAATCTGCCTCAACACAGCGCCGTGCTGGCCGTGCAGCTGGGTTCTCAGGAGCAGCTGCGCCGCCTGCCTCGCACTCGCCTGGAAGAATTGCTCAAACGCTACCGCGACTGCCTTGATCAAGCGGCGTCGCTCTATCAGAGCGAGCTGCACACCCTGAACGATGGCAGCACGCTGATGCTGTTCCATACCGAGGACAGCGGCGACGACTACCTGACCAACGCCATCTGCTGTGGCGAGTTGCTGAGGGCATTGGGTCACCAGTTGCAGATCGAAGTCGCCGACAGCGGCATCACCCTGCAATTGCAGTTGGGCCTGACTCTGGGTGACGAGTTGTTCGGTCTGAGCCAGATCGACCTGCTGCTGACCGACCCGGCCCAGGACGCCCTGGCCCTGTCGCAGCACAGCCGTAACCTGCTGCTGGTTGAGCGCAAGATCAGCGACGATGCGTTGATTCGCCAACGCGCCCGCATCCGACCGATCGCCAGCCCTGAGGGGGCTTGCTGTGTGGAGCGGTTGATGGAGCCTTATCCGTCGATGCTCGAGCGGCAGTTGGCGCGGATGCATGAGCGCCGGGCTTAACCGCCAGCCTTGATGTAGAAAAGCCCGCAGATGAGTGATCGTCTGCGGGCTTTTTTGTTGCCTGGTGTGGAGCTATCGCGAGCAGGCTCGCTCCCACAGGATTCGCGCATCTGGGAATTCTTTGCTGGCTGTGCGGGCCCATTCGCGGGCAAGCCCGCTCCCACAGGGATCGCGGCGTATACAGAACCGGGGTACACCATCGTCCACTGTGGGAGCGGGCTTGCCCGCGAAGAGGCCGGAACAGCCAGCGAAAATCTCAACCCTGCAGAAACAACAAAGCCCACACAAGGCGGGCTTTGGCGATGAATCAACGACGACCTTAGAAGCGGAACACTTCCATATCGGTGCGAATCGGCGCAGCCATCGGGATCTTCGGCTGCTTTTCGGCCTCAGCGGCAGGCGCCACAGGCTTGGCGGGTGCCTTGCGCGGTGCGGCTTCGGCTACCGGTGGCTGGTTGGCCAGCGGCTTGAGCGCCACGGACAGCTGCTCGGCGAGTTTCTGCAACAACGCACCCTGCGCATGAACCTGGGCGGCCGTGGTACCGGCGTGTTGTTCCTGAAGGTGAATGATGCGGTTGTCACGCACCTGACCACGACGGTCGATCAAACGCCACTGGGCATCGAGGATCGCCGGTTGCTTCTGGCCCGAGTCCAGGCGAGTGATGGTCAGCAAAACCTGAACATCCGGGGTGAAACCTGCGGTAGCCGGCGCCAGCACGACGCGCTGGCTGTCCAGGCGACCGGACACCTGACGCAACAGCAACTGATCTATGTCAGAAGACAGGCTGCCAGCCCAGCGACCATCGGTCGAAGCCTGCAGGCTGCCGTCAGGCTGGCGCTGCAACAGGGTTTCGCGTTGCAGATAGTCGGCAACGGTCACCGGCCCCAGCAAAACTGCCATGCCCGCGCTTTGCGCAGGCTGAACCGGACTTCCTGTGTCCAGTTGGTACAGCGACACCGGCTGGTGCACGCTGCAACCCGCCAGGCCTAGAAGCCCGGCGAGCATGAGAATAAAAGGAAGGCGCAGAGCAGTCATCGTCCCATCCAGGTGATCGCCATAAGGTCGATCACAGTGAAAATACTCAATAAATATGAAGAACGCTCGGCCACGCCGGCGCTTGAAAGGGCATATCATCCGTGAATATGCGCTCCGACTCCAGCGCCAAAGCGCCGAACTACGCGTTAAATCGTAGATCCGGCGCTCTAGGACGCTTAATTGAGGTTTTCGACGAGCAGCGCATCCACTCGCTGGAAGCCACGTGGCAATTTGTTGCCACGACGCCCACGTTCACCTTTGTAGTGTTCGAGGTCGTCCGCTTTCAGCGACAAGGTACGTTTTCCGGCCTGCAGCACCAAGGTTGCGCCTTCCGGTATGACGGCGATGTCCGTGACAAACTCTTCGCGACTGGCCACTCGCTCACCGGAAATCCCGATGATCTTGTTGCCTTTGCCCTTACCTAATTGTGGCAGATCACTGATCTTGAAGATCAGCAGGCGACCTTCGGTGGTCACCGACGCCAGCCAGTTCTGCTCGCGATCGGCCACCGGGCGCGGCGCGATCACTTTGGCGTTGTTCGGCAGGCTCAACAGCGCCTTGCCCGCCTTGTTCTTGGCCTGCAGATCTTCACCCTTGACCACGAAACCGTAGCCGGCGTCGGAGGCGATGACGTACAGCGCATCGTCTTCGGGCATCAGCACGCATTCAAAGCTCGCGCCAGGCGGTGGCGTCAGACGACCGGTCAGCGGTTCGCCCTGGCCACGGGCCGATGGCAAGGTGTGCGCCGCCACCGAATAGCTGCGACCGGTGGAGTCGATAAACACCGCGAACTGGTTGGAGCGCCCCGCTGCCGAGGTCTTGAAGCCATCGCCGGCCTTGTAGGAAAGCCCGGTGGCGTCGATTTCATGACCCTTGGCCGAACGTACCCAGCCTTTTTCCGACAGCACGACGGTGATTTTCTCGTTCGGCAGCAGCTCGGTTTCGGTCAGGGCCTTGGCTTCGGCGCGCTCGACGATTGGCGACCGACGGTCGTCGCCGTAGGTTTCGGCGTCCTTGATCAGCTCGCTGCGCACCAGCTTCTTCAGCTTGGCTTCGCTGCTCAGCAGGGCTTGCAGCTTGGCTTGTTCCTTGAGCAGTTCGTCCTGCTCGGAACGCAGTTTCATTTCTTCCAGTCGCGCCAACTGACGCAAGCGGGTGTCGAGGATGTAGTCAGCCTGGATTTCGCTCAGGGCGAAGCGCTCGATCAGCTTGGCCCGCGGATGCTCCTCGGTACGGATGATGTGGATCACTTCATCCAGATTGAGATAGGCAATCAGCAAACCGTCCAACAGGTGCAGACGACGCTCGACCTTGTCGAGGCGGAATTGCAGGCGGCGACGCACGGTCTGCACGCGGAATTCCAGCCACTCCACCAGCAAGTTGCGCAGGTTCTTCAACTGCGGCTTGCCGTCCAGGCCGATGATGTTGACGTTGACCCGGTAGCTGGATTCCAGCTCGGTGGTGGCGAACAGGTGCTGCATCAGCGCTTCATGATCGACGCGGCTGTTGACCGGGATGATCACGATGCGGCACGGGTTCTCGTGGTCCGACTCGTCACGTAGGTCCGCCACTTGCGGCGCCTTGGACGGCTTGGCCTGCATCATCGCGGCGATCTGCTCCAGGACCTTGGCCCCGGAGACCTGATGCGGCAGCGCGGTGACGACGATATCGCCGTCTTCGATGTGATAAACGGCGCGCATGCGCACCGAACCACGACCGGTTTCATAGATTTTCAGGAGTTCAGCGCGCGGCGTGATGATTTCCGCTTCGGTCGGGTAATCCGGGCCCTGGATGTGTTCGCAGAGCTGTTCGACCGTGGCCTTGGGCTCATCGAGCAAGCGCACGCAGGCGCTGGCGACTTCGCGCAGGTTGTGCGGCGGAACGTCGGTGGCCATGCCCACGGCGATGCCGGTGGTGCCGTTGAGCAGGATGTTCGGCAAACGTGCCGGCAATACCAGGGGTTCGTCGAGGGTACCGTCGAAGTTCGGGCCCCAGTCCGCAGTGCCCTGCCCCAGTTCGCTGAGCAGCACTTCGGAATAGCGCGACAGCCGTGCCTCGGTGTAACGCATGGCGGCGAAGGACTTGGGATCGTCCGGTGCACCCCAGTTACCCTGGCCGTCCACCAGCGTGTAGCGATAGCTGAACGGCTGGGCCATCAGCACCATGGCTTCGTAGCAGGCCGAGTCGCCGTGGGGGTGGAACTTGCCGAGCACGTCACCGACGGTACGCGCCGATTTCTTGTGTTTGGAGTCGGCATCCAGACCCAACTCGCTCATGGCATAGACGATGCGCCGTTGTACGGGCTTCAGGCCGTCGCCGATATGCGGCAGGGCACGGTCCATGATCACGTACATGGAGTAGTTGAGGTAGGCATTTTCGGTGAAGTCAGCCAGCGATCGGCGTTCTACGCCATCTAAGCTGTCTGCAAGAATGTCGCTCATGCGGGCCTCATCGGTTCGTTGTCTGGCGCAGCAGCATGGTGCCACCGCGCTGGGTAAATTCAAGTTTGTTCAGGGCGCTCATGCCGAGCAGCACCTGGTCGCCATGCAGGCCGGGCGCCACCAGTGCGCGGACGTCCCGCAGCACGATGTCGCCCAGTTGCAGGCGGTCGATACGGGTGCGATAGCCCTGGCTCAGGCCGTTGGCCGTGCTCAGGGTCACACCGAAACCTTGTTCCAGCTTCAGGCGCTCGGCCAATTGCGCCGGGATCGCCACGTCAGTCGCCCCGGTGTCGAGCATGAAGTCCACCGGCTGGCCGTTGATATGGCCACTGGCGACGAAATGCCCCTGGGCGTTACTGACCAGTTTCACCTCGATGAAACCATCGCCCTGTTCCGAGCTGACCACCACATTCGGGTTCTGCTGGCGCTCTTCCCACTGGCCAAAAAATCGCGTCGCCAGAAACAGCGCGGCACACCACGCCAGCACCAGCATCACCCGACCGGCACGCTGCCCCGGGGTTTGCCGGCTCACGGCTTGGCGCTCCAGCCGCCCTCGGGCGCGGCGAAACGCCAGACAATCGGACGGTTCTCGCCATCGGCGCGGGCATCATTATTGTTATCGATGCCGATCCAGGCGCCCTGCTCATCGATGACCAAGGCTTCCGCCAGCCCGAAGGACTGTGGATAACGACGATTTTCCTTCAATGCATCCTCGGCAAACGACCAGCAGCGCTCGACCTTGGCCGTCACCGCGTCACGACGGCAGATCTCGTACGCATTGCGTTCGAGGGTAAACAGCTTGCCGTTGTACAGCGACAGGTCGGCGAAATCCCGGGGCATCGGCTTGGCGCCCGGAAACTGCGAAGGCTGCATCTCCTTTCCGGCTTCGCTCAGCAGTACGCAGCCACCATCGCAATCCCAGACCGTCTGCTTGCGCTTGATCAGCAACAATCCGCGGCTCTCGCGCTCGGCGGCCAACCACAGCTGGTCACCCTCAGGATTGATTGCCAGACCTTCAAACACTGCATTGAAGTTCAACAACAGGCCCCTGGCCCGCGCTTCACGAACCATCAGCGGCGAAATCTTCAGCCAGGAACTCGGCCCCGTTGGGGGAATCTGCAGCACGGCGGCGTGGGCCTCGCTGACGACGTAACGATTGCCGGCGCTGTCGCAGGTAATGCCTTCGAAATCCAGATCGCCGCCGCGCACGAAGGATGCGACCCAGGCGCGAGCGCGCAGCCCCCAGGGCAAACCGCTATCGGGTACCGGCGGAACATCGATGCCCACGGTTTCAGCGTGCCAGACACCGTCGCCGGTGGGCAGGCGATAGATCTGATCGTCGTCGCGGTCGGAAACCGCCCACAGCTCCTTGCCGCACTGAGCCAGGCCCGACAGGTTGCCGCCGCGCATGCCTTCGACGGCATGCTCGGACAACAGACGCAGTTGGGGTGCCGGTTCGGCAGAGACCGTGATCGAGGTCAGCAGCAACGCACACGCCAGGGCAAAGCCCTGACGCATCAGCTCAGCACCTCGGCTAGATTGCCCTTGGACTCAAGCCAGCTTTTGCGGTCACTGGCGCGCTTTTTCGCCAGCAGCATGTCCATCATCTCCGAGGTCGCAGCGAAGTCTTCGCCCAAGGTCAGTTGCACCAGACGTCGAGTGTTCGGATCCATGGTGGTTTCACGCAGCTGTGGCGGGTTCATTTCACCCAGACCCTTGAATCGGGTGACCTGTGGCTTGCCGCGTTTCTTCTCGGCAACCAGACGATCGAGGATGCCATCGCGCTCGGCTTCGTCCAGGGCGTAGTAGATTTCCTTGCCCAGGTCGATGCGGTACAGCGGCGGCATGGCGACGTAGACGTGACCGGCTTCGACCAGCGCACGGAAGTGCTGGACGAACAGGGCACACAGAAGAGTTGCGATGTGCAGGCCGTCGGAGTCGGCGTCGGCGAGGATGCAGATCTTGCCGTAGCGCAGTTGGCTCATGTCCGCTGCACCCGGATCGACACCGATCGCCACGGCGATGTTGTGCACTTCCTGGCTGGCCAGCACTTCGCTGCCGTCAACTTCCCAGGTGTTGAGGATCTTGCCGCGCAACGGCAGGATCGCCTGGAACTCTTTATCCCGCGCCTGCTTGGCCGAACCGCCGGCGGAGTCACCTTCCACCAGGAACAGCTCGGAACGCATCGGGTCCTGCCCGGCGCAGTCGGCGAGCTTGCCCGGCAGCGCCGGCCCTTGGGTGATGCGCTTGCGCTCGACTTTCTTGCTCGCCTTCAGGCGACGGCCGGCGTTGTTGATCGCCAGCTCCGCCAGTGCCAGACCGGTTTCCGGATGGGCGTTGAGCCACAGGCTGAACGCATCCTTGACCACACCGGAAACAAACGCCGCCGCTTCACGGGACGACAGACGCTCCTTGGTCTGGCCGGAGAATTGCGGCTCCTGCATCTTCATCGACAGCACGAAGGCGATACGCTCCCACACGTCTTCCGGCGCCAGCTTGACGCCACGCGGCAGCAGGTTGCGGAACTCGCAAAACTCGCGCATCGCGTCGAGCAGGCCCTGGCGCAGGCCGTTGACGTGAGTACCGCCTTGGGCGGTCGGGATCAGGTTGACGTAGCTTTCCTGCACCGCATCGCCACCTTCCGGCAACCACAGCAGCGCCCAGTCCACCGCTTCCTTGTTACCGGCCAGGCTGCCGCAGAACGGTTCGTTCGGCAGGCGTTCGAATTCGCTGACCGCGTCTACCAGATAGGAACGCAGACCGTCTTCGTAATGCCATTCGACTTTCTCGCCGGTAGCCTTGTCTTCAAAGCTGACCAGCAGCCCCGGGCACAGTACAGCCTTGGCCTTGAGTACGTGCTTGAGGCGGCTGATGGAGAATTTCGGCGAATCGAAGTATTTCGGGTCCGGGGAGAAAAACACGCTGGTCCCGGTGTTGCGTTTGCCGACGCTGCCGACGATTTCCAGCTCGGTGGCCTTGAAGCCATCGGCGAAGGTCATCTGATATTCGTTGCCGTCGCGTTTGACCCGCACCCGCACTTCGGTCGACAGGGCGTTGACCACGGAAATACCCACCCCGTGCAGACCGCCGGAGAACTGGTAGTTCTTGTTGGAGAATTTGCCGCCCGCGTGGAGCTTGGTGAGGATCAGTTCGACGCCCGACACGCCTTCTTCGGGGTGAATGTCCACCGGCATGCCGCGACCGTCGTCACTGACTTCCAGCGAGTGATCGGCGTGCAGGATGACCTGCACCGATTTGGCGTGCCCGGCCAGCGCTTCGTCGACGCTGTTGTCGATGACTTCCTGGGCGAGGTGGTTCGGTCGGCTGGTGTCGGTGTACATGCCGGGGCGCTTGCGCACCGGGTCGAGGCCCGAGAGGACTTCGATGGCGTCGGCGTTATAGGAGCTAGCGCTGGGAGTGGCCATGGGGTCTCGTCGTCCTTCAGTGAAAAGCTGTTCAGTGAAAAAAATTCAGTGCCAAAAGTGGCAGGGGTCACAGTGCCGCGAAATCGATCGCCTGATACTGATCCGCGCCAATGCCGGCAAAACTCAGCATTGCCGGAAGGCGTTCGGCAAAACCCTGGAAACCATGGTCGCCACCGGCCTGGATGCGCAAGGCGCAGGCCCGGTAATACTGCTGGGCGAGGCGATAGTCCAACGTTTCGTCCCCGGTCTGCAACCACACCTGATAACGATGGGGATCCTGCGGCGCCGGCACTTCCAGCTCGGCCAGGGCCGTCACGTGGTCGTGGGTCAGTTCCCAGGCCTCATCGGTATACAGGTTTTTCTGCGTTCCCAGAAATCCGTCGAACATCCGGTGCGGACTGACAGCAGGGTTGATCAACAGGGCTTTCAAGCCATGACGCTCGGCCAGATGAGTCGCATAGTAGCCGCCGAGCGAGCTGCCGACCAGCAGCGGCCGACCGAGCTCGGCAATCGCCTGCTCCAGCTGGCCAATGGCCTGGCGCGGGTGGTGATGCAAGGCTGGCACCCGCAGATGATCGCTCAGGCCCAGGCGCTCCATCACTTCGCTCAACACCGTGGCCTTTTTCGAGGCGGGCGCGCTGTTGAAACCGTGGATGTAGAGGATCGAGCCGGACATGGGGACTCCCTGTGCGTCGGGTAAAGATGGCGGAGTTTACAGGGTGTCGGGCAAATCGGGATATTCGTGGGAATTATGTCGCCTGGACGGACGCCATCGCGGGCAAGCCCGCTCCCACAAGGATCTTCAGTGAACACAAATAGTGTAAACGACGAAAAACCTGTGGGAGCGGGCTTGCCCGCGATGGCCGCGCCGATATTTTGGATATGACGACTGAATCAGTAGCCGTTGGAGCCGTAATCCACGGTGAATTCGAAACCGGTCACCCGCTCCACCCCCGTTTCCAGCTGCCCGTCCGGCAACAGGCGCAGCCAGCGATAGCCCGGCGCCTGTTCGCCCACCTTGAAATCCTCGCTGCCCGGCTCGAACTGAATGCAGGTCGAGGGCGATGCGATCAGGCGCACGTCGTTGCGAAACTGATCGATCTCCTGATGCACATGGCCCCAGAGCACGGCGCGCACCTGTGGAAAACGATCCAGCACGGCAAACAATGCATCGGGATTGCGCAGGCCGATCGGTTCCATCCAGGCACAACCGATGGATACCGGATGGTGATGGAAGCACACCAGATGATGACGCTGCGGCGCCTCGCTCAACGAACGCGCCAGCAATTGCAGTTGGTCGTCCTGCAAATACCCCGGCACCGAGCCCGGCACGGCTGAATCGAGCAACGTGACGCGCCAGTTGCCGATGTCCACCACCGACTCCAGCAAGGCACTGCCCACCACGGCTTCGGCCATGATTTGCGGTTCGTCGTGATTGCCGGGAATCCAGCGCGCCGGCGCATCCAGCTGCCGGGTCGCGTCGCGAAACTGCTGGTAGGACTCCAGCGTGCCGTCCTGGGAAAGATCGCCGGTGGCCAGAATCAGGTCGATCCGCGGCTGCTGCATGCGCACCAGTTCGATGACTTTCTGCAGGCTGTCACGGGTATTCATGCCCAACAGCGCACCGTCTGCCTCGGCAAACAGGTGGCTGTCGGAGAGTTGCACCAGCAACGCCTGATCGGCGGTGGTCAATGTGGATACGCTCGGCAAGGCGTTCTCCCAGGGCGTGATCACGGGATGGGGTCAGTGGCGCAATTATGCTGGGGGATGAGGGAAAAGGGGAATCGGCGAACCTGACGCAGTTCACAAGAACGTTAACGCACGACTTCGTACTCATGCCCCAGCGCCAGGCAATGGCTCAGCCATTCGCCCAGGAACATGTTCAGCTGGGCCTTTTCGTCAGGCTGATGCATGAAGGCGTTCGGGTAAGGATAGATGCCGCGAAAGCGTCGGGCATGTTCGGCGCTGACCACTTCGGCCATGCAGGCGTCGTGATAGACCTGCACTTCCAGTTGCGGCACCGGCAGCCAGGGCAGGCTGTGTTCCTGGCGCACTTGCAGGGTGGTGGTGTACGGACAGACCTGCAGCACTTCCAGCGCCAGCACCCCGAGCATCTGGTCGCCATGGGTCACGGCGATGCGCCGCGCCGCAGGCTCGGTGCGCATGTCCGGCAGCAGTCGCATCAGGCGCGCGTAGTTCGCCTCGCAGGATGCTTGCAACCCCGCCAGATCAACCCGATAGCGCTCGCGCAGCTTGTTTACGACCATAGCCCCCTCACTTCAACGCGGTTCAAAGCCAGCCATTGCAAGGCAATGATCGTGGCCGCGTTGGCAATACGTCCGTCGCGCACGGCTTGCAGGGCATCTTCGAACGCCCAGACCGAGACACGAATATCTTCTGCTTCTTCCTCCAGCCCATGCAGGCCGCCGACCCCGGTTGTCTGGCAACGCCCCAGGTACAGGTGTACGAATTCATCACTGCCGCCAGGGGATGGGAAATATTTGGTTATCGGCCACAGCGCCCCGAATACCACCCCAGCTTCCTCCTGCCCTTCGCGGTGAGCAACTTCTTCCGGTTGTTCATCCTTGTCGATCAGACCAGCGACCATTTCGAGCAGCCACGGATTGTCGGTCTTGCCCAGAGCGCCGACGCGAAACTGCTCGATCAGTACAACTTCATCGCGCTGCGGATCGTAAGGCAGCACACACACCGCATCGTGGCGCACGAACAATTCACGGCTGATTTCACGACTCATGCCTCCGGCGAACAATTCGTGTCGCAAGTGCACTCGATCGAGCTTGTAAAAGCCCTCGAAGCACTTTTCGCGCCGAACGATATCGACGGCGGTCGGAATGGCGTTGGCAAAATCAGTCATGTCGATCCTCGATGCTACAAATCCAATACGAGGTCTTTTTGTACAACCTCGACTTCGCGCCATCCTAACGCGCCCGCGCCGTTTGATGCAGCCCCTTTCCCGTCAGCGGGATAGACGGTGAGGACGAAACCCACTCTAATTAGCTTAGTGGCGAACTGACTGCGCTGTTGAGAGTCGAAGCGGGTAACTTTTTGCCTTTCCCTGTTTTATGAAGGACACCCATGTCGCTTTTTAAAATTGCCTCCGCGGCCGCTATCGCCCTGACCCTGGGCGCCTGCCAGAGCCTGTTTCAGCCCAACTATCGCGTGCCGCTGGAGACCACCCGCGACGCCACCGAACAGTTGAAACCAGGCTGTTCGGACCAGGATTGCCCGCTGGTGAACATCGACACCGTGCACTTTCCCGCCGAGCCTGCGCTGGACAGCATCGTCGAAAAGCGCCTGCTGCAAATGACCCGCACCTCGCCAGACGCCCCGGCCGCGCCGACGCTGGCGGCATATCGCGAGCAGTTTTTGCGCAACGCAGGTCCCAAATACAGCAGTTATCTGCAGGCGAAAGTACGCGAGCAGCATGACGGTCTGGTGATTGTCGAGTTGTCCAGCTACCTGGACACCGGCGGTGCCCATGGCACGCCGGGCCGCGGCTTCATCAACTATTCGCGCCAGGAGCACAAGGTGCTGACGCTGTCGGACATGCTGGTGCCGGGGCAGGAAGAAGCGTTCTGGAAAGCGGCGCAAGTTGCGCACAACAGCTGGTTGATCAGCACCAAGCTCGATCAGGAACCGGAGTTCGTCAAGAGCTGGCCGTTCCAGAAAACCCAGAACGTGGCGCTGACCTATGGCGGGGTGATCCTCAAGTACGAAACCAGCAGCATCGCGCCTTACGCGCTGGGCCATGTCGAACTGAAGATCCCCTACCCTCGCCTCAATGGCATCCTCAAGCCCGAGCTGTTTCCTGGCCGTAGCTGAAGGCACGACCCAGCACCAGCTGCAGCAGCCCTGCCAGGATCAATGCCGGCAGGGTTGCACCAACGTCCGGATACAGGTTGGCCAGCAGATGATAAGTGCTGATCCCGCCCAGCCAGGCCAGCAGCGCCGGCCAGCGCAATGCGGCTGACGCCACCTGGCCGCTGCGCTTGCGCAGGATGAAGTGATCCACCAGCACCACGCCGAACAGCGGCGCGAACACCGAACCGATCAGCAGCAGGAAGTTCTGGTACTGCGCCAGCGGCGCCAGCAAGGCGATCAGGGTGCAGACCACGCCGATAGCCAGCGCCAGGTGTTCGACTTTCATACGCAACAGAATCCCGCTGGACACCGCCGCCGAGTGAATGTCGGCAAAGGCGTTTTCCGACTCATCGAGCAGAATCAGCAGCAGCGGAATCCCCAGACCCGCACCGGCCAGCGCCAGCAGCAAGGCATTGACTTCACCGCTCGGCGCGAACGCCAGGGTGTAGGCCACGCCCAGGCTCATCAGCCAGAAGTTACCTATGAAGAAGCCTATGGCGGTGCCACCGAAGACGTTTTTCGCGCGCTTGCCGAAACGCGAGTAGTCGGCAATCAGCGGCAGCCACGACAGCGGCATGGCGATGGCAATGTCGAAACCCACGGCAAACGGCATCGAACCGTCACCGGCCTGGGCCCACAACGCGGCCAGGTCAGCCTTGGCGAACAGGTTCCAGGTCAGCCAGATGCACGCGGCCAGCAGCAACCAGATGCCCCACTTGCGCAGGATCTGCCGCACGAAAGTCAGCGGACCGCTGACAGCCAGCAGGGTTGCCAGACCGCCGAAGAACAGGGTCCAGAGCATCGGGTTCGACAACAGGCTGCCTTCGCTGAAGGCACGAGCGCCCAAGAGGCTGGCGGCGTCGCGCATGACGATGATTTCGAACGAGCCCCAACCGATCAGTTGCAGCAGGTTCAGCACCGCCGGCACGCTGGCGCCGTGCTTGCCGAGACTGAGCTTGAGCGCCGCCATCGACGACAGGCCGGTGTCGCTGCCGATCACGCCGACCGAAGCCAGCAACAGAACGCCGACCAGAGTGCCGAGGAAAATCGCCAGCAACGAACCGGACAGACCCAGACCGGGCGCGAGCAAGGCGCCGGTCTGCAGGACCATCAGGCCGATGCCCAGGGAGAACCACAGGGAAAACAGATCGCGGCCGCCGAAGACACGTTTGTCGGTCGGCACTGCGATGTCTGGAGAGTAAGTGCTGGGTTGAATGCTCAAGGGTGTTATCTCAGAGGGACATTTGTTGTTTTGTCACCAAATTCCTTGTGGCGAGGGGGCTTGCCCCCGTTGGGCTGCGAAGC
>NZ_JAIQWX010000032.1 GCF_020164475.1 Pseudomonas sp. REP124 | reverse complement strand
ACGAGCCCACCTACGAACTGGATCGGGCCAGCGTTCATCGCCTCGGCCCGCAACAGAACTCCAGCTATCTGATGCCCAAGGATAGCGTATGACTTCAGCCAAGCCCGGCAGCCGCAAGGGGCTGTTATCACGAGAGGATTATCTGGCACCTCCCGCTGTCCCAACAGGGCAAACACCCAAGGATGTGCTCAATATCATCTGGCGCAAGAACGAGGTGTTTCTCGATATCGGTTCTTACAGCATCGGCTCTTTTGTCATGGTGCTTTGGCCAGTGGTCCTGATCTTTTTATGGATGGGGTGGGCCATGGGTTTTGAGTCGCTGGATGTTCTCTTCTGGTATGGATTCATGTGTTTTTGCGGCTTTCCGATACTGATGCTCATCTACATTTTGAGCCGCCCTGTCCCTCCTCCCGTGCGCTTCAACCGCCAACGCCGCGAAGTCTGTGTGCCATTCGACGATGGCCATTACTGGATCGTGCCGTGGGAGCAGGTCACGGCCCAAGCCGTGGCAATGGACTCTGTCGGGCGGCACGGCAAAATCACTCAAGGTCTGTTGGTCGTGGGCTTTCGAAATCCCGATCCCGATGCGCCCGAGAAGGAGCGTGACTTCAGCCTGGGGTTCAGTTGCGGCGGCGGTGAAACGGCGATGCGCCTCTGGGAGTGCATGCGCAGCTATATGGAGGTTGGGGCAGACGCGATACCACTCGGAAACGATCTGGAGGGCATTCGTGGAAAACTGGGAAGTAAGGGCATTTTCTGGGGTGTCTGGTACGGTTTTTTTATCGACATCCGTGATCACCTTATGGCCAGGGAGTTTGGTCAGGCACTGTCGTTCTTCGCGTCCATTTTTCTGTTGGGTACGCCTCTGGTCATGATGCTTCAGGTTTGGAAACTCGCGCCGCCACCTGAGCTGACAAATCCGGAGATCATCGAATGGTCCAAACCTCTACCTCCCGAACAATGGGCTCAACGCTCTCCTGAGTTGGAGCAGGCCATTCGGTTATATCAAGCCGAGCTGGCAGAAGAATCACAAGTCGCATGACCGTCGATGGCAGTGCTCAAACTGAATTGGATCGGGCCAGCGTTCACCGCCTCGGCCCACAACAGAACTCCAGCTATCTGAAACCTAGGGATAAAGTATGACTTCATCCACGCCCGGCAGCCGCAAGGGGCTGCTCTCACGAGAGGACTATCTGGCACCTCCTGCTGTCCCGACAGGGCAAAGACCAAAGGATGTGCTCAACATCATCTGGCGTAAAAACGAGGTATTTCTCGATATCGGCTCCTACAGCATCGGCTCTGCGGTAATGGTCATTTGGCCAGTGCTGCTGATCTGCATTTGGCTGGTTTATAACGAGCGCAATGCTGGTGGATATTTTTGGGGGGCAATGGCGCTTTCGTCTTTCGTGGTCGGCATACCCATTCTTATCGTCCTCAAAAGTTTATTCAGCCCAGTACCATCTCCTGTTCGCTTCAACCGTCAACGCCGCGAAGTCTGTGTGCCATTCGATGATGGCCGTTACTGGATCCTGCCTTGGGAGCAGGTCACAGCCCAGGCCGTGGCGATGGACTCTGTCGGGCGGCACGGCAAGATCACTCAAGGCCTGTTGGTCGTGGGCTTTCGAAATCCCGATCCCGATGCGCCCGAGAAGGAACGTGACTTCAGCCTGGGGTTCAGTTGCGGCGGCGGTGAAACGGCTATGTGCCTCTGGGAGTGCATGCGCAGTTACATGGAAGATGGAGCAGACGCGATACCAATCGGAAACGATTTCGAAGGCATTCGTGAAAAGCTCGGAAAAAAGGGTACTTTCTGGGGTATTTGGCACGGTTTTTTAACCGGCATCCGTGACCACCTTATGGCCAGGGAATTTGGTCAGGCACTGTGGCTTTTCGCGTCCATTTTTTTGTTGGGTACGCCTTTGGCCATGATGCTTCAGGTTTGGAAACTCGCGCCGCCACCTGAACTGACAAATCCCGACATCATCGAATGGTCCAAACCTCTACCTCCCGAACAATGGGCTCAACGCTCCCCTGAGCTGGAACAGGCCATTCGCCTGCAACAGGGAGAACTGGAACAAGTACAAGTTGCATGATGGCTATCGTTTTAACACCGGTACTCACACCAGAACTGGATCGTGCGCCACGCTATGCGCTCGGCAAAGATGAGCCTGGGGCCATTTACCTGCAGCCAAAGGACAAGCCATGAGCACGCCACCGGCAGGTACAACAAAAAAACGGATATTTTCGCGCAATGACTACTTGGCGCCATTGCCCACCCCCACTGGTGAAAAACCTTGCGATGTACTGAACATCATCTGGCGAAAGAACGAGGTGTTCCTGGATATCGGTAATTACAGCATCGGAGCTGCGGTGATGGGGATATGGCCATTGGTGATGCTTTTTTCAGGTCTGGGATATGGCCTGGACGATCCTGACGCATTCATCATGGGGGCTTGTATTACAGGCATTCCAATTTTGCTTGTGATCGTGGGCTTGTTCCGTGAAGTGCCTTCACCAGTGCGCTTCAACCGGCAACGTCGTGAGGTGTGCGTACCGCAAGCGGATGGCGAGTATTGGGTTGTTCCTTGGGAAAGCGTAACGGCTGCGGCGACTCAACACTCATCGGTGAGTCAGGCGGGTAAAGCCACTATGGGCTTGTTGATTATTGGCTTCGAAAACCCTGATCCGCAGGCCAAAGACGAAAACAAGCATTATTCGATGGGCTTTAACTGTGGTGGTGGAACCACGGCCATGGCGTTGTGGGAGTGCATGCGCAGCTACATGGAAATTGGTCCGGATGCTGTGCCTGATAGCCAGTTAGGTATTGCCCCTTTCGAGGAAACGCAAATCGGTTCAATCATCACGGACTTGCGTAAGGGGGACCTGATAGGTGTTGTCTGGGGAATATTCTGCATTGCCATCCTGGGCACATATTTCGCGGAGAAATTGCAGGATTTGAAGCTGTCGCATCCGCCTGACTTGACCTATCCAGCCATCATCGAATGGTCCAAACCCTTGCCTCCCGAACAATGGGCTCAACGCTCCCCTGAGTTGGAACAGGCCATCTGCCTGCGAAAGGTTGAGCTGGAGCAAGTTGCATGAATGTCAGAAGTATCAAACCGTTACTGGAACTGGATCGTGCGCCGGTTCCCGCGCCCGGCAAAGACGAGCCCGGGGCCGTTTACCTGCAACTCAAGGACAAACCATGAGCACACCACCGGCAGGCACGACAAAAAAGCGGATATTTTCACGCAATGACTATCTGGCGCCATTGCCCATTCCCACTGGTGAAGAACCTTGCGATGTACTCAACACCATCTGGCGCAAGAACGAGGTGTACCTCGATATCGGTAATTACAGCATTGGTTCGAGCGTAATGATGATTTGGGTAATGGCATTGCTTTTTGCACTTATGAATTACATCAATCCTGATCCTCTCATCTGGGGCGGCGGATTAGTCATAGTAGGAATTCCTACCTTGTTTGTTATTTACGGCTTATTTCGCGAGGTGCCTTTGCCAGTGCGTTTCAACCGCCAACGCCGTGAGGTGTGCGTGCCACAAGCGGATGGCGAGTACTGGATCGTCCCCTGGGAAAACGTGACGGCAGCGGGACGCAGCATTCGTCGGTCAGTCAGGCGGGTAAAGCCACCATGGGCTTGTTGATTATTGGCTTCGAAAGCCCTGATCCGCAGGCCAAAGACGACAACAAGCATTATTCGATGGGTTTTAACTGTGGTGGTGGAACCACGGCCATGGCGTTGTGGGAGTGCATGCGCAGCTACATGGAAATTGGTCCGGATGCTGTGCCTGATAGCCAGTTAGGTATTGCCCCTTTCGAGGAAACGCAAATCGGTTCGATCATCACGGACTTGCGTAAGGGGGACCTGATAGGCGTCGTCTGGGGAGTATTCTGCGTTGCCATCCTGGGCACATATTTCGCGGAGAAATTGCAGAACTTGAAGCTGTCGCATCCGCCTGACCTGACCGATCCAGCCATCATCGAATGGTCCAAACCCTTGCCTCCCGAACAGTGGGCTCAACGCTCCCCCGAATTGGAACAGGCCCTACGCTTGCGACAGGTTGGGCTGGAACAAGTCGCATGACTGTCAAAGCCACCACACCGTACCGGAATTGGATCGTGCGCCGGTTTCCGCGCTCGGCAAAGACGAGCGCGGGGCCTTACCTGCAACTAAGGTCTCGCCATGAGCACACATTGCTCTGATGCTGGATTACCACCCCTCCTGAAACGAAAGCTGAACCAACGCTGTCACCCAGCCAAGTTTCACAATGCCCACCCATTCCCCGTCCTAGGATGAAGGCACAAGCCCGTCTGCCACAGGACCGATAAAAATGATCTCGAACCTCCTCAAAGCCACGCTGATCACCGGTGCCGTGCTGTTGAGCGCGTGCTCCAGCGTCAGCACCAATCACGGTTATTCGGCTGACTCGGTAGTACCCAGTGGATTCGGCCCGGGGCCCACCAACAGCAATCCCAACAAGATGAACTTCCACGGCAGTGCGCTCGGCAGCAGTTACGGCGAGTACGGTTCAGCTTTGTTGCATGACGATTGATCGAGGACGCAAACGGTGGAGTGATTTCCACCGTTTGCGTTTCAGGAGGGGAGACTGCTTCGCAGTCGGGCGCAGGCTTCGACAGCTGCTATAGGGATGGTTTTACTTCGGGGTGGCGATCCACTCGCCCAGTACCTTTTGATAGGTGCCTGTGACCTTGGCCAAATGCAGCCACTGATCCACATACAACTTCCACGTCATGTCATCCCGCGGCAGCAGGTACGCCTTTTCACCGTACTGCATGTATTGCGTCGGGTTGACCGCACACAGTCCCGGTTTCAGCTTCTGTTGATACAGCGCCTCGGAAGCGTCGGTGATCATCACGTCCGCCTTTTTCTCCAGCAGTTGCTCGAAGATGGTGACGTTGTCGTGCAGCTGCAATTGCGCCTTTGGCAGGAAGGCGTGGACGAAGGCTTCGTTGGTGCCGCCGGCCGGCTCCACCAGGCGCACGTTGGGTTGGTTGATCTGTTCGATGCTTTGGTATTTGGACTGGTCTTCGCAGCGCACCAGCGGGATTTTGCCGTCGACGTCGAGGGTGGTGCTGAAGAAGGCTTTTTTCTGCCGTTCGAGGGTGACGGAGATGCCGCCCATGCCGATGTCGCATTTGCCGGCGAGCATGTCGGGCATCAGGGTTTTCCAGGTGGTGGGCACCCATTCGACTTTGACGCCGAGGCTGTCGGCCAGCGAGCGGGCCATGGCGATGTCGATGCCGGAGTATTCGCCGTTTTCGGCCTTGAAGGTGTAGGGCTTGTAGTCGCCGGTGGTACAGACGCGGAGTTGGCCTTGTTGCAGAACCTTGTCCAGATGGGAAGGGCCGTCCTGCGCGTGGGCGCTCATCGAAAGGGCGAAGAGGCCGCTGAGCATCATGCTGCTGTAGATTTTCTTCATTGTTATTCGGCTTTGGTGAGAGGGGGGGGCTGTAGTGAAACACATCCCCATCATCATCACGCAAGCCGGATTCTGGAAGCGCCTTACTGCCGCTTCGTAGTCTTCTCCGACGACGCCACGGTGCCGCTCCCACAGTTAATGTAGGAGGAGGTCTTCAGCCAGCGCTGGTCCGGGTAGTAGGAGAACAGCAGTTGCCCATCCTTCATCGAGTCGATCAGCTTGTGCGCAATGGCCGGGCGTACAGCCGGGCAGCCCAGGCTTCTGCCGATGCGGCCGTTGGCGCGGGCCAGGACCGGGCTGACGTACGGTGCACCGTGAATAACGATTGCCCGATCGAAGGCGTTATCGTTGAAGCCCGGTTCCAGGCCTTCCATGCGCAGGGAGTAGCCATTGGAGCCGCGATAACTTTCCTGGGTGCGGAACAGACCGATGCTGGTGGCGAAGCTTTCGTTCTGGTTGGAGAACAGGGTGGCCATGTTTTCGCCGCTGTTACGGCCATGGGCGACGAGTTCGTGGAACAGCAATTTGCGTTTCTTCAGATCGAACACCCACAGGCGCTGCTCGGTCGAAGGCAGGGAGTAATCGATCACTGCTAATCTTTGTGCCTGAACGGTGCTTTGCGCGCGGGAGCATTGTGTTGCGCGAACGGCGAGGGCGATGACCTTGGCATTTGCATTTGGGGCGGCTTTGGCGAGCGCGACCTCAAGCGTTTCGGCGTAGGCTGTGGTAATGAAGGCCGACGTCAACAGCAGCGCTGTGAGTTGCAAGCCAAAGCGATGTAGCGCCATATGTAAATCTCATCATGTATAGGTCGAGTCTAGCAGCGGTTTGAACGCCAGCTTTTTGATTTGCGGGAGATTAGGGATTATCCATGGGGCAATTAACAAGGTTATTCGTCATAAGCCGCGGTTTGTTTATGGTCTTTCTGATCAGCGGCACTGCGCTCGGCGAAACTTCGCCGATCGTGCCGCTATCTCCGCAAACCAACGAAAGGTCCGCGGCGCCCGACGATGTGGTCGGGCAGGGCATTCAAGCGATGCTCGAACCGCTGCAATCGGCCTTTCCACCCCTGATCACTTCGCGAAAACATCAACGGTCGGACATCAATCGCGTCGTTCTCGACTTTTACGCTCACCGTAATTATCGCGCCGCCTGGGCCGATGGGCGTGATATCGCGCAGCTACTCAAGGGTTTGAACGGCACTGAGGCCGACGGTTTGAACCCTGCGGATTTCCGCGGAACCGAGCTGGCCGAGGCGCAAATGCTGCTGCAGGCCAACGCGCCCACTGCGGCGCAATCGGCGGCATTCGATATCGCCCTGACCCGTACCTACATCACCGCGCTGCTGCAATTGCGGCGCGGCAAGGTCGATCCGGCGCGGCTGGATTTCCATTGGAATTTCGATCCGCCTGGAGTCGACCCGCGAGAAGATGTGAACAGCTTCTTTGTCGCCCTCGATGAGCACGATGTCGACCGCGCGTTCGCTCAGGCGCCGCCCCAGGAGGCGGTGTACGGCAGCATGCGCGAGGCCTTGGCGAAGTTGCGGCAGGTCCGCGATGCCGGTGGCTGGCCGAAGGTCACCGAGGGGCAGTCGCTCAAACCGGGGATGGAAGGTGCGTCGGTTGCACAATTACGCGCGCGCCTGGTGGCCGGTGGTTATCTGGATCCCCACGCAAGTAAACACAACGTTTACGACGACAAGGTCATTGCGGCGGTTAAGAAGTATCAAACCGAGCAATACCTTGGGGCCGATGGCGTAGCGGGGGCGGCGACTCTGGCAGCTCTGAATGTGCCTGTCGAGGCGCGGATCGATCAGGTCCGGGTCAACCTGGAGCGTGCGCGTTGGTTGCTGTACAAACTGCAGGGCACGTTTGTGGTGGTCGATATCGCCGGCTACAAGGTGGCGTTCTACCGCGACGGTCAGCCGATCTGGCGCGCCCGGGTGCAGGTGGGCAAGCCTTTCCGCAGCACGCCGGTGTTTCAGTCCGAGATTACGTACATCACGTTTAACCCGACCTGGACCGTGCCGCCGACGATTCTGACCAAGGACATGTTGCCCAAGGTTCAGCAGAACCCGGATTATCTGGCGGCCAACCGGATCAAGGTGTTGGACCGAGCGGGCAATGTCCTCGATCCGTCCACGATCGACTGGTCCAACGCCCGCGGCCTGACCCTGCGCCAGGATGCCGGCCCGGAAAACTCTCTGGGCCGGGTGGTTATCCGTTTCCCCAACGACTATGCGATTTACCTGCACGACACGCCGCACCGCGAGCTGTTCGCCAAGTCCATGCGCGCCACCAGCTCCGGCTGCATCCGCGTGGAAAATCCGCTGGAGTTGGTCGAGTTGCTGTTCAACGACCCTGTGCGCTGGAACAGTGAAGGGATTGCCAAGCAATTGGCCAACGGCCGCACCGAAAACATCAAGCTCCCGGTCAAGGTGCCGGTGTTGCTGGCGTACTGGACGGTGGATATGAGTAACGAGGGGCGGGTGGCGTTCAAACCGGATGTTTACAGTTATGACACACCGGTCTTGCTGCAATTGAACAAACCGTCGAATTTGCCTGCCCTGCAACTGCCCGGAGGCGAAGCAACGATGGTGGTCACCGGGCAGCGTCAACAGTAGCCGACGGGTAGCAATCGGTGGGGTGTTTCTAGCGTGAAACACCTCCGGCAAGCCGGCTGTCCGCCTGTCAAAACGGATCCAAGCGATCGTCTAGAGTTCTGTTAGTTCTGCCGAACCCGGCAGATCTCCCCTACGTACGGACGATCGCCAATATGTTGATTACTCAAGCATTGACAGCCGTTGCTCTGACCGTTGCCGCTTCAGCCATGCTTCCGCTCGCCGCCCATGCTCAATCGAAACTCACATCCGAACAGGCCCATGCCATTGGCGTGGATGCCTACGTGTATTTCTATCCATTGCTGACCATGGACATCACCCGCAAACAGTTCACCAACATCGAGCCGGGCAAGGAATTCGGCAAGGGGCCGATGAACATGTTCGTGAGCGTGCCGGAATATCCGCCGGCGAGTTTCAAAGGTGTGGTGCGCTCGAACTTCGACACTTTGTATTCCATTGCCTGGCTCGATTTGACCAAGGAGCCGCTGGTGATTGCCGCACCCGACACCGCCGGGCGTTTTTATCTTTTGCCGATGCTGGATATGTGGAGCGACGTGTTCGCCTCGCCGGGTTGGCGCACCACGGGCACCGAGGCCGCACAGTTTCTGGTAACGCCACCGGGCTGGGCGGGCACTGTGCCTGCCGGTTTGCAGCATCTGCCGGCGCCGACGTCTTATGTCTGGATCATCGGCCGTACCAAGACCGATGGTGCGGCCGATTATGCGGCGGTGCACAAGATCCAGGCCGGCTATACCGTGACGCCATTGTCGCGGCTGGGCAAGGCGGCGGAGCCTGTGAGCGTCAAGATCGATCCGGCGGTGGACATGAAGACACCGCCGAAGATTCAGGTCGATACCATGTCGGCGGCCAACTACTTCGCCTATGCCGCGGAGTTGCTGAAAATGCATCCAGCCCACAGCACTGATCAGCCGATGCTGGCGCAGATCAAGCGGATCGGCATCGAGCCTGGCAAATCATTCAACATGGACGCGCTGGATCCCGAGGTCAAAGACGCGCTGGAGTCCGTGCCGAAAGATGCGCAGGCGCTGATGAACTGGAAAGTGGAGACCCTGGCGCGGGTGGTCAATGGCTGGTCCATGAACACCGACACCATGGGCGTTTACGGCAACTACTACCTCAAGCGCGCGATCGTGGCTCAGGTGGGGCTTGGTGCCAACTTGCCGGAGGATGCGATTTATCCATTGAACCTGGGCGATTCCAATGGCAAGCCTCTGAACGGCGCGAACAAGTACGTCCTGCATTTCGACAAAGGCGAAGCGCCGCCGGTGAATGCTTTCTGGTCGATCACGTTGTATGACCCGGAGGGCTTCCAGGTGGCCAACGGGCTCGATCGTTTTGCGGTGAGCAGCTGGATGCCGTTCAAGAACAATGCCGATGGTTCGCTGGACATCTACTTCCAGAACGAAAGCCCCGGCAAGGATCTCGAGGCCAACTGGCTGCCGGCACCCAAGGGGCCGTTCAACCTGACCATGCGTCTATACGGACCGAAGGCGGATGCCTTGAACGGCAAGTGGAACCCGCCGCCGGTCATGCAGAAACAGTGACTGACTGATTGAGGTGGCCGACGGTGACTCACCATCGGCCGCCTTTGCGCGTTCAGCTACCCGTCCCGCCGCCTGCACCTCCGCTGCCACCCCCAGCCGAGCCCGTGCCGCCGCCTGCACCGGACCCCGAACCTGTGCCTGAACCCGTGGTGCCGCTGGCACTGCCGGATGAAGATCCGGTGGCGCCACCATCACCGGCGTTACCGCCTGAGGGCGCGGAAGGGGTGTTGTCCGGCGGCATGACCGGACCACCGGTGGCGCCGGACTTGGTGCCGGTTGCATCGGAGCCGTCGTTGGAGGCGGCGAAGGTGGCCAGGGAGCTAGCGGATAATAATCCGGCCAGTAACAGCGAAGTGAGTTTGATATTCATGAGGGAGCCTCTCCAGAAAATGAGTGGTTACCTGAAGTTGGTGTGGAGGGCAGGGTGGTTGGTGCCGGTTGGATGACGAGTGGTGCAATAGGGTGCCATCGATTCATTCATCGCCGCGTAATCTGAGGGAAGACACAAATCCCTGTGGGAGCGGGCTTGATCGCGAAGGCGTCGGATCAGGCGGCATCAATGTTGAAGGGTCTACCGCATTCGCGAGCAAGCCCGCTCCCACACTGAACCTGTGTCGTACACAGAATCTGCGATCAACCTCAATCCATCTGTGGGAGCGAGCCTGCTCGCGATGGCATCTGATCAGCCAGCATCTCTATTGAATGTGCCGGCCTCTTCGCGGGCAAGCCCGGCTCCCACAGGTTTCGCGGTTGTTCGCGGAATTTGAGTACACCAAATAAACCTGTGGGAGCGGGCTTGCCCGCGATGGCGGTGTGTCAGGCGATGGCAATGCTGAAGTTACAACCGCATTCGCTGGCAAGCCTCGCTCCTGCAGAGATCCGGTGCTTAGCGAAGGCCGTACCCGGCCAGTTTCTCCTCCAGCCGCTTTCTCACCTGCGGCCATTCTTCATCGATGATGCTGAACCGCACCGAGTTGCGCTTGCGGCCATCGGGCATGATGCGTTCGTTTCTGACGATGCCTTCCTGCTGCGCGCCCAGGCGCAGGATTGCGTTGCGCGAGGCCTGGTTGGTTTCATCAGTGGTGAATTGCACCCGCACGCAGTTCAGTTCCTGGAAGGCATAACGCAGCAGCAGGTATTTGGCTTCGGTGTTGACGAAGGTTTTCTGCCAGCGCGCCGAGATCCAGCTACTGCCGATTTCCAGCTTGCGGTTGAGCGGGTCGATTTTCCACAGGCGGGTCGAGCCGATCACTTCGCCGCTGTCCTTCAACACAATCACGAAAGGCTGCACCGTCCCGGCCTCGCGGCCGTCGAGGGCTTTTTTCAGGTAGGCGTCGACGGTGGTGGCGCTGGGTACGACCGTGACTTTCAGGTTCCACAGTTCACCATCCGCGGCGGCGTGTACCAAGGCGTCGGCGTCGGTGTATTGCAGTGGGCGCAAGCAGATCCGCTGGCCCTGCAAGAAGGTGTCTGTCATCTAGGTCTTACTCGGCAAGCAGAGAGGGCAAGGGCGTCCATTACGCCGCACCAGTGATTGTCGACGCAACCACCCGCCAGCAAAACGGTCACAACCTGGACACCCAACCAAACGGATCGGGGCCATGAAAAAGCTGAAAATCGCGACCTTCAACGTCAACGGCATGCGCGCCCGGTTGCCGAATCTGCTGGCGTGGCTCGAACGCGAGAAACCGGATATCGCCTGTTTGCAGGAACTCAAGTCGGTCGACACCGCGTTCCCCGCCGCAGAGCTCGAGGCCATCGGTTATGGCGCGATCTGGCAGGGGCAGGCGTCGTGGAACGGCGTGGCGATCCTGGCGCGTGACGCGCAGCCGCTGGAGAGCCGGCGAGGGCTGCCCGGCGATGACAGCGACACTCACAGTCGCTATCTGGAGGCGGCGGTGCACGGCGTGCTCGTCGGCTGCCTGTACTTGCCCAACGGCAACCCGCAACCCGGGCCGAAATTCGATTACAAGCTGGCGTGGTTCGAACGGCTGATCAGTCATGCGCAAACGCTGCAAGGCAGCGAGCATCCGGTGATTCTGGCTGGTGATTACAATGTGGTGCCTACCGATCTCGACATCTACAACACGCGCTCGTGGCTCAAGGATGCCTTGCTGCAACCGGAGAGTCGCGAATGCTATCAGCGCCTGCTGGACCAGGGCTGGACCGATGCTCTGCGTCATCTCTACCCGGAGGAGCGCATCTACACCTTCTGGGATTATTTCCGCCAGCACTGGCAAAAGAACTCCGGGCTGCGTATCGATCACCTGCTGCTCAATCCGGCGTCGAGCCCTTACTTGCAGAACGCGGGCGTCGACGCATGGGTGCGCAACGAAGAGCACGCCAGCGATCATGCGCCGACCTGGATCGAACTGGGCTCGCGCAAGCGCCGCTGAAGGGGCACCGCGGGCGATTGGCTAAATTAATTGTCAGCGGCAGCGGTTCATCCTTTATACATAGCGCCCATTGGCGGAACGATCCGCGACTTGCGTGCAAAAGGACTGAACGATGAGCGAGCCACGCCTGAGCAACCCGGCGCTATACCTGCAACGCCTGGGTTTCGACGCGCCCCCAGCGCCGACCCTGGAAACCCTGCGTCTGCTGCAACTGCGCCACACCGGCGCTTTCCCGTTTGAAAACCTCACCACGTTGTCCGGCGAACCCGTGCTGATCGACTTGCCTTCGATCGAGCACAAAGTCCTGCACGGCGGGCGCGGTGGCTACTGCTACGAACTCAACAATCTGTACCTGACGCTGCTTCAGGAGCTGGGCTTCGACGCCCGGGGCATCAGCGGACGCGTGGTCATCGGCCAGCCCGAAGGCGCCTGGCCCGCGCGTACCCATCGCTTGAGTCTGGTGACCCTGGACGGTGTGCGCTACATCAGCGATGTCGGCTTCGGCGGCATGGTGCCCACCGCGCCGCTGCTGCTCGATAGTCGCGAAGAACAACCCACGCCCCATGAGCCCTATCGCATCGAGCAACATGCCGATGGCTACACCCTGCGCGCCAGGGTCGGGGACGAGTGGCGGCAGATGTACATCTTCGACCTGCAACGCCAGGAAGCCATCGATTACACCGTCGGCAACTGGTACGTGTCGACCCATCCCGACTCGTCCTTCACCCGGCAACTCATGGTGGCGCGCACCGGGGAAGGCTGGCGCCGCACACTGAACAACGGCAGTTTCGCGATCCATCGTTCGGGCCAGGATAGCGAGCGCCGGGAGGTGGCCGAGGTGCAGGCGTTGATCGATCTGCTGGAGAGCGAATTCGGCATCCGGGTGCCTGACCATCCCGCGCTGATCCAGACCCTGGAGCGCTTGATCCAACAGCAGTAACGCCTGAGCGTGGATACAAAAAAGGGGCAGATTGAATCAATCTGCCCCTTTTCCGTGCCCGTCTAGGGTTGCACTTCAGGCTCCATCACGCGATGGATTTCCCGCAGCACTTCCGAAAGCTTTTTCTCCAGGGCCTTCAACTCGGAAGAGGTGATGCCCTTCTTCAAGTGCCCGCCAGCATCCGGCTCTGCCGACTTGCGCGGATCGGTCAGCAGCGCCCGGCGCAGGGTGTTGTTGATTGCCGTCTGGTAGCCATAGCCCTCGCTCTCCGCCAGCGCCCGGGCGGCTTCGATAACGACATCGTCGAGCATGATAGTGATTCGGGTTTTGCCTTTGCTTGAAGCGACGGCTCCGCGTTTGGCGTGGCTGAAGTCGTATTCGTCTTTCATGGGTCAAGTCTCCAGAGTCTCGAATCACCAACTATGCATATTTAATATGCATATGAAAGAGAGCGACCACAACCGATGGTCGCCGCGAACTCAAAAGCCTAGCGGGGAGAGGAAAATGGGCCGGATGGATGTATTTCGAGGTTTGAAGGTAATGGCACACAGTCTGCATGACTGACCGTTCATAACTTGACGAATAAGTTGTATACAACTCTATAGACTTTTGTCACAGATCTTGAATACAGTGTGCGCATAACAAAAACCAGGGAACCCCCTAACATGAAAACGCCCCATGTTTCACACCAACGGCCCGAAGACGAAAATCTTGGGATCGGCGCGAATATGGCTTACGGCCTGCAACATGTTCTGACCATGTACGGTGGCATCGTCGCGGTGCCTTTGATCATTGGTCAGGCTGCCGGGCTGTCGCCGGCTGACATTGGTTTGTTGATTGCTGCTTCATTGTTTGCGGGGGGGCTGGCCACGTTGCTGCAAACCCTGGGTCTACCGTTTTTCGGCTGTCAGTTGCCGCTGGTACAGGGCGTTTCGTTCTCCGGCGTCGCGACCATGGTGGCGATTGTCAGCACGGACGGGGAGGGCGGCTTCCAGGCGATTCTGGGGGCGGTGATAGCGGCGTCGTTGATCGGCCTGCTGATCACGCCGGTGTTCTCACGGATCACCAAATTCTTCCCACCGCTGGTCACGGGTATCGTGATCACCACCATCGGCCTGACCTTGATGCCGGTGGCGGCGCGCTGGGCCATGGGCGGCAACAGTCACTCTCCGGAATTCGGCAGCATGGCCAACATTGGTCTGGCGGCGATGACCCTGGTGCTGGTGCTGTTCCTGAGCAAGATCGGCAGCGCGACCATCTCCCGCCTGTCGATCCTGCTGGCCATGGTGATCGGCACCATCGTCGCGGTGTTCCTCGGCATGGCGGACTTCTCGGCTGTCACCCAGGGCCCGATGTTCGGTTTCCCCACGCCGTTCCACTTCGGCATGCCGACCTTCCATTTCGCGGCGATCCTGTCGATGTGCATCGTGGTCATGGTGACCCTGGTGGAAACCTCGGCGGACATCCTGGCGGTCGGTGAAATCATCGAGACCAAGGTCGACTCCAAGCGCTTGGGCAACGGCCTGCGTGCCGACATGCTGTCGAGCATGATCGCGCCGATCTTCGGTTCCTTCACCCAGAGCGCCTTCGCCCAGAACGTCGGCCTGGTGGCAGTGACCGGGATCAAGAGCCGTTATGTGGTCGCCACCGGCGGTCTGTTCCTGGTGATTCTCGGCCTGCTGCCCTTCATGGGCCGGGTCATCGCCGCCGTGCCGACCTCCGTGCTCGGCGGTGCCGGCATCGTGCTGTTCGGCACCGTGGCCGCCAGCGGTATTCGCACGCTGTCCAAGGTCGATTACCGCAACAACGTCAACCTGATCATCGTCGCCACCTCCATCGGCTTCGGCATGATCCCGATCGCCGCACCGAACTTCTACGAGCATTTCCCAAGCTGGTTCGCGACGATTTTCCATTCGGGCATCAGCTCCTCGGCCATCATGGCGATCGTGCTGAACCTGGCCTTCAACCACCTGACCGCCGGCAACTCCGATCAGCAGTCGGTGTTCGCGGCGGGCACCGAGCGGGTCATTCGTTATCAGGACCTGGCGGCGTTGCGTGAAGGGGATTACTTCCGCGAAGGCAAACTGCATGACTGCGACGGCAAGGAAGTGCAGGTGATCGAGGTGGCAGACCACGGTCATGGCGAGCCGCGAACGACGCACGCCAGCGAGCACGCCTGACTCTCTGTAGGCGCGAGCATGCTCGCGATGGTCTTCAACGATAACGCGGGGCACCTGACACCCCGCGCTGTTCAGTCGACCATCGCGAGCATGCTCGTTCCTTCAGAAGGTCAAAGATCGCGGCTCAACATCACGAGCAAGATGCGTTCATAACTCTGAAGTTAACTGCACCGAATCCTGCAGCCCCTCGATCCACAAAATCCGCATCACGATCAACCATCACGCAGATACCAAGCCATGGCTAATAGCTATGCCCGCACACCGCCTATGGGATTGAAACATTTTTAAATATTCTCGTTTTAACTAATGTTGTACGACGTCGTACTTATTGTGTTCGACTTGCCGGGTTCTCACAAAAAAAACAATGGAGATACCTTCGAATGACCAGCATTCCCAACGTGGAAGGCCAGGCCGTGGCGCCCGCGCAAAGTCGATTTCTACGAATATTCAAACTCCTGGGCCCAGGCATCATTGCCGTATTGTCCTGGCTGGGCGCAGGTGATCTGATCACTTCGTCCGTGGCCGGTGCCAACTACGGTTACGCGATGATGTGGGTATTGGCGGTGTCTCTGTTGCTGAGATACCTCATCGTCAACATCATTGCGCGCTTCCAGTTATGCAATAACCAGGGCATGACCATCCTCCAGGGGTATGCCCAGCTCAACCCGTTTTTCGCCTGGTTCATGCTGGTTTACGCCCTGTTGATGGGGCACTTGATGAACGCCTACATGATCAAGGGGGCAGGGGAGTCGTTGGCGATGCTGTTCAAGATCGACCAGCCATTGCTTTGCTCGGTGGCGGTGGTACTGGCGGTATGGATGCTGGTCGGTCGCAACATCTACTCGATGATCGAAGGCGTGATGAAGCTGCTGCTGGCGATCATGACCCTGGCGTTCATTGCCCTGGCTGTCATGTCGGGTCCGGATGTGGGCGGTATCATCAAAGGCACCATCGGCTTCAGCATTCCGAAGGACGAAGGCGTGCATGGCGCGTTGCTCGTAGCGGTGTCGGTGATCGGCGCTGTCGCGGGTTCGGTGGCCAACTTCGTGCATCCTTATGTGATGCGCCAGAAGGGCTGGACCGGGCCGCAACACAAGCGCATTCAACGCAACGATCTGCTGTTTGCGGTGTTCATCGGGATCATCATCAACCTGGCCATCTGGATTGTCGGCGCGGAAATTCTGCGTCCCAACGGCATCGAGGTCAAAACCCTGGGCGACCTGGGCAAGGCGCTGGAAATCTACTTCGGTTCGATCGGCTGGTACGTGTTCTTCATCGGCGTATTTGCCACGCTGTTTGCCAGTATTTCGGGCAAGACCACGGCTTTCCCGATGCTCATCACCGATGCCTTCCAGCATGTCTTCCCCAAGCGTCGCGACAAGTACGGCAAAGAGTTTCACCATGATCCGATGCACAAGTGGTTCATGCTGTTCATCCTCGTCACACCACTGATCTGGTCCATGCCCGGCATGCCGGACTTCGTGACTCTGACCATCGGTGTCAGTGCGCTGAACATCGTCGGCTTGCCGATCATTTCCCTCGGCCTGCTGATCATGTCCAACCAGAAAAAACTGTTGGACAAGCAGTACCGCAACAACCTGTTCGAGAACATTGCCCTGGCGTTCGCCACCGGCCTCGCTCTGTGGGTAGCCTTCCAGTTGGGCGTTGATTTGTTCGCCTGACACCAGGTCATCGTGGGGGCGCAATGCCCCCTCGATGTTTATTCCCCGCTCTGCGCCCAGCGCCCCATCAACGTATTGGATGGCAGTTGTTCGTCCAGCAGCTTCCTGGCGGTTTCCACCCCGGCCACGGGCAAGCCCTCAGGGTTCAGCAAACCGATCTGCACCAGCACGCTGGCCTGATCCCAGTAGATGTGTTCGTGATAGAGCTTGTCGCCCCGAAACTTGATCACTCCCAGCATTGGAATCTCGACGTATTTGCCGGTCGGCGCGACGTTGGGCAGCATCCAGTCGATCTCGGTGCTGTGGGTGAAGCACATGATGAATTCATCGACGATCTGCAGGGCGCCGATGGTGCGCGAGATCGGGATGAGCTTCATGTCCGGCGGGTTGCCGTGGACGAAATGGTGCTGGTAGAAGCGGCTCAGTTCCTTGGCGCCGACACCGCCGGTCATGGTCGGAATGTGGTTGACGTAGGGTTCGGAGACCATGGTTGCCATGGTTGCGGGCACATCGCGGGTGTCGAACTCGTGGCGGATGTGTTCTTCCCACAGGGCCGACAGGTTGAAGTGCGGGCCGATCTCGCGCTTGAGTGCGGCGATGCTGCGCTCGTGAGCCATCAGCGAGGCCGGCTTGTCGTAATGCATGCCACCGGCGCGGGCGAAGGCGTGGTCGACGCCGGGATAGACATAGATTTCGGCCTTGTCGTGACCGGCCAGATGCGTGCTGATCTGGCTGCGGGCAGCGGCGTCGCAGTAAACATCGTGTTCGGCAAAGTGCAGGACCAGACGACCCTTGAGGTTTTCCGATTCGTGCAGCAGCTGTTCGATGCCCATGCCGTAGTAGCCGACGGAACAGGCCACGTCGGTGCGGGTCGCGGTCAGCCAGGCCAGCTTGCCGCCCATGCAGAAACCGACGTAGCCAAGGCCCGTACCCTCGACCTCGGGCAGCGCACGCAGGGCCTTGAAGCTGGCATCGATGTCGGTGACGGCCTTGTCCACGTCCAGGCGCTGGAACAGGTCAATGGCCACCGCGAAATCCGCTTCGCTGTAGCCCAGATCGATGCCCGGTTGCAGGCGCCAGAACAGGTCCGGCACCAGTGCCACATAGCCTTCCTCGGCGTAGAAATCGGCCACCGCGCGCATGTTGGCGTTGACCCCGAAAATCTCTTGGCCGATCACCACGCCGGGACCCTTGCCGCTGGCCGGCAGCGCCAGGTAGCCGCTGAACGTGGCATTGCTGTCCGTTGCCCGGATTTCAATCATCTTGCCCATGTCATCTACCTCATTCGGTTATCAGGTTTTATTGGCTGTCACGGTATTGCTGGAACCAGACCCGCGGCGACACGCCACGGTCCGGGCCGAGAATCGAAAAGCCGCCGTCCACCGGCACGTCGACACCTGTCATCCAGCCGGCGCCGGCGCTGCACAGAAAGGCCACGACGCTGCCGATCTCATGACCGCGGCCGATGCGTCCGAGGGGATGAAACGGCGCGCCGACTCGGTCGGCCAGTTGCGGGTCGTTGTCGCTGAAGTCGGCGACGCTGGGCGACCAGGTCCAGGCCGGAGAAACGCTGAGCACGCGGATTTGCTCCGGGGCCAGGGTCATGGCCAGGTTTTTCGTCAGTTGCAGGATGCCGGCCTTGGAGGCGGGGTAGAGCGCCCGCCCGGCCGCACCGAATTTGCCGCCGGTGCTGCCGATGTTGATCACCACGCCGCCGCTGGGCAGGTGCGCGGCGGTCTTCTGGGTAAAGATCGCCGCCGACACCAGATTGACGTTGAGGGTTTTCAACCATTGTTCGCGACTCGATGCCAGCCCCTGATCGGCGTACAGGCACGCGTTGTTGACCAGAATGTCGAGCCTGCCGAAGCGGGCCAGGGTTGCGGCGATGCAGGCGTCGATGTCTTCGTCGCACTCCACGTCGCAAGCCGAGAAGCCGCACCCTAATTCCCGCGCCAGGGCCTGGCCGCTGTCGGCGTTGCGTCCCACCAGCATCACCTGCGCACCCTCGGCCAATAGCTGCCGCGCGATGTCCAGGCCCAGTCCCTGGGTGCTGCCGGTGACAATCGCCACCTTGTCTTCGAGCATCATGCCGATTCCTCCAGTGCCTGCCTGACATCAGTGATCCGCGCGATCAGCGCCATGCTCGCCAGCGAGGCAGCATGGACGCCGCTGTCGGCACTGGCGCAGGCGTCGGCCGCTACCGTCACTTCGAAACCGCAATCCACCGCATGGCGTACCGTGCTCTCCACCACCGAGTGGGTGGCCACGCCGGCGATCAGCAGCTGTGCAGGGTTGAACCGACGCACCAGGGTTTCCAGCGGCGAGCCATAGAAGGCATTGATGCGGTTATGGGTGACCACGAACTCGAGGTTGTTGTTCTTCGGTGCCAGGTCGCTGAAAAACTCCGCGCCCCAGCTGCCTTCCCGGACTGCACCGATGGCCGCGACATTGCGCAGGATCGGCGCATTCTGGATCAGATCGGCGTAGTCCGGGCGAAAGGCCACGCGCACATGGACGATCGGCCAGCCCTTGCTCCGCGCACCGGCCAGCAGCCGGCCGGCGGCATCGAGCAGAGCATTACGCGCGCCGTCTTCGGCCCCCAGCCCGACGCGAATCTTGCCCTCCGGATGCAGCACGTCGTTCTGATAATGCAGGGCGATCACCACCGGCGCGTTCATCACACGAACACCTCGAGGTTGGCGAACACGTCGTTGCAGTTGATCAGGTCCACGCGCTTGAGCTGGATCTTCCAGCCACCCGCTTCCTGCGCCACCAGCTTGTAGGTGTAGCGACCGGCGAGCTGGCGTTGTTCCAGGCGCCATTCGCTGTACTGGAAGCTGGCGCTGACCACCAGCAGGCCCTGGGCGTCCAGACCTTCGACCATCACGTTGCCGACCAGGTGCGCGGTCTGGGTCTGCGGCTGCTGGGACCAGTTACGGGCGTTTTCCACCCGGCGAATGCGCACCTCGCGCAGCATGCGGTTTTCCCAGAACAGCGAGATGTGATCGAACGGGTTGGCCTGATCGTGCTTGTGCGGCACCCAGTACATGCCGGTGTCGGTGAACAGTTTGTCCCACTCCCAGAAGCGTCGCTCGTCCAGCAGGCGCGCCTCCTGGTACAGGAACTGTTCGATCTGGCGCAGGGTTTCCACCGGAACCTGGGCGGGAGTCAGCTGGCGGGTGTCGACGTCGATTCGGCGGTCAAGCAGCATGGGTGCTCTCCTTGGCGATCAGGGTGGCGGTCATGAACTGTTTCCAGGCGGCGAACTGGTTGCGCATCGGCAGTTCGCTGGTGCCGTTGGTGGACACCGCGCCGTCTTCCAGCGGCGTATCGGTGCCGGCGTAGCGGTGCATGCTGATCCACTCGCCACCACGGGTCATGTTGCCTTCCTGGCAACGAGCATAGACCTCGACGTCGTCGGGCATGACGTTGGAGGAGGGGGAATTGATGACGTTGGCGTAGGTCAGCGCACGGTCGAACACCGCATCCGGCGCGCCCTTGCAGCGGAAGGTCTGGATCTCGACCATGGTCTGGTCCACGGCGATGGGGCGGATCACCCGGAACTGCATGAACACCGTGTGCGGCGAGCCGCTGCCGTAGATCACCGTGTTGTGGCGGTTCATCCCCAGGATTTCCTTGGCGCGTTGCTCGCCGTAGGCCTGGATCAGGCATTCGAAGTGGGCGCGGGAAACCTCGTCGCGTTCGGCCGCCGCCGGATCGAAGATCGCTTCCATGTAGCCGTGGCCGTTGTGGTAGGCGCGCAGTTCGAGTTTTTCCCAGAAGTCGTACGGCTCGCCGTTGCCGTCCATGATCAGCAATTCGAAAGGCATTTCACCGATGGCTTCGGCTTCGCCACGGGCGGCGTCCACCGAGGATTCGTGGGTCACGCGGGCGTGCATGGTGTCGTGCAGGTTTTCGTAGAACACCTTCCAGTTCGAGCGCTGCTGGACCCGGAAGATGCCGCCCGCCACCTCGACTTCACCGATGGGCGAGCGATCGCAGAGGTTGTCGATGGAGGTGATGACGCCACCGAGGAAGGTCTTCAGGTCCGGGCCGAACGCGGCCTGGCTGGCGAACACGAAGCCGCGATAGCTCTCGACGCGGGCGACGCTGACCATGGAAAAGTCCGGGTGCTTGGGGTCGTAGCAGGTGCCCTCGAAACCGCTCTTGAGCGGCGCCGACAGGTGCTGCCCGTCGAGCTTGAACGTCCAGGCGTGATACGGGCAGCGGAAGAACTTGCCGACACTGCCGTCGCCGTCGGCCACCAGCTTGGCGCCCTTGTGCGGGCAGCGGTTGTACAGCACGCTGACCTGCTGGTTGGCGCCGCGCACCATGATCACGTCCTGATCGCCGATGCGCGTGGTGTGGTAGTCGCCGGGGTTCTTGACCTGGCTTTCGTGGCCGACGTAGATCCAGGCATTGCCGTAGATGCGCTCCATCTCCAGCTTGAACAGGGTCGGGTCGGTGTAGACGCTCTTGTGCACGCTGTCCTCGCGGATCAAGGCAGCGATTTGTTCGTTGGTCGGTATCACGGGATGTCCTCGGCTTGTCACAGATCGAGTACCAGCAGCGCGCTGCTGGCACGGGAGACACAGGTACAGAAACTGCCGCCGGCGCGGTCGCGCTCCGACAGACAGATGTCGCGGTGATCGGGCTGGCCGTCGATGACCTGGGCGACGCACACCCCGCAGTCACCCCGGCGGCAATCGAACATCGGGTCCAGGCCGGCCTCGAGCATGGCGTCCAGCACGCTTTGCCCGGCGGCCACTTGCAGGCTCACGCCGGACTCGCGCAGGTGCACTTCGAAGCCTTGGTCACCGGCCATTTCCAGGGCGCCGCTGAACAGTTCGTAATGCAGGTGATCCTCCGCCCAGCCCAGTTCGCGGGCGCAGGCCAGCACGCTGTTGAGCATGGCGCTCGGGCCGCAGATGTAGAGGTGCAGGCCGGGCCTTGGCGCGGCCAGAATCGTGGCTGCCTGGAAGCGTTTTTGCGGGTCGCCGCCACTGATCCAGCAGTGGGTGTCCTGGCAGGCGCGGGCTTCTTGTAGATAGGCCATCTGCGCCTCATCGCGACCGGCGTAATGCAGGGTGAAGGGCTTGCCCGCCGCCTGCAGCGCGCGAGCCATGCCGAGCATCGGCGTGATGCCGATACCGCCGGCGATCAGCAGCGCATGCTCGGTGTTTTCGTTCAGGGGAAAGTGGTTGCGCGGCGCATCGGCCAACAGCTCATCGCCTTCCTTGAGCGAGTGCACCCAACGCGATCCGCCGGTGCTCGCGTCTTCGAGCTGCACGGCGATTTCGTAGTGCTCGCCGTCGGGCAGGTTGACCAGCGAATAGGCCCGGCGTTGAACGCGACTGCCGGGCACATGCAGTTCGAGATGCGCGCCGGCGGTGAAGCCCGGCAGCGGCGCGGCGTTGCTGGAGACCAGCAGCACGCGGCGGATTCTGGGGGTCAGAAGTTCGGTCCGTCGGACCCTGAGCGAGAGGCTGGACATACGCAATTCCTGTCTGGATACGCAGTCACTGTATGAAGGCGGGGAGGGGCAAAAAAGCCGCAAACGGCAAAGTGGTAGCCAGATCTGGCGAGAGTGATTTCACCCTTGTTAAACACCGTCCCCTGTAGGAGCGAGCACGCTCGCGATGGACGCCGGGACACCGCGGGGTATCAGGTTTCCCGCGTTATCGTTGACGTCCATCGCGAGCGTGCTCGCTCCTACAGGTTTGCGAATTTCAGGAGTGCGCGCAGGTGCTCGCCGTCGGGTTGGGCCAGATCATCCAGCACCGCAAAATGATGACACCCCGCAACCTCGATCAAGCTCACCACCTGCCCGGCCTCACGACAGGCAGCGGCGTACTCCCGCGAATGTCGGATCAACTCCGGCAACTCCTCCCCACCCACCGTCACCAGCAACGGTGCACCCTCGCCGATCAGCCGTTGCGGGCTGTAGCGGCGGATCTCCTCCGCGCTCAGCTGCAACTTGTCGTTCAGCCAGCAGCGGCTGATGGGGTCGAGCTCCATCAGGCCGCTGATCGGCATGGCCAGGGACAGCAGCGGATGTTGGCGATGCAGCGCGGTCAGATGGCCGCCTGCCGAGTGTCCGCAGAGCACCACCTGCGGACCGATGTTCAAGGCTTCGCGGTGCGCCATCAGGTAGTCCAGCGCCTTGCCAATCTGGCCGACGATGGTGCCCATGTTCGCCTCGGGCGCCAGGGTGTACTCGAGCAGGCCGACATTGAAGCCGGCCCCGATCAGGCCCTCGGCAATGAAGGCGTAGTCGTCCTTGTCCGAGGCCTGCCAGTAGCCTCCGTGGATGAACAACAGCGTCGGCGCTCCGGCCTTCGCCTGGGCGTACCAGTCGAAGCGCTCGCGCAGCGCATTGCCGTAAGCCACGTCTCGCTGCCAGGCATGACGGGCATAGGTCTCGACGCTGCGCTGGCGGAAGCCCTGCATGATCTGCGGGAAATTCCCCACCGCCGCCACGTTGTTGTAAGCCTGATTCAGGTCCATGACGGCTCACACTCCCAGGTAGCGTTGCGACAGTTCCGGTTGCGCCGCCAGCTCCTGGGGCGTGCCGTCCCAGACTTGGCGACCCTTCTCGATGATGTGGTGACGGTCGACCACCCGCGCCATTTCCTTGAGGTTCTTGTCGATCACCAGAATCGTCTCGCCCTCGGCCTTGAGGGTGGCCAGGCAACTCCAGATCTGCTCGCGAATGATCGGTGCCAGACCTTCGGTGGCTTCGTCGAGAATCAACAGGCTGGGATTGGTCAGCAGCGCGCGACCGACCACCAGCATCTGCTGTTCGCCGCCGGACAGGGTGCGCGACAGCTGGTCCTGACGCTCGAGCAAACGCGGAAACAGTTCATAGACGCGTTCCACATCCCACTTGCCCTTGGTGGCGGTGGCCAGCAGGTTTTCCCGCACGCTCAGGGTGCCGAAGGCCCGGCGACCTTCCGGCACCAGCCCGAGGCCCGCCTTGGCGATGCGATAGGGCGCCGCGCCGCGCATTTCCGTGCCGTTGATGCGGATGCTGCCGGCGCTGGGCTTGAGCAGACCCATGATCGATTTGACCGTGGTGGTCTTGCCCATGCCGTTGCGCCCAATCAGTGACACCACCTGGCCCTGTTCGATGCTCAGGTGCATGTCGAACAACACCTGGCTCAAGCCATAGCCCGCTTTCAAACCCTGAACTTCAAGCATGTTCTTCTCCCAGGTAAGCGGCCCGCACCTGCGGGTCGTTGCGCACTTGTTCGACGCTGCCGGTCAGCACGGTCTGGCCGTAGACCAGCACGGTGATGCGGTCGGCGAGGGCGAACACCGCGTCCATGTCGTGCTCCACCAAAAGGATCGCGTAGCGGCCCTTGAGGCTGTGCAGCAGCTCGGTCATGCGCGCCGACTCGTCGGCCCCCATCCCGGCCATCGGCTCATCGAGCAGCAGTACCGAGGCCTCCTGCGCCAGTGCCAGGGCGATTTCCAGTTGCCGCCGTTCGCCGTGGGACAGCTCATTGACCGGATCCTGCGCGCGCGGGCCCAGGCCCACTTGCTGCAGGTAGCCCAGCGCAGGCTCCAGCAGGCGGGTGTCGCGGCTCAGCGGGCGCCACATGCCGAACGCCTTGCCTTCGCGGGCGGCGATGGCCAGGGCGACGTTCTCCTGCAGGGTGAATTCGGTGTACAGCTGGCTGACCTGAAACGCCCGCGCCAGGCCCAGGCGCGGACGTTGCCAGGCCGGAACGCGGGTGATGTCCTGGTCGTCGAGGTGAATCTGGCCGCTGTCGGGAAAAATCTCCCCGGCAATCTGCGCGATCAGCGTGGACTTGCCCGCGCCGTTCGGGCCGATGATGGCGTGCAGTTCGCCCTTGGCAAGTTCCAGGCTGGCGCCGTTGGTGGCCTTCACCGCACCGAAGGCCTTGTGCAGATCGCGAATCGACAGTTGTGCGCTCATGGGCGGGCCTCCACGGCGGCGTTCGACGGGATGGCGGCGATCTTCGGTTTGCGCTGCAACAGGCTCAGCAGCAAGCCGTAGACGCCTTTCTTGCCGAACAGCACCACCAGCAACAGCAGTGGCCCGAAGATCAGCATCCAGTGTTCGGTCCACTGGCTCAGTACCTGCTCCAGACCCAGGTAGGTGGCAGCACCCAGCAGCGGGCCGAGCAGGGTGCCGACGCCGCCGAGGATCACCATCGCCATCAATTCGCCGGACTTGTGCCAGGCGCCCATGTCGGGGCTGACGAACAGCGCGTAGTTGGCCCACAGAATCCCCGCCAGTCCACCACCGGTGCCGGCGATCACGAAGGCTGTCAGGCGATAACGCAAGGGTTTGAGCCCCAGGCTGACACTGCGCCGCTCACTTTGCTTCAGCCCGCGCAACACGAAGCCGAACCGCGAATTCACCAGCCGCCGGCACAGCAGCAGCCAGCCGGCCAGCAAGGCCACGCACAGGTAGTAGAAGTGGTTGGCGTCCCCCAGGTTCAGGGCGCCGAAGGTATTGCGTTCGTTGATCAGGATCCCGTCATCACCGCCATACAGCGACAGCGAACCGAGCACGAAGTAGAGCATCTGGCCGAAGGCGAGGGTGATCATGATGAACTGCACGCCGCTGGTGCGCAGCGACAGGTAACCCACCAACAGCGAGAACAGCGCGCACACCAGCAGCGCCAGCGGCCACACCACCAGCGCGCTGTTGCTGCCGTCCCAGCCCCACAGCGGCATGCCCTGGGAGGTGTGAAAGGCAATGACGCCAACGATGTAGCCGCCCAGGCCGAAGAACGCGGCATGGCCGAAGCTGACCATGGCGCCGTAGCCGATCAGCAGGTCCAGGCTGATGGCTGCCATGCCGTAGATGGCAAGGCGGGTGAAGAAGCTGACCAGATAGGGCTCGTGCAGCCAGTGGGCCAATAGCGGCATGCAGGCGAAAGTCGCCAGGCACGCAAGGTCGATGATGAGGCGTGGTGACATGAAGTTCTCCTCAGGCTCGGGCCGGCAGCAGGCCGCGCGGACGCACCAGCAGCACCAGGGCCATGACGATGTAGGCGCTGGCGGAAATAAGCCCGGCGCTCAGGGTGCCGCTGGTTTCGCTGGGCAGCAGTTGATCCAGCAGCGGCGGAATGTAGGCGCGGCCCAGGCTGTCGACCATGCCGATCAGCAAGGCCCCCACCAGCGCACCGCGCACCGAGCCGACACCGCCGACGACGATGACCACGAAGGTGGTGATCAGGATCTTCTCGCCCATGCCGATCTCCACCGACAGCAGCGGCGCGGCCATGAACCCGGCCAGCCCGCACAGCACACAACCGAAGACGAACACCAGGGTGTACAGACGGGCGATGTTGACCCCCAGCGCGCCGACCATTTCGTGATCGTCGGCCCCGGCACGGATCAACATGCCCAGGCGCGTGTGATTGATCAGCAGCCACATGCCCACCGCTACCAGCAATCCGGCACCGATGAACAGCAGCCGACTGACCGGGTACATCAGCCCCGGCAGCACTTCGACAAAGCTCGAATACCACTCGGGGGTGGGCATCGCCGGCGGGCTGCGACCGAAGATCAGGGTCAGCAGCTCGTTGCTGAAAAACACCACGGCCAGGGTCGCGAGCACCTGGTCCAGGTGATCGCGTTTGTAGAGGCGGCGCATGATCGAGGTTTCGATCAGCGCGCCGTAACAGGCCGAGCCGATCAGCGCGGCCAGGCCACCGAGCCAGAACGAACCGGTGGCCATGGCGGTGTAGGCGGCGCAGAACGCACCGACCATGTAAAAGGCACCGTGGGCGAGGTTGATCACGCCCATGATGCCGAAAATCAGGGTCAGGCCTGAGGCCAGCAGAAACAGCAGGGCGCTGTATTGCAGGCCATTGAGAATCTGTTCGAGCAATAGCATTTCAGCGTTCCTCATCCATTCAAGACACCCTGTAGGAGCGAGGCTTGCCCGCGAAAGGGCCGGCACATCCAACATCGATGTCGCCTGAAACGCCTATTCGCGGGCAAGCCTGAATTCCGCTCAGTCAAGCCTAAACACGGTCCCTGTAGCAGCTGGCGAAGCCTGCGTCCGGCTGCGAAGCAGTCGCAAAACCTGAATGCGAGGTCTGCCTGAGACACCGCGTTGGCTGATTTCACGACTGCTTCGCAGCCGGACGCAGGCTTCGCCAGCTGCTACAGGTTCTGCGGCGGCTTGACTGGCCCGCTCCTAAAGTCAGGTATCGGTCAAATCGAGCACTGCGCCGCGTAGCTGTCGGCGTGACGGGTCGCCAGGGTCTTGATCGGCACTTCCACCAGCTTGCCGTCGGCGCCGGCCTGCACTTGCAGCAGGTACCAGTCGATCACCGGGTGCTGGTTTTGCGCGAAGCTGAAGTCGCCACGGATGGAGTCGAACTTGACGTTCTTCATCGCGTCGCGGAACGCCGGCTGGTCTTTCAGGTTGCCTTGCGAGGTTTTCAAGGCGGCGCCGATCAGCCGCGCCGTGTCGTAGGTCTGCGCGGCATACACCGTCGGGACGCGCTTGTACTTCTCGGTGAAGGCTTTGACGAAGGCCTGGTTGGCCGGGTTGTCCGATTGCGGGTTCCACAGGGTCACCACATTGGTGCCCTTGGCCACATCGCCAGTGGCGGCCAGCATGCGTTCATCCATGGAGAACACCGGCACCACCATCGGGATCTGCGCCGACAGGCCCGAACCGCCGTATTGCTTGGCGAAGTTAATGCCGCCACCGCCCGGGTGGAACTGGAAGATCGCATCAGGTGCCAGCGCCCGCACGCGGGCCAGTTCCACCGAGAAGTCCAGCTGGTTGAGCTTGGTGTAGATCTCGGTCACTTCGCCCTTGAAGGTACGCTTGAAGCCGGCCAGTGCATCGCGGCCGCCCTGATAATTGGGCGCCAGGATCACCATCTTCTTGTATCCCAGCTCGTTGGCGGCGACACCGGCCATCTCGTGCGGGGTGTCGTTCTGATAGGAACCGACGAAGTAGTTGGCCATGCATTTTTCACCGGCCAGGGTCGAAGGCGCGGTGTTGTTGCTGACGTAGAAACCATCCTTGGTGGCGGTGTTGATCACGGCCGCCAGCACGTTGGAAAAAATCACCCCGGTGTACAGCGAGACGCCGTCCAGGCTCATGCGATCGGCGATCTGTTTGGCCTTGGCCGGTTGCAGGCCGTCGTCCTCGACGATCAGTTGCACCGGCACGCCACCCAGCTTGCCGCCTTCCTGATCGATCGCCAGCTGAAAGCCGTCACGCGAGTCCTCGCCCAGGTAGCCGGCGGGCGTGGAGAGGGTGGTGATGAAGCCGATTCGGACAGGCTCCACAGCCTGCGCAGCGGTCGCCGCGCAGAGGGAGGTTGCCAGACATGCACGCAATACCAGGTTTTTCATGAGGCGGCCTATGAAGTAGGTCGTGCCAACGCACGGTGGATATCGATGAGGGCAGTGTTCTGTGTTCGGACGGGCCGATTGATTGTTGTTATGGGGTGCTGCGTCAGCTGTTGCTTTCGGTGAATTTCTCCAGGTAAAGGCGGCTTTGATCCAGGCCGTGCTGCTGGCGCCAGTCCTTGATCGACTCGACCATCGGCGGCGGACCGCACAGGTACAGGTCGACGGGCTGGTCACGCAGTTCGGCCAACTCCAGGTGCTCGGCGATGTAGCCGGTCTTGCCCGGCCAGTCGGGGTTTGCGTTGCTGACCACGGGGGTGAAACGGAAGCCCGGAATGCGCGCGGCATAGGCCTCGATGCGCGAGACCTCGCACAGGTCCGCGGCTTCGCGTACGCCGTAATACAGGTGCACCGGATGACCGCAGCCACCGCGTTCGGCGATCTGGTCGAGCATGCCGAGGAACGCCGACAGCCCGGTGCCGCCGGCGACCATCACCAGCGGGCGGTCGATGTGGCGCAGGTAGAAGGCACCCAGCGGCGCCTCCATGTGAATCACGTCACCAACCTGGCAGCGATCGCGCACGTAGTCGGTCATCACGCCGCTGGGCAGCAGGCGAATCAGGAACTGCAGGTTGCTGCTGCCCGGCGCGCAGGCGAAGGAATACGAGCGCCGATGCTCGGTACCCGGCACTTGCAGACGGGCGTACTGGCCCGGCAGATAGTCCAGCGCCGCGCCCGCATCACCCACTTCGACATGGACGATGGCGGTGGTCGGCGAGACCTGGCGCACCTCGCTCACGGTGCCTTGCAGGCTGCTCGGACCGTTGCTGCCGCAGAGGCTGGAGTCGAAGTCGAAGTAGAAGGCGGCATCCGACTGCACGCGGGTCTGGCAGGTCAGCACCTTGCGCTCGGCCAGATCGCTGGCCGACAGCGCTTCATCGTCCACGTAGTCCTGGGTGTACTGCCCGGATTCACAGCGGCCCTGGCAGGTCGCGCAAACCCCTTCGCGGCAATCCAGCGGAATCTTGATCCCGCTGCGCAGGGCCGCGTCGAGCAGGATTTCGTTGTTCTGCACGTTGCAGAAGAGTGTTTTGCCGTCGGCGAAACTGAAGGCGACCTTGTACGTCATGAGCGTTAATCCGCAGGGTTCAGAGATGGTAAAAATCGAGCACGGAATTGATCGTGTCGTTGAGCAGCACCACGTGTTTGCGGGCGATCTTCCAGCTCTCGCCGTCAGGGCGCAGGCGGTAGGTGGCGCGGCCGAAGAACTGCTCGGCGGTCTGCATGCGGTAGTACTGGGTGCTCCAGTTGACCCGCACTTCCAGCTCATCGTCCGCCAGCGGCGCGATGCGCACGTTGCTGATCAGGTGCAGGGTGCGCGGCATCGGAATGGTCGAGGCGGCCTTGCCGGTGCGGATGCGGAACACCCGGTCTTCCAGGCCGCCACGGTTGGGGTAATAAATCAGCGACATGCCTTTTTTCGGGTCGGTGGTGTAGACGTGCTCCGAATCCCATTGCGGCAGGTGGAACTCGCTGTCATCGCTGAACATGTCCAGGTAGCTGTCCCAATCCTGGGCATCGCAGGCCTCGGCATTACGGTAGAGAAATTGCTCGACGCGGTATTGCAGTTGCGAATTCATGTTCACACCTCACGCAGTTTCAACGGTTGTTCTTCGGCCGCCTTGCGCGCCAGACCTTCGAGCAAAAAGCGTTGCCAGTTGGCGTGCTGGTTGACGTACAGGCCTTCATGGGTGAACTCGGTGCCGGTCAGGGCCGGAGAAATGCCGATGGTTTCGCTGTTGCGGGTAGGGCCTTCGACCCACTTGCCTTCGCCACGGGAAATGTCGCTCCAGCGTTCCAGGCGGGCCTGGAAACCGCGCTGGGCTTCACGGAATTCCACCAGGTCATCGGGGGTGCCCATGCCGGACACGTTGAAGAAGTCTTCGAACTGGCGAATGCGGTTTTCCCGATCTGCATCCGACTCGCCGACCACGCCCAGGCAGAAGCTGTTGATCTCGGTCTTGTTCCAGGCCAGCGGGCGGATGATCCGCAGCTGCGAGCTGATCTGGTCGAGGAAGAACATGCTCGGGTAGACGTTGAGGTTGCGCAGGCGGTGCATCATCCACTCTGCCTTGCCCTGGCCGTGTTCTTCGACCAGCCGCGGCATGATGCTGGCGTAGCCCGGGCGCACGGCGGGGTTGGGCATGTCGCTGAACAGCACGCTGTGACCGTTGTGGAAGGCGAACCAGCCGTCGTCGGTTTCCTTGTCGCCGGCGCCCAGCTTGCTGTAGTCAAGAGTGTCACCGGCGCTCACGCCTTTCTCGGCGTTGACCTGCTGGCGGTGCTGCACGGTGGCCACGTAGTTGTAGTGCACGGTGCTGACGTGATAACCGTCCAGGCCGTTCTCGTTCTGCAGTTTCCAGTTGCCGTCGTAGGTGTAGGCCGACTTGCCCGGCAGCACTTCGAGCTGACCGGTGGGCGACTGCGCCACCATCATGTCGAAGAACACTTTGGCATCGCCCAGGAAGTCTTCCAGGGTGTCGGTGCCGTCCACATTGAGGCTGACGAAGACGAAGCCGTTGTAGCTTTCGATCCGGGCTTTTTTCAGGCCGCGGGTGGCCTTGTCGAAACCTTCGGGGTATTCACCCGGTGCCTTGACCTTCACCAGGCGGCCGTCGCTCTTGTAGCACCAGGCGTGGAAAGGGCAGGTGAAGGTCGACTGGTTACCCTTGCCGACACGGGTGAGGGTGGTGCCACGATGCTGGCAGGCGTTGATCAGGGCGTTGAGACGGCCTTCGCCGTCGCGGGTGATGATCAACGGCTGGCGGCCGGCACGCATGGTCATGAAGTCGTGATTATTGGCGATCTCGCTTTCGTGGCAGGCGTAGATCCAGTTCTTCTCGAAAATCAGTTCCATTTCCAGATCGAACAGTTCCGGGTCGGTGAACATATCGCGGGCAATGCGATAAACACCGTCCTGCGGGCGAAAGTCCAGGCAACTTTCAATATAACTTTTCCACTGTTCGACACTTCGTGCAGTTGTCATTTCCCAGTCCTCGGCCAATGGGCTAATTCACGTCTTCATTTAATGACGTGGTGCCCGACAGGGTCTATCCGATTAGTAGTGGAAACCCATCCGGAAAATAAGCGCCGATATTCGGCTAATGGCGGCTCATGCCCCGTAAATGCTGGCTGGTGCGCAATCCTGTGGCTGAGCAAATGGCTATTTGTCCTTCAGTAACGGGATAGCCGGTGACGAACTTGTTACGGCTTAATTTCAACCGAAGCACCACCAGAGTGTCTCGCTGCAGGTCACTGGAAACTGCCATTGCTAATGGTCTTTGGTTCTGTACCGAAAGTGCCTTCCATTTATGTGTTGCCAACTACGCGGCAGGGGAAGAAATAATATGTTGCACAAAGATTGGTTAGTTCGGGGAGTTCAAACGGTCGGGCTGTTGACGCCCTTGCTGGCCCAGGCGGATGTGGTCAGCGACAGCAAGCTGACATTGGGCACCCGCAACTTTTACATCGACCGGGATTACAAGGAGGACAACCCGCCGCAATCGCGGGTGGGCAGCTGGACCCAGGGTTTCGACCTGCGTTTCGCCTCCGGCTACACCGAAGGCACGTTGCAGTTCGGCCTGGATGCGGAGGCGCAGTACGCCTTTCGACTGGACGGCGGAGGCGGGCGTGGTGATGACACCATCATCCCGTACAGCAAAAGCCGTCAGGAGCAGGCCGACGAGTACGGCCGTGGCGGCGTGACGCTGAAAATGCGCTATTCGAAAACCGAGCTGAAAGTCGGCGAGCTGCGACCGCTGTTGCCGGTGGTGATCATGGATGACTCGCGGCAACTGGTGACGACCTATCGCGGTGCCTTGCTCGAATCCAAGGACGTCGATCGCCTGACCCTGACGGCAGGACGCCTGACCGAGATCGGCGCGCGTAACTCTTCGAACTACGAAAAGCTGTACCTGCAGACCGGCTCCGGCGTGCGTCGCGGCAGTGACGGCATGAACCTCGCCGGTGCCAGCTATGCCTTCACTCCCTCGCTGACCGGCAGCTACTTCTACGCGCAACTGGAAGACATCTACCAGCAGCACTATTTGGGTATCACCCATCTGGCGGACCTGGGCGACGGCTACGGGCTGAAGACCGATCTGCGTTACTTCAACAACAGCGAGGACGGCGAGGCGTTGTACGGCGACATCGACAACCGGTCCTGGGGCGCCATGACCACCCTGAAAAAGGGCGGGCACCGGTTCGGCGTCGGCTACCAGCGCATGCTCGGCGACAGCAACTTCCCGACCCTGGGCGGTTATGTGCCGCAGCCGTTCCTGGTGAACTGGTCGCGGGTGGGCTTCATCAAGCCTAACGAAAAATCCTGGCAGGTCCGTTACGACTACGACTTCGCCGCCCTCGGCATGCCGGGTCTTAACTTCATGACCCGATACTTCAAGGGCACCTCGATCGACCGTGGCGACAACCTCAGTCAGGCGGCGGAGCAGGAGCGCGATCTGGTGTTGTCCTACGTGGTGCAAAGCGGTCCGCTCAAAGGCGTCGGCGTGGAGGCCGGCAATGTCGTTTCCAAGTTCAGTCACGGCAATGACTGGGTCGAGAACCGTCTGATCACCACCTACACCTGGAAATTTTGGTAACGCCCCCGCCCCGAAATCGAACGCGTTTGTGCGCTGAGTGACGTGCCGGGTAGCGTTTTTCCCGGTGATCGACCACTTTTGGCACCGTTGCTGTGCGCGTTAATGCCGTACAACGCGTTCGATATCCAGATAGTTTGCGATTCGTAGCCGAAAAATGCGGATATCGCCTGTTCGCGCCGGCTGGGCATAGCCCTTGCTACTTCAATGTAAATACGCGCCGAAGAGCGTGTCGAAGTCCCTTGCCGTGGGTGTACTGATATGACCGATCCAAACCTTGTCCAATTTCGAGATATCCGTATAGATCGCTACGACCTGGCCGGTGCCCGTGCATGGATGGCCGGCATTTGCGGACCGCACGTACTGCAGACCCGCCAGCCGAACCGGATTCAGTTTCATCACAAGGCCAATGTGTTCAAGTCCATGTCCACGACCCTGGGCCGGATGGAATACGGCACGGACGTGACCATCGGCGTCGAGGATGCCGAACACCTCAATTGCTACAGCTTGAGCCTGCCGATTCGCGGCGAGCAGGAACTGCTCAAGGACGGTCGCCGGTTGTACTCCAACCAGGATCAGGGGCTGATCATCACGCCCCACGAAACCCAGTCGCTGACCATGGCCGGTGACTGCCACAAGATCTCCGTGGTGATCACCCGCATGGCCATGCGTCAGACCCTGGAAGGCATGCTGCAACGGCCGCTGGAAATGCCGCTGAAGTTCGAGCCGGTGATGGATGCGGTCAACGGCGCCTCGGCCTCCTGGTGGCGGATGGCCCGTTATTACATCGACGAACTGGAGCGCGGCCAGGAGCTGTTCAATCAGGTGTTCTTCACCCGGGATATCGAAAGCGCGCTGATCAAGGGCCTGATCCTTTCCCAGCCCAACAACTACAGCGCCGAACTGCGCGACCAACTGGGCGCCAAGCTGCCGTACTACCTGGTGCGCGCCAAGGACTTCATCGAAAGCAACGCCCGTGAAGACATTCACCTGGAAGACATCGAGGCGGCGGCCGGTGTGTCGCGCTTCAAGCTGTTCGAAGGCTTTCGCAAGCACTTCGGCGTGTCGCCCATGGCTTACCTGAAGAAATTTCGTCTGAGCGCCGTGCGGCAGGAAATTCTTGAGGACGCATCGGTGCGCAACATTTCGGTGATCGCCATGTGCTGGGGCTTCTCGCACCTGGGCCGGTTCGCCAGCGAATACCGCAAGCTGTTCAATGAAACCCCCAGCGCGACCTTGCAACGCAGCGAAGCCCGTCGCAACCGGTCGTTGTGAGATGACGACCTTGCACGCGGCCACCGCCAATAGCGTGGGCCTGAACCTGTCGCTGATGTGCCGCGAGCCGGTGTTCACCAGCCGCTCGGCCCAGGAAACCCAGCGGCTGATGGGGCAGGCGCTGGTGGAGCATGAGCTGGACTGGCCGAAGGGCGGCGTCGATACCGCGTTCTATCGCGGTCAGGTCGCCAGTTGCGAGCTGTATGCACTGCGCTATGGCGGCCAGGTGGAAATCCGCCCGCGGCCGTTCGAGGATTTTGTGCTGGTGCAGATGCCGTTGCGTGGCAGCGCCACTCTGGAATCCGACGGCATGGGCTATGGCGTCAGCCCCGGGGAAGTGGCGATCCTGTCGCCGCGCGAGCAGGCACGGGTGGTGTGGGAGGAGGGCTGCGAGCAGTTGATCCTCAAACTGCCGCGGACATTGCTCGCCGCCGGGCAGAGAGCGCTGGGGGATGATTTGCCGGAGGGCTTCGATTTAGCGCCGGTCAGTCGCCTGCAACGGCCGCTGGCGATACGCTGGTTTCGGCTGGTCAGCGAGTTGCTCGAGCATTTGCCCGAAGGCGAGGCGGGCGCAACGCCTTCATGCTGGTTGCAGCATCTGGAGCAAAGCCTGCCGCTGTTTCTGCTCAGTCATTGCGGTGCTGCGCAGGAGCCATCGCCGGCGCCGCGTCTGCCTGCGCGTCAGTTGCAGAAAATCGATTCCTGCATGCGTGAGCATCTTGCCCAAGGCATCAGCCTGTCTGAACTGGCGGTTGCCGCTGGAGTGAGCATTCGCAGCCTGAACACTTTGTGCCAGCGCGAATACGGTCAAAGCCCGATGGACCGCTTGCGGGGATTGCGCCTTGAGGCCGCCCGTGAATTCCTTCTGGCACGGCCGCATTGCAGCGTGACGGAGGTGGCGCTGGAGTTCGGCTTCGGTCACGTGGGGCGGTTTGCCAATTACTATCGGCAGCGATTCGGGGAGTTGCCGAAGCAGACGGTGAAATCTCAGGTATGAGCGGAAGCCGAAAACGAAAAAAACTGCCATCGCAGACTGTGTGAAAACGCACTGAAGGCCAGTTCAACAAACGCCCCGACTTGTTCAGGGTGTTTATTTTTCCAAGTTTTTTCCACCGCTGGTCACGGGCAGCGCGACCATCTCCCGCCTGTCGATCCTGCTGGCCATGGTGATCGACACCGTCGTCGCGGTGTTCCAGTTGGGCGTCGATCTGTCGCCTGATGCCGAATCATCGAGGGGGCGCAATGTCCCCTCGATGGCCAGGGTTCAATCGGTTACCGAGCCCTGCGGTACGCGTCCGGCGAAACTGTCCACCAGGCTCGCCACCACCATTTCACCCATTCGCGTGCGGGTCTGCACGGTCGCACTGGCGCGATGGGGTTGCAGCACCACCTGCTCATTGCCGAACAGGGTCTCTGGTACCCGCGGCTCGTCGACAAACACATCCAGTGCCGCGCCGGCGATCTCGCCCGCCTTCAATGCCGCTACCAGATCGACTTCGTTGACCAACTTGCCCCGGGCCACGTTGATCAAGTAACCACCCTGGCCCAGCGCTTTGAGCACATCGGCATTGATGATGGCTTCTGCCTTGTCGGCAGCGGCGGCGAGAATCAGCGCATCGCTTTGGCTGGCCAACTGCGTCAGATCGGCGACGAAACTGTGGTTCACATCGCTCATCGGTTGCAGGTCGGTGTAGCTGATCGGGCAGCCGAACGCGGCAGCGCGGGTAGCCACGGCGCGACCGACCCGACCCATGCCGACGATGCCGATGCGCATGCCCGATACCTGGCGTGCCAGTGGCAACGGTGCCAGCGGTGTTGTGCTGTGGGGCCATTGACCGGAACGCACATAACGGTCACTGGTGCACAGGCCTCGGCACACGGCGATCAACAGGCCGATAGCCAGGTCAGCCACATCTTCGGTCAGCGCACCGATGGTTGCGGTGACGCGAATTCCGCGATCCCTGGCGTAGGCGAGGTCTACCGCATCGGTGCCCACACCGTTGACTGCTACCACTTCCAGTTTGGGTAATTGAGCCATCAACGCCTGACTGATCCCGGTGTGGCCGCCGGTGATCACACCGCGAATGTTGGCGCCATGCTCTTTGATATAGGCCGCTTTATCGGCCTGTTCAAAATAACGCCTGATGGTGAACAACTCACCCAGGCGGGTGTTGATTTCAGGGATCAGGATCGGGCTGAGCTGCAAGACTTCTGGCTTCATGTGGACCTCGTATAGCGCAATAAAAAAGCCGGTCAACCGCGACCGGCAAACGGCATGGCGGTGGCCATGACGGTCATGTTCAGGACATTCGCCGACAGCGGAAGGGCGGCGATGTAGCGCACGGCATCGGCCACGTGCTGGACATCCACCATCGGCTCCACGGCGATGCTGCCGTTGGCCTGGCGCACGCCTTTGGTCATGCGTACCGACATCTCGGTCAGGGCGTTGCCGATATCGATCTGGCTGCAGGCAATGTTGAATTCGCGGCCATCCAGGGCCAGGGATTTGGTCAGGCCCAGCACCGCGTGTTTGCTGGCGGTATAGGCGGTGCTGAAGGGGCGGGGGGTGTGCGCCGAGATCGAGCCGTTATTGATGATGCGCCCACCCATGGGCTGTTGCCGGCGCATCAGTCCGAAGGCGCCGCGGGCGCAGAGGAAAACGCCGTTGAGGTTGGTGTCGATCACTGTTCGCCACTGTTCGAAGGTCAGCTCATCCAGGGGCACGGCCGGGGCGTTGACCCCGGCGTTGTTGAACACTACGTCCAGACGACCGTACTTGTCGGTGATGGTGGCAAACAGCGCGTCGACGCTGGCTGGATCGCGCACATCAGTAGGCACGGGCAGGGCTTTGTACCCGTCGACCGACGCCAGTTCCGCCAACTCCAGCAATGGCTCCGGCCGGCGACCGGCCAATACCACGGTGAATCCGTCGGCCATCAGACCAAGGGCCACCGCGCGGCCGATTCCGCTGCCGGCGCCGGTTACCAGGGCGACTTTCAAAGGATGGGTCATCTTGTTATTTCCTTTTTTCAATTCACTGAGGCGTGTTGTGTGTCAGATTCAGGGGCGCCGGCCGACGCGCATTTCGATCTGGCCGATGCCGTCGATGCCGGCGTGGATGATGTCTCCGGGTTGCAGCACATCGACGCCCGCGGGGCTGCCAGTCATGATCAGGTCGCCCGCGCGCAGCGCGACGGACTGGGAAATGCGGCTGATGATCTCGCTGACTGACCAGATTTGACTCTCGAGGCTGTCGCGCTGACGTTCTTCGCCGTTGACGTTCAACCACAAGTCACCATCGGGATGGCCTGCACGGGAGACCGGCACAATCGCGGTGATTGGCGCTGCGCCGTCGAATACCTTGGCGCCTTCCCACGGCATGCCACTGCTCTTGGCCGCGCGCTGGACATCTCGACGCGTCAGGTCAAGACCGGCGCCATAACCCCAGACGTACGCCAATGCCTGATCCTCAGGAATATTGGCGCCACCTTCGCCAATGGCAATCACCAACTCGATCTCGTGGGCGAACTCTTCGGTCAATGGCGGGAAGGCGATTTCGCCCTGTGCGTCCACCACATTGCTCGCCGGTTTCATGAAAAACACCGGTGGCAGGCGGGACTGGCCTTGCGTGTCGGGCCATGGGTAATTGCGACCGACGCAAAATACCCGGCCGACGGGAAAACGCTGCTGGCTGCCGGCAACCGGCAAGGTCACAGGCAGATCTGGTGTAAAAACATATTCGGGCATGTTCATCCGGGTATGGGTCCTTTATGAAACATCAGCGTACGGCGGCAATCTCGGGTGAAGTTGGACGAATGCCGCCTCGTCTTGGAGAAATAAGCTTTTCTTGAGTTAGCGGGCCTTCAGTTCGATGCGGTACAGGCGGCCTAGCAGCAACGAGTAGGACAAGGTCCCCATCAGCGCTACACCACCGATGAACCAGAAGGCCCAGGCGAAGGAGCCTGTGGACTGGACGATCGCGCCAATCACTATCGGTGTGACGATCCCGCCGATGTTGGCCGCGAGGCTGGTAACCCCTCCCGTCAGGCCGATCAGTTCCTTGGGTGCTACTTCCGATACGGCGGCCCACGACGAAGAGGCGATTCCCTGGGCAAAGAAGGCGATAGTCAAAATGGCAATGCAGATCACGTTTGAGTCGGTGAAATTCACCAGAACGATCGACATCCCCAGCATCGAGCCGACCACCAGTGGCAATTTGCGTGCGAAGGACATGGAGTAGCCGCGGCGTATCAGAAGATCGGAAATGATCCCGGCGAGCAGAATGCCTACGGTTGCACCTACGAATGGCAACACAGCAAAGATCCCGGCCTTGATCGTGGTGAGTTGCCGTTCTTCGATCAGATAGGTCGGGAACCAGGTGAGGAAGAAGTACAACGCCGAAGTGCTGGCAAACTTTCCAATACAAATTGCCCAGATCTGCCGATAGCCAAACAGTTCGGTGATTTGCCGCCAGTTGAAGCGGGTGCGTTCCTGGCTGCTCTTGACAAGACCACCACCGTTTTCAATGTATTTCAGTTCTTCCTTGCTGACTTTCTTGCAGCTCAGCGGGTCGCGGTACAGGAACAGCCAGATCACCCCGAACACGATGCCCAGCAATCCGGTGCTGTAAAACACATGGCGCCAGTCGAAGGTAGTGGCCAGCCAGAGCAACGCGCCGGTAAACAGGGCAGTGCCCAAATACTGGCCGCACACGTAGATGCTGCTGGCCATCCCGCGTTCACGTGCCGGGAACCACACGGTCACCGCCCGGCTATTGGCAGGAAATGCCGGCGCCTCCATCGCACCGACGGCCAGACGCAGGCCGAACAAGGATGCAAATCCTGTGGCAAAACCCTGCAAAACAGTGACTGTCGACCAACTGATCAGTGACACCCCATAGGTCAACCGGGAGCCGAAGCGGTCGGCGATGAACCCGGCAGGCACCAGCGCAAGGGCGTAAGTCCAGGCGAACGCGGAAAAAATCAGACCCATTTCGATCTTGTCCAGGCCCAGGTCCTTGGCCATGAAAGGTGCTGCGATCGAGATGTTCACACGGTCGATGTAGTTGATGATGGTTGCGATCAGCAGCAGCGACAGCATGAACCAGCGCCGGCGAGTCGGCAGTCGCTGGGTGGGCGCGGCATCGCGAGCGCCGGACGTCACTGAAGAGGTTGTGGAATTGGACATGGATGGACCTCGTTATTGTTAGAAGAATCGAGATATCTGTGCGCAGCCGAGCCCGTTGCCTCCCATTCGGGGCAGTGCAAGCGTTGCTTGGGTGAGCTGCGCGGACAACCGGCGTCAGGTGTTCAGGAACACCTTCCGACAAGTCGGATTCGGGGCGAGGTCGGGCGGGTCGTTGAGGGTGGAAAGCGGAGTCATGATATGCGCACCTGGTGATTATTTTTGGATGGGGCGGGCTGCGTTGCCTGTCACAGTGGTCGTACAACCATCCAAAATCAACGGAGGCGTTAGATCGTTTTTCTTTTGAAAATGCTGGGTAATGCATCTGTCCAAGAAAATATATGAGCCGTTCTTTCTTTGTAGTTCTATTAACTTATTGTTTTTATTGAAATAAAAAATTCGATATTGGATTATTTTTTTGGACAGGAAAATTCCCACACACAGATACAAATAATCCGTCGATATCTACGTCATCCTATGAGTTGTTGAATCCTGTCCGGGTTCACCCTCACAATCTCCCATGTCGTCTCCTCCATTTGCGGCGCGACGACTAGCTGTTCATGTACCTGTCGAGGATTCTCTGCAGATGTCGTCACCGAGTCGAGTACCTACCTACGTCATGCAGCAACGCAGCGAATTGACGGACTTTTACATCCGCGACAAAAAGGGGCGGCGTGCCGAAACCAGCCCCCATCGCCACGAATACTTTCAAATTCAGATCAACCTGGGTGGAGACACCGTGCAGCACATTGGCAACGTCGAGCGCCCGTTTCCGCGCAACACGCTCGCTTTCATCCTGCCGCATCGCGTGCATGTGATTCCGCACCCGGCGGACAGCAATTTCATGGTGATCAATTTCTCCCAGACCTTCCTGCTGCCGCACTTGCAATGCGATCCAATGGATCTGGAGGAAGTGTCGATTCTCCTCGCGCCGGAGCTATCGCCATTTCGCTTTCAGGAGCATCTGGACTTCATTTTGGGGGATGAGGATTTCAGCAAAGTCTGCGCCTTGATCGAACAGATGCGCTTGCTCGACGAGAACCGTCAGTTCGGCACCCGCGAGATGCTCAAGGGGCTGCTGCTGCAATTGGTGGGGAGTGTGTGCGCCTTGTATGCCGAGCCGCTCAAACGGCTGGCTGAAGAAAACGCCGCTGAAGTCAGCCGGCGCGATGCTTTGAGCAGAATGTCCGAATATTTGCGCAAGAACATCGCCGACCCGGACCTCAACCTGATCAAGGTGGCCGCAGCGACTTACCTGTCACCAACCTACTTGACGCACTGGTTGCGCAAGGAAATTGGCAAGACCTTCACCGAACTGGTGCTGGAACGCAGGATGCATGCGGCTCGCAATTATCTGCTCAATGGCACACGGCCGGTGGGGGAGGTGGCGAGGTTGTGTGGATTTGCTGACGAAGCTTACTTTTCTCGACGTTTTCGTCAGATCCATGGCCAACCGCCGGGACAATTCCGGCGCCAGCAACTAAACCCTGATACACCGCAGTCGCCGTTGAATACGTAATGATCACAACGCCAGAACGAAAAAACCCGCCATAGGCGGGTTTTTTGTATCTGGCTCCACGACCTGGACTCGAACCAGGGACCCAGTGATTAACAGTCACTTGCTCTACCAACTGAGCTATCGCGGAATGCCGGCTATGTTACTGATTCAAAAAGAGAAGTCAAGCGCCAGATAGCAATCGGACGGATTTAACGGGACAGACGGTGGTTTATCGACGATTGACGGCCGACCTAACCACCAAAGGTGATCGTGCCCATCATCAGCTTGGCGTAGAGCGCCGTGGCACCCAGTTGCACCAGCCACAGCGCCAGGCCGCCGAGGAACACACCGGTCGCCACTTGCATGACCAGGTTGCCGCTGCGTTTGGCCGGGGTGCGGGGGGTAAAGCGGTCCAGGTCATCAAGATCATCGCGGTCGGCGCGCAGGTTGTCGTTTTTCATAGGGTTCTCGCAGGAATTTCAGGGTGTACACAAACCTGTGGGAGCGGGCTTGCTCGCGAATGCGATGTGTCAGTCACATCCGTGTTGAATGAAGGACCGCTTTCGCGAGCAAGCCCGCTCCCACATTGAATTGCTGTGGAGTTTAGTGGGCGCAGGCGCTGTCTTGAGATTTATCTGCCACAAATAAAAACGGGAAGCCGACTGGCTTCCCGTTTTTCGTCTCAGTCTGCGGTTCAGATCACCTGAACGATCGCATCCGTCACGACTTTGATGTTGCTCTGGTTCAGCGCCGCCACGCAGATGCGGCCGGTGTCCAGGGCGTAGATGCCGAACTCGTTGCGCAGGCGGTGAACCTGTTCAACGGACAGGCCCGAGTAGGAGAACATGCCGCGCTGGCGACCGACGAAGCTGAAGTCACGCTGCGGAGCGTTTTTCGCCAGCAGGTCAACCATCTGGGTACGCATGCCCTTGATGCGCAGGCGCATTTCCGCCAGCTCGGCTTCCCACTGGGCGCGCAGTTCCGGGCTGTTCAGCACGGCGGCGACGATGCTTGCACCGTGGGTCGGCGGGTTGGAGTAGTTGGTGCGGATCACACGCTTGACCTGCGACAGCACGCGCGCGCTTTCTTCTTTCGATTCGCTGACGATCGACAGGGCGCCAACGCGCTCGCCGTACAGCGAGAAGGATTTGGAGAACGAGCTGGACACGAAGAAGGTCAGGCCCGACTCGGCGAACAGGCGCACGGCGGCGGCGTCTTCGTCGATGCCATCACCAAAGCCCTGGTAGGCCATGTCGAGGAACGGTACGTGACCTTTGGCCTTCACGGCTTCCAGAACGTTATTCCAGTCCGCCGGGCTCAGGTCGACGCCGGTCGGGTTGTGGCAGCAGGCGTGCAGCACCACGATCGAGCCGTTCGGCAGCGCGTTCAGGTCTTCCAGCAGGCCGGCGCGGTTCACGTCGTGGGTGGCGGCGTCGTAGTAGCGGTAGTTCTGCACCGGGAAACCGGCGGTTTCGAACAGCGCGCGGTGGTTTTCCCAGCTCGGGTCGCTGATGGCCACGACGGCGTTCGGCAGCAGTTGCTTGAGGAAGTCGGCACCGATTTTCAGTGCGCCGGTACCGCCGACGGCCTGGGTGGTGACTACGCGGCCAGCAGCGATCAACGGCGAATCATTGCCGAACAGCAGCTTCTGCACGGCCTGGTCGTAGGCGGCGATACCGTCGATTGGCAGGTAGCCACGGGAAGCGTGTTGAGCGACGCGAATCGTCTCGGCTTCGACAACGGCGCGCAGGAGTGGAATTCGCCCCTCCTCGTTGCAGTAAACACCTACCCCCAGATTGACCTTATCGGTACGGGTATCGGCGTTGAATGCTTCGTTGAGGCCCAGGATTGGATCGCGGGGTGCCATTTCGACAGCGGAGAACAGGCTCATTTTTGCGGCGGCTCTGAATGGAGAGTGGAGGGACGTGTGGCGCTCCAGCCGAATGCACTAGAGCGGTGCACAAACGGGGAGCTAGTATAGAGGCCATCTGCGACGGATAGCGACAGACGATTGGTCTTTTAACCCAAGTTTTTCCGATTATTTTTCGACCGTTAGTCGATTGGTGTAATCAAAGACTTCAACGGGCGTAGGACGTTTGCCTTGAAAGCGATGGCAATCGGCTCCACATTGAGCACAATCCCGCTTTTTCCTGCGACGACGCGCGTCGTTTGCGGCCTTCCCGTTCCTGCCGGTTGCGCCGACAACAGTGCTCCGAGAACAGTGCTCCGAGAACAGAGAGATCATTCATGTCCGAATTTGAGCTAGTCACCCGTTTTGCCCCCGCCGGCGATCAGCCGGAAGCCATCCGCCTGATGGTCGAGGGCATCGAGGCGGGGCTGGCGCACCAGACGCTGCTCGGTGTGACCGGTTCGGGCAAGACCTTCAGCATCGCCAACGTGATCGCCCAGGTGCAGCGTCCGACCCTGGTGCTGGCGCCGAACAAGACCCTGGCGGCGCAGTTGTACGGCGAATTCAAGGCGTTTTTCCCGAACAACGCCGTCGAGTACTTCGTTTCCTACTACGACTACTACCAGCCGGAAGCGTACGTGCCGTCCTCGGACACCTTCATCGAGAAGGACGCCTCGATCAACGACCACATCGAGCAGATGCGCCTGTCCGCGACCAAGGCCCTGCTGGAGCGCAAGGACGCCATCATCGTCACCACGGTGTCCTGCATCTATGGTCTGGGCAGTCCGGAAACCTATCTGAAGATGGTGTTGCACGTGGATCGCGGCGACAAGCTGGATCAGCGCGCGCTGCTGCGACGCCTCGCCGACCTTCAATACACGCGCAACGACATGGATTTCGCCCGTGCGACCTTCCGCGTGCGCGGCGATGTGATCGATATCCACCCGGCGGAATCGGATTTCGAAGCAATCCGCATCGAGCTGTTCGATGACGAAGTGGAAAGTCTGTCGGCGTTCGATCCGTTGACCGGTGAGGTCCTGCGCAAGCTGCCACGCTTCACATTTTATCCGAAGAGCCACTACGTCACTCCGCGGGAAACTCTGCTCGATGCGGTCGAGGGCATCAAGGTCGAATTGCAAGAGCGACTGGAATACCTGCGTTCCAACAACAAACTGGTGGAAGCCCAGCGCCTGGAACAGCGCACCCGTTTCGATCTGGAGATGATCCTCGAGCTGGGTTATTGCAACGGCATCGAAAACTACTCGCGCTACCTGTCCGGCCGGCCGGCCGGCGCGGCGCCGCCGACGCTCTACGACTACCTGCCCGCCGACGCTTTGCTGGTGATCGACGAATCCCACGTCAGCGTGCCGCAGGTCGGCGCCATGTACAAAGGCGACCGCTCGCGTAAAGAAACCCTGGTGGAATACGGCTTCCGCCTGCCTTCGGCGCTGGACAACCGACCGATGCGCTTCGACGAATGGGAAGGGGTGAGCCCGCAAACCATTTTCGTCTCGGCCACGCCGGGCAACTATGAGGCCGAACACGCCGGGCGCGTCATCGACATGGTGGTGCGTCCGACCGGCCTGGTGGACCCGCAGATCGAGATCCGCCCGGCCCTGACTCAGGTCGACGACTTGCTCTCGGAAATCACCAAGCGCGTGGCGCTGGAAGAGCGGGTGCTGGTCACCACGCTGACCAAGCGCATGGCCGAAGACCTGACCGATTACCTGGCCGATCACGGAGTGCGCGTGCGTTACCTGCACTCGGACATCGACACCGTGGAGCGGGTCGAGATCATCCGCGATCTGCGCCTGGGCACCTTCGATGTGCTGGTGGGGATCAACCTGCTGCGCGAAGGCCTGGACATGCCGGAAGTGTCGCTGGTGGCGATTCTCGATGCTGACAAGGAAGGTTTCCTGCGTTCCGAGCGCTCGCTGATCCAGACCATCGGCCGGGCGGCGCGTAACCTCAATGGTCGGGCGATTCTGTATGCCGACCGCATCACCGGCTCCATGGAGCGGGCTATCGGCGAAACGGAACGCCGGCGCGACAAGCAGATCGCGTTCAACCTGGCCAATGGGATCGTGCCCAAAGGGGTGGTCAAGGACGTGGCCGACATCATGGAAGGCGCCACCGTGCCGGGCTCGCGCAGCAAGAAGCGCAAGGGCATGGCCAAGGCTGCCGAGGAGAGCGCCAAGTACGAAGCGGAGTTGCGCTCGCCGGGTGAGATCACCAAGCGGATCAAGGCGCTGGAAGAGAAGATGTATCAGCTGGCGCGGGATCTGGAGTTCGAAGCGGCGGCGCAGATGCGCGATGAGATTGCCAAGTTGCGGGATCGGTTGATCACAGTTTGATTTTTGTGCTGTTCCTGCTGGCCTCTTCGCGGGCAAGCCCGCTCCCACAGGGTTTTGTGGTGAACACAAAATTTGCAATCACCAGCAATCACTGTGGGAGCGGGCTTGCCCGCGAAGAGGCCATCGAAGGCAACACAAAACTCAATGAGCCTCCCCAGCCTTGAGCCCCGCCGGCAATGTCCTGGTCAACAACACCGCCACCATGCTGATCCCCAGCGCAATCCCGACAAAATGAAACGCATCGTTGTAGGCCATGATCGACGCCTGCTGATGAGCAATCTCACTGAGTTTGGCCAGCGCCGCATTTTCATTGCCCAGCTTGTCGGTCAATGACGCCAGGCGCTCGGCCACCTGCGGATTGCTCGGCACGATGGATTCACGCAAATAATCGAAGTAGGTCTTGGTCCGCGCATCCAGCAAGGTGGCGAGGAGGGCGATGCCGATCGCGCCGCCCAGGTTGCGCAGGATATTAAACAGACTCGACGCCGAGCCCGCGTCCTGGGGCAGGATGTACGCTGTGGCGATCAGCGAGATGGTCACCATGATCAGCGGCTGGCCCAGGGCCCGGATGATCTGGATCTGATTGAACTGCGGTCCGGCGAAATCCGGGTTCAGCACTCCGGAAGAAAAACTCGCCAGGCCGAACAGGCCGAAACCCACCGTGCACAGCCATTTCGGTGAGATGTACTTCATCAGCTTCGGCACCAGCGGAATCAGAAACAGCTGGGGCACGCCCATCCACATGATCACTTCACCGATCTGCAGGGCGTTGTAGTTCTGGATCTGCGCCAGGTACAGCGGCAACAGATAGATCGAACCGTACAGCCCGACCCCCATACCTATACTGGAAATACTCGACAGGCCGAAGTTGCGATTGCCCAGGATGCCAAGGTTGATCAGCGGATTGGGTTTGGAAAACTGCACGATCACAAAGGTGATCAGGCTGATCAGGGCGATGCTGCCGAGGGTGACGATCAGGTCAGATTCGAGCCAGTCCTTGCGATGACCTTCCTCCAGAAACACCTGCAGGCAGCCCAGGCCGACGCCGAGGGTGACGATGCCGGCGTAGTCGGTGCTTTTCAGCAACTCCCAGTGCGCTTCCTTCTTCTCCAGACCGTACATCAGGCCGGCGATCATGATCAGGCCGGGTGGAATGTTGATATAGAAGATGTACTCCCAACCCCAGTTTTCAGTCAGCCAGCCGCCGAGGGTCGGGCCAATGGAGGGAGCGAAAGTGGCGGTCATGGCGAACATCGCCATGCCTTTGGCGCGGTGATGTTCGGGCAGCTTGATCAGGGTCAGGGTGAACGCCAGCGGGATCAGCGCGCCGCCGGTAAAGCCCTGGAGCGCACGGAAGACGATCATGCTTTCCAGACTCCAGGCCATGGAGCAAAGCAGCGAGGCGACCAAGAAACCCAATGACACCCAGACGGCCAGCCGCCGCGCCGACAGCAACTGCACCAGCCAGGCGGTGAGCGGGATCATGATGATTTCCGCCACCAGATAGGAGGTGGAGATCCACGAGCCTTCTTCCAGGGTGGCCGAGAGGGCGCCCTGAATGTCCTTGAGCGAGGAGTTGGTGATCTGGATATCGAGCACGGCCATGAAGGCGCCGAGCATCACGCTCATCACCGCGATCCAGTCCCGCCGGGTCGGTTCCCCGACCGGACGGATCAGTTGATCACCGGCCATCGTCAGCGCTGTCTTTGCTGCTTACCTTGTGCGCGGCGGATTCAGGGGCGTCCTTGATGTTGACGGTGGCGGTCACCGACATGCCCGGGCGGATCTTGCCGCGCAGAGGGTTATCGGCGGCGAAGGTCAGCTTGACCGGAATCCTTTGTACGACCTTGGTGAAGTTGCCGGTGGCGTTGTCCGGCGGCAACAGGCTGAACTGCGCGCCCGAGGCGGCGAACAGGCTGTCGACCCGGGCTTCGATCGGCGTGTCGCCGTAGGCGTCGAAGGTCAGCTCGGCTTTCTGCCCGGGCTGCATGTGGCCGATCTGGGTTTCCTTGAAATTGGCCTGAATCCAGATGTCTTCATCGGGCACGATCGACAGCAGGTAAGCGCCGGCCTGCACGTACTGGCCTTCTCGGGCCGCGCGCTGGCCGATCAGGCCGCTGATCGGCGCGTGGATTTCGCTGCGGGTCAGGTTCAGCTCGGCCTGGGCCAGATCGGCCTTGGCGTTGGCGATCTGCGCGTCGAGGCGCTTGATGTCGGCGTTCAGCGCATTGACCTGCTGGCGCTGACCCTGGGCATCGGCCTGGGCCTTGCTCAGTTGCGATTGGGCAATGTGGTTGTCGGCAGAGAGGGTGGTGACCCTTTCTTCGGAAACGTAACCGGGTTTGCGCAGGGTCTGGGCGCGGGCCAGGTCGATCTGCGAACGGCCGAGGCTGGCCTGTGTGGAGGCGACCTGAGCATCGCTGGCGGCGATCAGGCTGGACTGTTGCGTCAGCTTGCTCTGGGCTTGCAAGCGCTCGGCCTGGCGGGTGGCGAGGGCGGCGTTGGCGCGGTCGACGGCGAGGCGGAAATCATCGCCTTCGAGCCGGATCAGTACCTGGCCTTTCTCGACGTGCTGGTTGTCCTGCACCAGCACCTGCTCGATGCGCGCCCCCAGCTGGCTGGATACACGGGTGATCTCGCCCTGGACATACGCGTTGTCGGTGCTTTCATAAAAACGCCCCTTGAAGAACCAATGGGCAAAGAAGCCCCCGGCGATCAGCAGGACGAGGAGCAGGAAAACGGACAGGCGACGCTTGAGTTGGGCAGGCATGGGGCAAACTGTAGTCGAGAATATGTAAGGAAAGTTATCAGCAGGTGAATCTGGCATGAAGCCGACAAGCGGTAAATGCCATCCCTTGATATTCGGCCATTCACCGCGTGATACGGGCGTTCCAGACGCAACCTTGGCTTAAATGCCCTGTTCGCTGGAGCGGGGCGGGTGTCGCCTGTTACCATTCGCGGCTTGATTGTTTCTTTGCTTTTCATTCTTTTCGAGACATGCCATGACCACCGTCCGCACTCGCATCGCGCCATCGCCTACCGGGGATCCCCACGTAGGTACCGCTTACATCGCATTGTTCAACTACTGCTTTGCCAAGCAGCACGGCGGTGAGTTCATTCTGCGGATCGAAGACACCGACCAGTTGCGTTCGACCCGCGAGTCCGAACAGCAGATCTTCGACGCACTGCGCTGGCTGGGCATCGACTGGAGCGAAGGCCCGGACGTTGGCGGCCCGCACGGTCCGTACCGTCAGAGCGAGCGTGGCGACATTTATCAGAAGTACTGCCAGCAGTTGGTCGACCTGGGCCATGCCTTCCCGTGCTTCTGCACCGCCGAAGAGCTGGACCAGATGCGCGCCGAGCAGATGGCCCGCGGCGAAACCCCGCGTTACGACGGCCGCGCCTTGCTGCTGTCCAAGGAAGAAGTGGCCCGCCGCCTGGCTGCCGGCGAGCCGCACGTGATCCGCATGAAGGTGCCGACCGAAGGCGTCTGCGTGGTGCCGGACATGCTGCGCGGCGACGTTGAAATCCCGTGGGACCGCATGGACATGCAAGTCCTGATGAAGACCGACGGCCTGCCGACCTACTTCCTGGCCAACGTGGTCGACGACCACCTGATGGGCATCACCCACGTCCTGCGCGGCGAAGAGTGGCTGCCATCGGCACCGAAACTGATCCTCTTGTACGAGTACTTCGGCTGGGAACAACCAGAGCTGTGCTACATGCCGCTTCTGCGTAACCCGGACAAGAGCAAGCTGTCCAAGCGCAAGAACCCGACGTCAGTGACTTTCTACGAGCGCATGGGCTTCATGCCGGAAGCCATGCTCAACTACCTGGGCCGCATGGGCTGGTCGATGCCGGACGAGCGCGAGAAGTTCTCGCTGCAGGAAATGGTCGACAACTTCGACCTCAAGCGCGTTTCCCTGGGCGGGCCGATTTTCGACATCGAGAAGCTGTCGTGGCTCAACGGCCAGTGGCTGCGTGACCTGCCGGTGGAAGAGTTCGCGGCACGGGTGCAGAAGTGGGCATTCAATTCCGAATACATGATGAAGATCGCGCCGCACGTTCAGGGCCGGGTTGAAACCTTCAGCCAGGTCGCACCGCTGGCCGGCTTCTTCTTCGCCGGTGGCGTGAACCCGGATGCCAGCCTGTTCGAATCCAAGAAGCTCTCGGGCGATCAGGTGCGTCAGCTGATGCAACTGATCCTCTGGAAGCTGGAAAGCCTGCGTCACTGGGAGAAGGACAACATCACCGCGACGATTCAGGCAGTGGTCGAGTCCCTGCAACTGAAGCTGCGTGATGCCATGCCGCTGATGTTCGCCGCGATCACCGGGCAGGCCAGCTCGGTATCGGTGCTCGACGCGATGGAAATCCTCGGCCCGGACCTGACCCGTTTCCGCTTGCGCCAGGCAATCGACCTGCTGGGCGGTGTGTCGAAGAAAGAAAACAAAGAGTGGGAAAAGCTGCTGGGCGCTATCGCCTGATTCCCTGTAGCAGCTGCCGAGGTACGAGGCTGCATCGGGCTGCGCAGCCGCCCCTTTATGGACAACATGAAGGGGCAGGGCGAGCGCTTCGCACTCGAACGCAGCCTGCGGCAGCTGCTACAGAGACGGTTTTACCCCCGGATTTCCGGGGGGAGGGCGGTAAGTGATTGTTATGCCGACAAAAAATTTTAAATTTTTTGAAAAATAAGTTTGACAGGCTTTCGATACGCCCTTAAGATTCGCCCCGTCCTCAGCGATGACATCAACGATGAGGGGCTATAGCTCAGCTGGGAGAGCGCCTGCATGGCATGCAGGAGGTCAGCGGTTCGATCCCGCTTAGCTCCACCAATTTACAGTTCAAGGTCTGGCCACACCGGCCTTGAATCGACCAGCACTCAGCACTGGTCAGTTGTAAAGAAGGGTTTGCGTCCCCTTCGTCTAGTGGCCTAGGACACCGCCCTTTCACGGCGGTAACAGGGGTTCGAGTCCCCTAGGGGACGCCAGTTTTACAGAAGCGATGTTGCAAGAGATCGCTCCGCCGAGAGGCGAAAAATCCGGGGCTATAGCTCAGCTGGGAGAGCGCCTGCATGGCATGCAGGAGGTCAGCGGTTCGATCCCGCTTAGCTCCACCAATTTACAGTTCAAGGTCTGGCCACACCGGCCTTGAATCGATCAGCACTCAGCACTGATCAGTTGTACAGAAGGTTTGTGTCCCCTTCGTCTAGTGGCCTAGGACACCGCCCTTTCACGGCGGTAACAGGGGTTCGAGTCCCCTAGGGGACGCCACGATTACCCGCTCTGCGGGATTTTATAAGGGTCATTCAATTATTGAATGGCCCTTTTGTTTGTCTGGCGTTTGGCCAAATCCCCCCATTTCTCTCAAACTGTTCTTCAGACCAGCGGTCACATTCATGACTTGCAGAATATTATTATGAGAATAATATTCTAATCGTAATATTTGGAGGCAAAGATGAACGACAAGAAAGCTCAAACCCGAGAACGCATTCTCAAGGCCGCCAGCGCAGCGCTGATCCAGCGTGGCCCGGCCGAACCGAGCGTGGGCGAAGTGATGGGCGCGGCCGGCCTGACTGTCGGCGGCTTCTATGCGCACTTCGAAAGCAAGGACGCGATGATGCTGGAGGCGTTCAAGCATTTGCTGGCACGCCGTCGTGACTCGATTTCCGACATGGATGCCGAGTTGACCGGTGAAGAGCGTCGCGCCTTGGTCGCCGCGTTCTATCTGTCGCGCAAACACCGTGATTCCAGCGAGTCTGCCTGCCCGATCCCGGCCTCCATCGGCGAGCTCGGACGTCTGCCGGATTCTTTCCGTGCCGCACTCAATGAGCACACGGAAATGATGATCGCGCAGTTGGCGGACAGCCCTGAAGACATCGAAAAAGCTTTGGCCGACATGGCCTTGATGGTGGGTGGCCTGGCGCTGGCACGGGCGCTGGGGCCTGGTGATTTATCCGATCGATTGTTGCGCGCGGCCAAATCGGCGGTGCGTTGACCTGAAGGCTAGGCCTTGGGAGAGAGCGATGAGCACGTTGAAGTGGGTTCGTGGCGTTAATGGCACCTTGGGCTGGTTCGCTCCAAAACTGGTCGCAAGCAAAATGCGACTGGCGTTCATGACGCCGCGGGATTTTCCACCCAGTGACTGGGAATTGCCGCTGCTGGCGAAATCCGAACGAATCACTTTGCGTTTCGGCCTCTCTGCGTTGCGCTGGGGGCAGGGCCCGACAGTGCTGCTGATGCACGGCTGGGAAGGTCGGCCGACGCAATTCGCCACCCTGATCACCGTCTTGGTCGAAGCCGGCTACACCGTGGTCGCCCTCGATGGCCCGGCACACGGTCGCTCGCCGGGCACCGAAGCGAATGTCGTGCTGTTCGCCCGTGCCATGCTCGAAGCCGCTGCCGAATTGCCGCCGTTGCAAGCGGTCATCGGCCATTCCATGGGTGGCGCCAGTGCCATGCTGGCGGTGCAATTGGGTCTGCGCACCGAAACCCTGGTCACCATTGGCGCTCCTGCGCGCATTCTTGGGGTATTGCGCGGTTTCGCCCGTTACGTGCGACTGCCGCCGAAAGCTCGCTCGGCCTTCATTCGCCAGGTCGAGAAAGATGTCGGCATGCGTGCCGCCACGCTGGACGTTGCGCACTATCAACTCGACATGCCCGGCCTGATCGTTCATGCCGAAGACGACAAATATGTCCCGGCCAAGGAAGCGCAATTGATCCACGAGGCCTGGTTCGACAGTCGCCTGCTGCGCCTGGAGGAGGGTGGCCATCATCGGGTGCTCGCCGACCCTCGGGTGATTGATGGCGTGTTATCACTGCTGGCCGGTCGCAGCCTGCAATCGCGCCAATCGGCCTGAGCATCCGTTACACTGCGCCGGTCGACAATATCTGACCGGGAGTGGGGCATGGGCTGGGATCGGGCAACGCCGTTCATCATTGATCTGCAAGTGGCCGCCGAAGACATCGATGGGCTGGGGCACGCCAATAACGCGGTTTACGTGACCTGGCTCGAGCGTTGCGCCTGGCGGCACTCGCAGCGCCTCGGTCTGGATCTTGCCGAATATCGCCGTCTGGACCGTGCGATGGCGGTGGTGCGGCACGAGATCGACTATCTGGCGGCGGCCTACGAGGGCGATGAGTTGCAGATGGCGACCTGGATCGTCGACTGGGACCAGCGCCTGAAGATGACCCGTCATTTCCAGTTGAAGCGGCCCAGTGACAATACGACGCTGCTGCGCGCGCAAACCACCTTCGTCTGCATCGAGCTGTCCACGGGTAAGCCCAAGCGTATGCCCGCAGAATTCATCGAGGGTTATGGCCCGGCACTCCAACTCCCGGCCTGATCCCACGGATGTACCCAGACCCCAT
>NZ_JAIQWX010000031.1 GCF_020164475.1 Pseudomonas sp. REP124 | reverse complement strand
TCGCGGGCAAGCCCGCTCCCACAGGTCCTGAGGCTGACCAGCAACAATCACCGGCACATCAATCTTCTTCACGCACCGTCGCCACTTCATCCGCCCGCACTTTGACTTTCGCTCCGGAAATGTCTTCGAACTCGTAGAAGCCATCTTTGGTCTCGGTTTTCGGCATGTCCTTGGTCAGGTATTGCGTGCCGTTTTGCAGGGTTACCACGGTGGGGGTGGAGCAGCCTGCCAGTGCCAGCAGGGCGGCAGCCGCCAACGGTAGAACCAACGTCTTGATGTTCATAACCACCTCTCATATTCGAAAAAAACGCAGCGACCGTCGCGTTTGACAGCACCTCTATCGCGGTTGGTGCCGTGGAGGGGCGGAAAGTTCGGCCTCTTAAGAAAAATGATTGATAGCGATCCGCCCATCTTTTTCCGATTGCGCCATGCAGGGTGTTGCTGGTATCTGTACGCATAACCAGTATTCGCTCGCCATGGCTCCCTTTCCCGTGACCGCAAATCCCCTCGAAGACCCGTTCTATTACTTGAACAACTTCATGCAAGTGCTTGATTGGCTTGAACAACGCTACGGCGATGTGCTGGCCGAAGAAGAGCAGCGCTTCATCTCTGACTTCAATCAACTAAATCGCGAATCCCGAGCGCTGTTGGTCAGGATGGTCATGCGCAAGGGCATTCATTTCAGGGCGAGCAAGCTGCAATACGTCGAAATCGGCGACACCCTCGAAGCGGTGGAACCATTGGTGGCGCTGGGATGGATCGACGAACAACGGCCACTGCCCATCGAGGCGCTGTGCGAGCTGTTGCTCAAGGCCGAAATCCTGCAATGTCTGGGCCACGCCATTGACCAGCCGAAGGCCAAGAAAACCGACTGGCTTCCCGTCCTGAGCGAGCGCTTTCCCGAGGCGCTGAGCTTTCAGGCGTGGTGTCCAGCCCTGAACGAGCGTCTGTTCAGCGTGACCATCATGGATCTGTGCGACCGGCTGCGTTTCATGTTCTTCGGCAATCTGTACCAGGACTGGTCCGAATTCGTTCTGGCGGACCTCGGCATCTTCACCTACGAAAAAGTCGAGTTCTGCGTCGACTCCCGAGGTTTCCGCAACCGCGAAGACGTGGATGCCGGTATGTTCCTGCACTTGTGTCAGCAAGCATTCATAGACGGCGAGGAAATCGAAGACATCGTCGAGCGTATCGGCGGCCTGCCCCTCGGCAACCCCTGGCTGCAAAGACGCCGGGACAAACTGCTGTTCCAGATGGCCCAACACTGCGAACGCATCGCCGATTTCGCAACGGCCCTGACACTCTATCGCCAATCTGCCTACCCCGGCGCCCGGGTGCGCCTGATCCGCGTGCTGGAGCGATGCGCCGAATACGAACTGGCCCTGGAATTGGCCACCCAAGTCCAGCAATCCACCCCAAGCGCCGCCGAGCAGCAACAACTGCTGCGTATGCTGCCCAGGTTGCGTCGCAAACTCGGTGGACCCGCGGTCAAACGCGCAGCACAACGGCAGATGGAGCGTCTGGACCTGCTGTTGCCCAGAATCGATCCCGACCTGTCCGTGGAGTACTACGTCCAGGCACACCTGGCAGAAGATTCGGCGCCGGTGCACTACGTCGAGAACAGTCTGATTAATTCGCTGTTCGGCCTGCTGTGCTGGCCGGCGATTTTCGCGCCGCTGCCCGGGGCGTTTTTCCACCCGTTCCAACGCGGCCCGGTGGACCTGCTCAACGAAGACTTCCAGGAAAGGCGAGCGCAGCTGTTCCAGGCTTGCCTTGAGCAACTGGACGACGGTCGATACCTGCACACCATTCGCCAGTGCTACACGGAAAAATGGGGCGTGCAGTCGCCTTTCGTGTTCTGGGGCGCGCTGGACGAGGCCTTGCTGGAGCAGGCCCTGGACTGCCTGCCACCCGAACACCTCAAACACTGGTTCAACCGCCTGTTGCTGGACATCAAGGCCAATCGCGCCGGAATGCCGGACCTGATCCAGTTCTGGCCGCAGCAGAAAACCTACCGCATGATCGAAGTCAAAGGCCCGGGCGATCGCCTGCAGGACAACCAGTTGCGCTGGCTGGAGTTTTGTCATGAACACGGCATGCCGATCGCCGTGTGTTACGTGCAGTGGGCGGAGCAGGGCGCTTGAGCTACAGCATCGCGGTACGTGCGCTGTGTGAGTTCACCGCCAAGGTGGGCGATCTCGACCTGCGTTTCACCCCGTCACCCACAGCGCTGGAAGGCATCGTCGGGCATCGTACGGTGGCCTCCCGGCGCAGCGAGGACTATCAAAGCGAGGTCGCCCTTGAAGGTCGGTTTCAAAGCCTGACCGTCAAAGGCCGGGCCGATGGCTACGACCCGGCGCGAAACTGCCTGGAAGAAGTCAAAACCTACCGTGGCGACCTGAGCAAGCAACCGGCCAATCACCGGCAACTGCACTGGGCCCAGGCGAAGATCTACGGCTGGTTGATGTGCCGCAAGTTGCAGTTGGAGCAGATCAACCTGGCGCTGGTGTACTTCGACATCGTCAGCGAAAAGGAAACCTGCCTGGTCGAAAGCTTCAGCGCCACACAGTTGCAGGAGTTCTTCGAAAAGCATTGCACCCGTTTCCTGCACTGGGCCGAGCAGGAAATGGCCCATCGCCAGGCGCGCAACTTCGGGGCGCAACAGCTTGCATTTCCCCACAGCGGATTTCGGCCGGGGCAACGACATCTGGCCGAGTCGGTGTTCAAGGCCGTCAGCACCGGCCGCTGCCTGATGGCCCAGGCGCCGACGGGGATCGGCAAGACCCTGGGCACGTTGTTCCCGATGCTCAAGGCGCTCGCGCCGCAGCAACTGGACAAGGTGTTCTTCCTCACGGCGAAAACCCCCGGACGCAAACTGGCGCTGGATGCGGCGCAGGTCATTCTCGACAGTGCCAACGCTCCGCCCCTGCGGGTACTGGAGATGATTGCCCGGGACAAGGCCTGCGAACACCCGGACAAAGCCTGCCACGGCGAGTCCTGCCCCCTGGCCCAGGCCTTTTACGACCGTTTGCCGGCCGCACGACAGGCCGCCAGCGAACTGAAGCTGCTGGACCAGGGCGCTTTGCGCCAGGTCGCCCTGGAGCACGCTGTATGCCCGTACTACCTGAGCCAGGAAATGGCCCGCTGGGCCGACGTGGTGGTTGCCGATTACAACTACTACTTCGACTTCAGCGCCTTGCTGTTCGGACTGGCCCAGGCCAATCAATGGAAGGTCGCGGTACTGGCAGACGAGGCCCACAACCTGGTGGAGCGCGGCCGGCAGATGTACAGCGCCAGTCTCGACCAGTTCACTCTCAACACCGTACGCAAAACCGCGCCCGAACCTCTGAAAAAGTCCTTCCAGCGGGTCAATCGCGAATGGAACGCCTTGCATGACCCGCAGCCGATTGCCTATCAGGCCTACGACAAGGCGCCGGAGAAACTGCTGCAGGCGTTGTCTTCCTGTACGGGCAGCATCGGCGAATACCTGAACGACCACCCGCAAGGCCTGGACAGCGCACTGCAGAGCTTCTACTTCGACATGCTGCAGTTCTGCCGGGTGGCCGAGCTGTTCGATGAGCAGTTCCTGTTCGACATCACCAAGCGCGACCTCGACCGCAAGAAACCGCTGTCGAATCTGTGCCTGCGCAACGTGGTGCCCGCCGGCTTCATCGGGCCACGCTTGACTGCGGCGCGCAGCACCGTGCTGTTCTCCGCGACCCTGAGCCCGCGCCGCTATTACGCCGATCTGCTGGGTACACCCGGCAACACGGTGTGCATCGACGTCGAATCGCCGTTTCATGCCGACCAACTTCAGGTGCACATCGCCAGCCAGATCTCGACCCGGTTCACCCATCGACAGGCGTCCCTTGCGCCTATTGTCGAGCTGATGGCCCAGCAGTACCAAACCCGCCCCGGCAACTACCTGGCGTTCTTCAGCAGCTTCGATTACTTGCAGCAGGTCTCGCAGTTACTGGCCGAACGGCACCCGCAGATCAAAACCTGGTCACAATCGCGAGGCATGGCTGAAGCGCAGCGCCAGCAGTTTCTCGATCAGTTCACCGAGGACGGCGAGGGCATCGGTTTTGCGGTGCTGGGCGGGGCGTTCGGCGAAGGCATCGACCTGCCCGGCGCGCGGCTGATCGGCGCGTTCATCGCGACCCTGGGGCTGGCGCAGTTGAACCCGGTCAACGAGCAGATCAAACAGCGCATGGCGGCGATCTTCGGCGCCGGCTACGACTACACCTATCTGTACCCCGGCCTGCAAAAAGTCGTGCAGGCGGCCGGCCGGGTGATTCGCACTCAGCAAGACAAAGGCGTGGTGATGCTGATCGATGACCGATTTGCCGAGTCACGGGTTCGGCAGTTGCTGCCGAGCTGGTGGTCCATCGGCGATACCGCGGTGCAGGGCGTCTAAATTCAGGCTGTCCAAATCAGCGGTTTGTCGCATACTTCCAAGAAACATTCTGACGCGAGTACTCAATGAGCGAGGATCGAAGCAAAGGGATCGCAAGCGATGACATGCGCTTTCGGCTGCTGGTCGATGCGGTCGTCGATTATGCGATCTACATGATCGATCCCGACGGCATCATCATCAGCTGGAATGCTGGCGCCAAGCGGTTCAAGGGCTATGAAGAAGCCGAGATCCTGGGCCAGCATTTCTCGCGCTTCTACACCGACGCCGACCGACGAGCCGGCCTGCCGCAACGGGCGCTGGACACGGCGCTGCATGAAGGACGCTTCGAAGGCGAAGGCTGGCGGGTGCGCAAGGACGGCACGCATTTCTGGTCAAGCGTGGTGATCGATCCGATTCGCGATCCGTCGGGCACATTGCTGGGCTACGCCAAGATCACCCGGGACCTGACCGACCGCAAGATGGCCGAGGAAACCCTCAAGCAAAGCGAGCAGCAGTTCCGCCTGCTGGTGCAGAGCGTTACCGACTACGCCATTTACATGCTCACGCCAGACGGCTACGTGTCCAACTGGAATCCGGGGGCTCAGCGCATCAAGGGCTACCGGCCCGAAGAGGTCATCGGCCAGCACTTTTCCATGTTCTATACCGCCGAGGACCGTGAGGCCAACGAGCCGTGTCGGACCCTGGACATCGCCAGGCGTGAAGGGCGCTTCGAAAACCGCGGTTGGCGCCAGCGCAAGGATGGCACGCGATTCCTCGCACATGTGGTGGTAGACCCGATCTGGGGCGACACCGGCACCTTGCTGGGTTTCGCCAAGATCACCCGTGATGTCACCGAGGCGGCCCAGGCCCAGCAAACCCTTGAGAAAACCCGGGAAGCGCTGTTCCAGGCGCAGAAGATGCAGGCGATCGGTCAACTCAGCGGCGGCATCGCCCACGACTTCAACAATTTGCTGACGGTGATCCTCGGCAACCTGGAAATCGTCCGCAAGCGCGTGGGCGACGATCCGCGCCTGACCCGTTTGATCGATAACGCCACCCAGGGCGCCCAGCGTGGTGTATCCCTGACCCAGCGCATGCTGGCCTTCGCCCGCCGTCAGGAGCTCAAGGCAGAACCTGTCGATATCCCCGCACTGGTGCAGGGCATCACGGGTCTGCTGCGCAGTTCGCTCGGGCCTTCGGTCAGAATCGAAACCAATTTCTCTCCTGAACCTGAGCCGGTACTGGCCGACCTCAACCAGCTGGAGCTGGCGGTGCTCAATCTCGCGACCAACGCCCGGGACGCCATGCCCAATGGCGGCAAGATCGTAATGGGCACCAGCACCGAGGTCATTCTCGATCAACCCCACTCGACCCTGGCACCCGGGCGATACGTGTGCCTGTCCATCAGCGACACCGGCGAAGGCATGGACGAGGTGACGCTCGCCTCGGCGATGGACCCATTCTTCACCACCAAAGGTGTCGGCAAAGGCACGGGCCTGGGACTGTCGATGGTCCACGGTTTCATCGAGCAGATGGGTGGACGTTTCCTGCTCAAAAGCGAAAAAGGCATCGGTACCTCCGCAGAACTCTGGTTGCCGGTCGCTCAGGCGGGATCGTTGGCCGAGGCCGCGAATACCGTGCCTGCCGCCCCCGAGGTGCCACGTTTGAATGTGCTGGTGGTCGATGACGACAGTCTGGTGCTGACCAGTACCTGTCTGCTGCTTGAGGACCTGGGGCATCGGGTCAGCTTTGCCGATTCCGGCGCACAAGCGCTGCGCCTGCTGGAGAGTGAGCAGCACTTCGACCTGGTCATCACCGACATGGCCATGCCGCAGATGAATGGCGCACAACTGGCCCAGGCGATCCGCATTCTGATGCCCGACTTGCCGATCATCCTCGCCACCGGCTTTGCCGAGAGCATTGATGGCTTCGCCGCCGGCCTGCCACGCTTGTCCAAACCCTTCACCCAAAACAGTCTGGTGGAAATCATCGCCGCGGCGCTGAAGTGAGCCGGCGTTCGCGCTGCTCGTAGCGTGCAAGCATCGGTTGGGTGCTGATGCCGTGCAGCAGAATGCTCAGCGCCACCACCGACAGGGTCAGGTCGGTGCACAGGCTGGCGACCGTTGCCGGCAGGTCGTGATTCAGGGCGTAGAACAGGTAGTAGAAGCTACCGATCCCGCGAATCCCGAACCAGCCGATCAGCAGTCGTTGCCGGGTGTTGAGCAGGCTGCCCCAAGGCACCAGCCCGACGCTCAAGGGGCGAATCACGCAGAACAGCACCAGGGCAATCGCCAGCGCGCGCCAGTCCCAGTGGCCGACCAGCACCACGCCGAGCAGGGTCACCAGAAATACCTCCATAGCCCGTTCCACCAGCCCGCCGAACGCCAACATGTCGCCGATCATGATGCCGGCGGCCACCTGTGTGTCGTCCAGATGCTCCACGTCTCCGTGCAGCGCCTCGTGGGGTTCGACGTCCTGGTGGCCGACCACGGCTTTGACCAGATGCTCCGCCGGCGGCTGCAAATGCCCGGCGGAGTTGACCTCTGCAGCCCGCAACCCCAAGCCGGCGGCGAACACCGAGAGAAAGCCGTAACCGTGCACCGCTTCGGCGGCGACATAGGCCAAGGCAATCAGAGCGAAGGTCAGGTAGTCGTTGGGCGACAAGGTGCTGTCGGCATTGCGGATGCGCATCGACAGGGTCAGGCGACCGATCCCGCGTCCCATGCAGTAGCCGATCAGCAGGCCGGCCGGCACTGCCCACAGCAGCCTCTTCAAGGCCCAATCATCGAGCCAGGCGCTGGAAGCACCTTCAGGTTGTTGCAGGAACAACAAACCAAGAATGACGAAGGGAAAGGCAATGCCATCGTTCAGGCCGGCTTCGCCCGAAAGGCCAAAGCGTACAGGGTCGTCATCCTGGGCATCGTTGACCTGCACCAGCGACGCAAGCACCGGGTCAGTGGGCGCCAGAATCGCGCCTATGAGCAAGGACGATCCCCACGCCAGATCGAAGGCGAAGTGCAGCAACAGGCAGACACCCGCAATGGTCAGCACCATCACCGGCCCGGCGAGGCCGTAGGCTACGCGCCATTTGCGCTTGTTGAGTGGCAGGCGCAGCTTCAGCCCGCAGACGAACAACGAAAACAGCACCGCAACTTCCGTCAGGTGCTCCATCCAGAACGACGCATCCTTGATGTCCAGCCTGAGCCAACCCAAGCCTGCAGGCCCGATGGCCATGCCGAGCAACAGGCACACGGCCGAGGTGGTCACCGGCATCCAGCGCAAATACGAAGACGTCAGCGCCAGCGCCAGCAACACGGCGCCCAACACCGACACCCAGGCAACGAAGCTCATGGCCTCGGGTCGTCAGCCAACGGTGGCACGCAGGTATTCAGGACTCAGCACGTTGAACCAGATCAGGATCATCTCCACCAGAACGGTGACCAGCACCAGCAGCGCGACACCCCAGACGCAGGCCGCATTGAGCAGGCCTTGCTCCTTGCGCTCGTGCATGAAGGTCGGCAACCCGACAAACAGCAGGAACGTCGAATAGACCGAGGCAGCGCCCAGCACCAGAATCGCCAGCCAGCGGCTCGGGTACAGACCGGCCAGGCCTGCGACGAAGAACGGCGTGACGGTGTAGGCGGCAAAGCCGATGCACTGGTTGAGGGTCGGTCTGGCGTCAAAGGTCCGGGACATCCAGCGGATGAACATGCCGATGACTGCAACGCCGACCATGATGCTGACGTACAGCAGCACACTCAGTTGCAGGGCGCTGGCGGCACTGAGCTTGACGGTTTCGTTTTCGGCCAGGCTCCAGCCCACATAGGTGGTGCCGATGAACAGGCAGACCGGTGGAATCAGGGCCAACAGCAGCAGATGCGCCAGGTAGTGGCGCGGATGGGCTTCCTCTTCCTTGCGAATATCCGTCCAGGCGAAGTTGGGTTGGGTGAACAGCTTGACGATAGGTGCGGACATGGCGACCTCCATTTATCGACAGGCCCGCCATGGGAGGGCCCTTATCGTGTTGAGCGGCGCGGCAATGGCGGGGTTCCATCTTTTGGCCCAAGTGTCTAGGCCCAAGTGTCTAGGCCCAAGTGTCTAAAGAATGGGTTTGCCGCCTGTCACACCAAAGCGCTGGCCGGTGATGTAACTGCCTTCGTCCGAGGCCAGCAGCACATAGATCGGCGCCACTTCCACCGGCTGGCCCGGACGGCCGAGCGGGGTGTTGCCGCCGAAGTTCTGAATCGTTTCTTCCTTCATGGTCGATACGATCAGCGGCGTCCAGATCGGCCCCGGTGCCACGCTGTTCACCCTGATGTTCTTCGGCCCCAGCATCTGCGCCAGGCCTGCGGTGAAGTTGGCGATTGCGCCCTTGGTGGTGGCGTAGGCGAGCAGGGTGGGGTTGGGCATGTCCGAGTTGACGGAACTGGTGTTGATGATCGAACTGCCGGGTTTCATGTGCTTCAGCGCGGCTTGGCATATTCGGAAAATCGCGGTGATGTTGACGTCGAAGGTCATCACCCACTCTTCGTCGGAGATGTCTTCGAGGGTTTCGTGAGTCATCTGGAACGCGGCGTTGTTGACCAGCACATCGATGCGGCCGAAACGTTCGACGGTTTTCTCAACCAAACCCCGGCAATGAACCTTTTGCGCCAGATCACCGGGCAGCAGCAGGCACTGGCGGCCGGCCTGTTCGACCCAGCGCGCGGTTTCTTCGGCGTCCTGCTGTTCATCGAGATAGGCGATGGCGACATCGGCGCCTTCCCGGGCAAAGGCAATCGCCACGGCCCGACCGATGCCGCTGTCGCCGCCGGTGATCAGGGCGATCTTGCCTTCAAGGCGTCCCGAGCCCTTGTAGCTCTGCTCGCCACAATCGGGATAGGGATCCATCTTGCGCTGCGAACCGGGGACAGGCTGGTGTTGTTTGGGGAAGGGTGGTTTGGGGTAGTGGGTCATCATCAATCTCCGAACGTTAGTGGTGCTTGTTCGGGGTTGACTGTGAGGGTTTGGCGGGAGTTCGGTTGGATTACCGGGGGAGTGAGATCTCAAATCAACACGAGATACCTGTGGGAGCGGGCTTGCCCGCGATGGCGTCAGGGCGGGCGACATCGATGTCGACTGTTCGGGCCTCATCGCGGGCAAGCCCGCTCCCACAGGGTATGCGGTGATTAAAGTGGCCCATCAGGCCTTTAGGTTACGCAAACTCCGCTCCATCCGGCTGATGCCTTCTTCGAGCAACGACCGCGGGCAGCCGAAGTTCAGGCGTACGAACTGCTTGCAGCCGTCGCCAAAGTCCAGGCCCGGGCTCAGGCCGACCTTGGCCTGCTCCAGGAAGAACTGCTGCGGGTTGTCCAGCCCCAGCGCCGTGCAGTCGAGCCAGGCCAGGTAGGTGCTTTGCGGCACGTTCATGGTGATGCCCGGCAGGCGGGTGCGCACGGCGTCGACCAGGTAATCGCGGTTGCTCTGCAGATAGGCGCTCAACTCGGCCAGCCAGGGACCGGCTTCGCTGTAGGCTACGCGGGTCGCTTCCAGGCCCAGCGGGTTGACGCTGTCGACCATGCCGCAACGGGCGTGGTTGACCTTCTCGCGCAGGTGGCGGTCCTGAATGATCATGAACGAGGTCTTCAGGCCGGCGATGTTGTAGGCCTTGCTGGCCGACATCAGGGTGATGGTGCGCTGGGCGATCTGCGGGCTCAGGGTGGCGATCGGAATGTGCTTGCGACCGTCGAAGCACAACTCGGCATGGATCTCGTCGGAGATGATCCAGGCGTCGTGCTCCAGGCAGATGTCGGCGATGGATTGCAGTTCTTCGCGTGGGAATGCCTTGCCCAGCGGGTTGTGCGGGTTGCTCAGCAGCAACGCGCCGCCACCTCGCAGAGACTGGCTCAGGGTATCGAGCGGGGTGCGATAGGTGCCGTCCGCTTGTGCCTCGAAACCCAATTCGACCTTGTTCAGGCCCCAGTGCCCCGGCGCGTGACGCAGCGGCGGGTAGTTGGGAACCTGCACCACAACGTTCTGCTGCGGCTGGACCAGCGCCTTGAGCGCCATGTTGAAACCCGACTCGACGCCCGGCAGGAAAATCAGCTCCTGAGGCTCGATGCGCCAGGCGTACTTGTTCCACAGATCCGCGACGATGGCTTCACGCAGGCTGTCCGGGGCCACGCTGTAGCCGACCATCGGGTGTTCCAGACGCTTTTGCAGGGCCTGGATGATGACCGGCGGCGCGGCGAAATCCATGTCGGCAACCCACATCGGCAACACATCGGCCGGGTAGCGGCTCCATTTGGTGCTACCGGTGTTGTGGCGGTCGAACACCTGATCGAAATCGAAAGTCATGCGGGGTCTCGTGAAGGCGGGGTTGGATATGGCGCCATCATAATCGCCTGGCGGGTTGTTCGCGATATCAATGCACACCAACGATCCCTGTGGGAGCGGGCTTGCCCGCGATGGCGGCGGCAAATTCAACATATCCTTCGCCTGACCCACCGCTATCGCGGGCAAGCCCGCTCCCACAGTGTTTTGTGTGCGCAGTGGGAATCGCCGACAAGCGGCCGACGGTCGGTTTTCATCCCGGTTTCGACAGGCTTGTCTATCGTTCAAGTGTCGGCAGCGCGTCTGCCGCGCCCGTGATTGTCCAGAAAAATCCGGCAAAGCACCGGATCTCCACCTGATCAGGAGTGCACGATGGACCTCAGCCGTCGTCAGTTCTTCAAGGTCGCAGGTATCGGCCTTGCAGGCTCTAGCCTTGGCGCGTTGGGCATGGCCCCCACGCTTGCCTTCGCCGAGCAGGTGCGCCATTTCAAGCTCGCCCACACCCATGAAACCCGCAACACCTGCCCGTATTGCTCGGTCGGTTGCGGGTTGATCATGTACAGCCAGGGCGATGCGGCGAAAAATGTCGCGCAAAGCATCATTCACATCGAAGGTGACGCCGACCACCCGGTCAACCGCGGCACCCTTTGCCCCAAAGGAGCGGGTTTGCTGGACTTCATCCATAGTCCCGGGCGCCTGCAATACCCGCAAGTGCGCAAGCCCGGCAGCAACGAGTGGACGCGCATCGGCTGGGATGAAGCCCTGGACCGCGTTGCCGACCTGATGAAGGCCGACCGCGACGCCAATTTCATCGAGAAGAACGAGCAAGGCCAGACGGTCAATCGCTGGCTGACCACGGGCTTCCTCGCGGCATCGGCGGCGTCCAACGAAGCGGGTTACATCACCCACAAGGTCATTCGCAGTCTCGGCATGCTGGGGTTCGATAACCAGGCGCGTGTCTGACACGGCCCGACGGTGGCAAGTCTTGCCCCGACGTACGGCCGTGGTGCCATGACCAATACCTGGACCGATATCGCCAACGCGAATCTGGTTCTGGTGATGGGCGGCAACTCAGCGGAAGCGCACCCATGCGGTTTCAAATGGGTGACCGAAGCCAAGGCGCACAACAAGGCGCGGCTGATCGTGGTCGATCCGCGTTTCACCCGGACCGCCTCGGTAGCCGATTTTTACGCGCCGATCCGCACCGGCACCGACATCGCCTTCATGGGCGGGCTGATCAATTACCTGCTGACCGAGGACAAGATCCAGCACGAATACGTGCGCAACTACACCGACGTGTCGTTCATCGTCAAAGCCGGCTATGGCTTCGAGGATGGCATCTTCAGCGGTTACGACGCGGACAAGCGCGCCTACACCGACAAGTCCGGCCGGGGATACGAGCTGGGCGAGGACGGTTTCGTCAGAGTCGACCCGACCCTGCAGGATCCGCATTGCGTGTTCCAGTTGATGAAGCAGCATTACAGCCGCTACACCATGGAACTGGCGAGCCAGATCTGCGGCATGCCGGTCGATGCGATGAAGAAAATCTGGGAAGAGATCGCCACCTGCTCGCAACCGGGCAAGACCATGACGATCCTCTACGCCCTGGGCTGGACCCAGCACTCGATCGGCTCGCAGATCATCCGCAGCGCGGCCATGGTGCAATTGCTGCTGGGTAACGTCGGCATGCCCGGCGGCGGCGTGAACGCCTTGCGCGGACACTCCAACATCCAAGGGCTGACTGATCTTGGCCTGTTGTCCAACTCGTTGCCGGGTTATCTGACCCTGCCGCTGGACGCCGAGCAGGATTACAACGCCTATATCCATAAGCGCACTCAGGTGCCGCTGCGTCCAGGACAATTGTCCTACTGGCAAAATTACGGCAAGTTCCACGTCAGCCTGATGAAAGCCTGGTACGGCGCCAACGCCACGGTCGAGAACAACTGGGCCTACGACTACCTGCCGAAGCTGGACATCCCCAACTACGACATCCTCAAGGTCTTCGACCTGATGGGCCAGGGCAAGGTCAACGGCTACATGTGCCAGGGCTTCAACCCCATCGCGGCGCTGCCCGACAAGAACCGGGTGATGGCGGCGCTGGCCAAGCTGAAATGGCTGGTGGTGATGGACCCGCTGGCCACGGAAACCTCGGAGTTCTGGCAGAAGGTCGGGCCGTACAACGACGTCAACACCGCCAATATCCAGACCGAGGTGATTCGCCTGCCCACCACCTGCTTTGCCGAGGAAGACGGCTCGCTGGTCAACAGCAGCCGCTGGCTGCAATGGCATTGGAAAGGCGCCGATGGTCCTGGTGAGGCCCGCACCGATGTGCGGATCATGACCGAACTGTTTCTGCGCCTGCGCCAGCGTTATCAGGCCAACGGTGGCAAATTCCCCGATCCGCTGCTCAAACTGTCGTGGCCGTACAAGATCCCAGAGGAGCCTTCGCCCGAGGAGATCGCCAAGGAGATCAACGGTTACGCCACTACCGACTTCACCGATGGCTCAGGCGCGGCGATCAAGGGCAACTCGCAACTGGCCGGCTTCAGCCAGCTCAAGGACGACGGCAGTACGGCCTCCGGCTGCTGGATTTTCTGCGGCAGCTGGACTGAAGCGGGCAACCAGATGGCCCGCCGCGACAACAACGACCCGTACGGCATGCACCAGCATCAAGGTTGGGCCTGGGCCTGGCCGGCCAACCGGCGGATTCTCTACAACCGCGCCTCGGCCGACCCGCAGGGCAAACCATGGGATGAGAAAAAGCGCCTGGTGTGGTGGAACGGCAAGGCCTGGGGCGGCACCGACGTGCCGGACTACAAGGCCGACGTAGCGCCGGAAGCGGGGATGAACCCGTTCATCATGAACCCCGAAGGCGTGGCGCGGTTCTTTGCCGTCGACAAGATGAACGAGGGGCCATTCCCCGAGCACTACGAGCCGTTCGAGACGCCGATCGGCATCAACCCGCTGCATCCGCAGAACAAGAAAGCCACCAGCAATCCGGCGGCGCGCATCTTCGAGTCGGTGTGGGATTCCCTCGGTGTGGCCAAGGACTATCCGTACGCGGCCACCAGCTATCGGCTGACCGAGCATTTCCACTTCTGGAGCAAGCACTGCCGGCTCAACGCGATTGCCCAGCCCGAGCAGTTCGTCGAGATCGGAGAGGTGCTGGCCAAGGAGAAAGGCATCGCCGCCGGCGACCGGGTGCGGGTCAGCAGCAAGCGCGGCTTCATCGAAGCGGTGGCGGTGGTGACCAAGCGGATCCGGCCGTTGCAGGTCAACAACCAGGTGGTGCATCAGATCGGCATCCCGCTGCACTGGGGTTTCACCGGCCTGACGCGCCACGGTTACCTGACCAACACCCTGGTGCCGTTCCTCGGCGATGGCAACACACAGACCCCGGAATCCAAGTCATTCCTGGTCAACGTGGAGAAAATATAAATGGCCAGCCAAGACATCGTTGCACGCTCGGCCACCACTACAGTGCCGTCTTCGGTGCGCAATCTGGAGGAAGTGGCGAAGCTGATCGACACCACCAAATGCATCGGCTGCAAGGCCTGTCAGGTCGCCTGTTCGGAATGGAACGAGCTGCGCGACGAGGTGGGCCACAACTACGGCACCTACGACAATCCGCAGGACCTGACGGCGGAAACCTGGACGTTGATGCGTTTCACCGAACACGAGACCGACGCCGGCAATCTGGAGTGGCTGATCCGCAAGGACGGCTGCATGCACTGCGCCGAACCCGGTTGCCTGGCCGCATGCCCCAGCCCCGGGGCGATCATCAAGCACGCCAACGGCATCGTCGATTTCAACCAGGATCATTGCATCGGTTGCGGCTACTGCATCACCGGTTGCCCGTTCAACATCCCGCGCATTTCGCAGAAGGACCACAAGGCCTACAAATGCACGCTGTGTTCGGACCGGGTGGCCGTGGGGCTGGAGCCGGCCTGTGTGAAAACCTGTCCGACCGGTGCCATTGTGTTCGGCTCCAAGGAAGACATGAAGGAACACGCCGCCGAGCGCATCGTCGACCTCAAAAGCCGCGGTTTCGACAACGCCGGGCTATATGACCCCGCAGGCGTCGGCGGCACTCACGTGATGTACGTGCTGCACCACGCCGACACGCCCAAGCTCTACGCCGGGCTGGCGGCCGACCCGACCATCAGTCCGCTGGTGGGCCTGTGGAAGGGGGTGAGCAAACCCCTGGCGCTGCTGGCCATGGGCGCGGCGGTGCTGGCCGGGTTCTTTCACTACGTGCGAGTGGGGCCGCAGATTGTCGAGGAAGACGAACTGCCCCATGGCCCGGATCCGTCGGTGCATGAAGTCGATCCTTCGGTGCACACCTATGATCCCAAGCGGGAGAACCGGCCATGATCCGCAAAGAGATCCTTCGCTACACCGCCAACCAGCGCACCAATCACTGGCTGGTGGCGATTCTGTTCTTCATGGCCGGGCTGTCGGGGCTGGCGCTGTTTCATCCGGCGCTGTTCTGGCTGAGCAACCTGTTCGGCGGCGGGCCCTGGACGCGCATCCTGCATCCGTTCATGGGCGTGCTGATGTTCCTGTTTTTTCTCGGCCTGGTGTTCCGTTTCTGGCGCGCCAATTACTTCATCGCCAACGACCGCCTGTGGCTCAAGCGCATCGACCGGGTGATGAAAAACGAAGAGGAAGGCGTGCCTGCCATCGGCAAGTACAACCCGGGGCAGAAACTGCTGTTCTGGACTTTACTGCTGTGCATGCTGGTGTTGCTGTTCAGCGGGCTGGTGATCTGGCGGGCGTATTTCAGCGCGTACTTCGGTATCACGGCGATTCGCTGGGCGATGCTGCTGCATGCGCTGGCGGGTTTCGTGCTGATCCTGAGCATCATCGTGCACATCTACGCGGGCATCTGGATCAAGGGTTCGGTGAGCGCAATGATGCATGGCTGGGTCAGTCGCGCATGGGCGAAGAAGCACCATGAATTGTGGTATCGCGAGGTGACCCGCGACGACACCAGAGACAAGACTCCCCATCGACCGATCACGAAAAAGGGATGACATTTGCCAACCATTCTCGAACCCGGACAAATCGAAGCGGCGGCCGGTACGCCACCGTTTCTGCACCTGCCGCCGCACAACCTGTTCACCCTGCGCGCCGAGCGCCTTGACCAGCTGGCCGAAGGGCATCCGCTGGCCGATTACCTGCGCCTCTTGGCCGGGTTGTGCCGGGCACAACAGCAGGTCATGGATAATCCGCCGTCCAGCGAGCCGCTCGATCGCCAGCGCATCGAGTTATGCAAGGAACACGGCCTGCCGCCGTTCGCCGCCGATAGTTTGAGCCGTGAAGATGATTGGCAGGGGTTTCTTGATGCGCTGCTGCAGTCTTATGTCGCTCCCGATCAGCCTGCTGTGGTCGAGGCACTGGACACGCTGCGTCAGGCCAGCACCGGACAACGCCGGGTGTGGGCGGTGGCGTTGCTCAGCGGGCAATACTCCATGGTGCCGGCGGCGCTGGTGCCGTTCCTCGGTGCAGCCCTGCAAAGTGCCTGGAGCCATTGGCTGTTGAGCACGCCGGATCTGCATTTGACGGCGGGCGCCAACCTCAGCCAGTGCCCGGCCTGTGGATCGCCCGCCATGGCCGGGGTGATTCGCCATCGCGGCAAACACAACGGCCTGCGGTATCTGGTCTGCTCGTTGTGTGCCTGTGAGTGGCATGTGGTGCGGGTCAAGTGCGTGTATTGCGAGCAGAGCAAGGGGCTTGAGTACCTGAGCCTGGAGGACGATCGCCACGCCGCGAACCAGGCGCCGCTACGGGCGGAAATATGTCCGGGCTGCAATGTCTATCTCAAACTGCTGTATCTGGAGAACGATGCCCATGCCGAAGCCCTGTCGGCGGACCTCGCCAACCTGATGCTGGACATGCGCCTGGCCCAGGACGGTTACCAGCGGTTGGCGCCCAATCTGCTGCTGGCGCCGGGAGACGAATGAGCACAGGGTCTACACTCTGGCGCGATGGTCATTCGTATTCTGGAGCGCCTGATGCCCGCAAGCCTTGCCAGCCAAACCCCGCGTCTGCCTTCCATCGACAGTCTGCTTCGACACCCGGCGTGCCAGCCACTGGCCGAGCGTTACGGGCGCGAAGCCTTGCTCGGGTCCTTGCGGCAACTGCTCGATGAATTGCGCGAAAGCGTGCAACTGGGGCAGATGCAAGCCGTCGAAGTCAGTCCCGAAGTGCTGGCAGGAAGGGTAGGCGAGCGTCTGGCTGTCCAGCACCGCAGCCATGTACGGCGAGTGTTCAACCTCACCGGCACTGTGCTGCACACCAATCTGGGCCGCGCCCTGCTGCCGGAAGAAGCCATTGAGGCCGTGCAAATGGCGGCGCGTTATCCGCTGAACCTGGAATTCGATCTGCACAGCGGCAAGCGCGGCGATCGTGACGATCTGATCGAAGGTTTGATCCGCGAGTTGACCGGCGCCGAGGCGGTGACCGTGGTCAACAACAATGCTGCCGCCGTCCTGCTGACCCTCAACAGCCTGGGAGCGCGCAAGGAAGGCATCATTTCCCGGGGCGAGCTGATCGAAATCGGCGGGGCGTTTCGCATTCCCGACATCATGGCTCGGGCGGGGGTGAAGCTGCACGAGGTCGGCACCACCAATCGCACCCATGCCAAGGATTACGAAGCGGCCATTGGCCCGCGCAGCGGTCTGGTGATGCGGGTGCATGCGAGCAACTACAGCATTCAGGGGTTCACCACCAGCGTGCCCACGGCGGAGTTGGCGCAACTGGCACACAACCATGGTTTGCCGCTACTTGAGGACCTTGGCAGCGGCAGCCTGCTGGATCTCACTCGCTGGGGGTTGCCGGCAGAGCCTACGGTGCGCCAGGCGCTGCTCGATGGCGCGGATATCGTCACCTTCAGCGGCGACAAGTTGCTTGGCGGGCCACAGGCCGGGTTGATTGTCGGGCGCAAGGAGCTGATCGCGAAGATCAAGAAGAACCCGCTGAAACGGGCGCTTCGGGTCGACAAGTTGACTTTGGCCGCACTTGAGGCGGTGCTGGGGCTGTATCGCAATCCGGATCTTCTGGCCGAGCGTCTACCAAGCTTGCGCCTGTTGACGCGGCCTCAGGGGGAAATCCTCGCTCAGGCAGAACGTCTGCAACCCTCGCTGGCGCGGGTGCTGGGCGCCGCCTGGAGGGTCAGCGCAGTGCCGGCGCTGGGCATGATCGGCAGTGGCAGCCAGCCGGTGGCGCGGTTGCCGAGCGCGGCGTTGTGTGTGCGGCCGCTGACTTCGAAGCGTCTGCGCGGGCGGTGTCTGCTGGGGCTGGAGGAGGCGCTGCGTGGCTTGCCGATCCCGGTGCTGGGGCGCATCGATGACGACGCCTTGTGGCTGGACTTGCGCCAGCTGGACGACGAGACGGCGTGGCTGGCGCAACTGGATCAATTGCAAGGGGAGGAGCGGGCAGGGTGATTGTCGGCACCGCAGGGCACATCGACCACGGCAAGACCGCGTTGCTCCAGGCCCTGACCGGGCAGGCCGGGGACCGGCGCCGGGAAGAGCGCGAGCGGGGCATGACCATTGACCTCGGCTACCTTTACGCTGAGCTGGCGCCGGGTGCGGGGCTCACCGGGTTTATCGATGTTCCGGGGCATGAGCGCTTCACCCACAACATGCTGGCCGGGGCGCAGGGCATTGATCTGGTTTTGCTGGTGGTTGCGGCGGATGACGGTGTGATGCCGCAGACTCGTGAACATCTGGCGATTGTCGAGCTGCTGGGTATCCCGCGGGCGTTGGTGGCCATCAGCAAATGCGACCGGGTTGAGCCGTCCAGGGTGCAGCAAGTGCGGGAGCAGATCAGCGCATTGTTGGCACCTGGTCCCTATGCCGACGCACCTTTGATGGGCTTGTCTAGCCTGACGGGGGAGGGCGTCGAAGCCTTGCGCGAGTCCTTGCTGGTGGCCCAGTGTGAGGTGCGGCAACGCAGTCTCGACGGCGGATTTCGCCTGTGGATCGATCGGGCCTTCAGTGTTGCGGGTGCGGGGATAGTGGTCACCGGTACGGCGCTGTCGGGTCAGGTGGCGGTGGGCGATACGCTGCAGCTTGGGCCGTTGGGCAAAACCGTTCGGGTGCGGGGACTGCACGCGCAAAATCAGACCGCTGAAACCGCCATGGCCGGGCAGCGTGTGGCGTTGAATATCAGTGGCGAACGGCTGGCGCTGGAGCAGATTCATCGGGGGCAGTGGCTGACTTCAGAGTGGCTGTATGCGCCGACTCAACGGCTGGACATCGATCTGCAGTTGCTGTCCAGCGAATCCCGCGCCTTCGAACACTTTCAGCCCGTGCACGTGCATATCGGCACCCAGGATGTGATCGGTCGCGTGGCCTTGCTGGAGGGCGCGAGCGTGGCGCCGGGCGAGCACATGTTCGCGCAGTTGCTGCTCAATGGACCAGTGCAGGTGGTCAAGGGTGATCCGCTGATCCTGCGTGACCAGAGCGCGCAGCGCACCCTGGGTGGCGGCCGGGTACTCGACCCGTTCGCACCGACCCGGCAACGTCGCAGTCCGGAGCGGCTTGCGCAATTGCAGGCGTTGAGCAGCACCTTCGACATCGAAACGATATTGCCGGCGCTGCTGGCCAACAGCGACACCGGGCTCGATCCGCAGCGCCTGGAGCGTCAGTTCAACCGTCCCCGTGTCAGCTGGACGCTGCCTGACAGCGTGCGGCTGATCGAGACACGCACGGGCCCGGTTTTATTCGACTCGGTGCGTTGGCAGGCTTTGAAAGACGGGGTACTGGAACATCTGGCGCGTTTTCATGAGCAGGAACCGGATCAGATGGGGCCGGATCGTGATCGCCTGCGGCGCTTCAGCGGTACGGTGCTGGAGCGTGCGACCTTCCTGTGTCTGCTCGATGAAATGCTGGGCGCTGGTCTGATTGCCGCCAGCGGGCCGTGGTTGCATCGGCCGGCCCATCAAGTGCGCCTGAGTGAAGAGGACGAGGCTCTGTGGCAGCGCTTGCAACCGCAGTTCGACGCGGCCGGTTTCAATCCGCCATGGGTGCGCGACCTTGGGCACGACCAAACCACGGTGCGCGCGCTATTGCGCAAGATGGCGCGGTTGGGGTTGCTGCATCAGGTGGTGCGTGACCTGTTCTACACCGATACGGTGATTCGGCAATTGGCGGCTATGCTGTTGCAACTGGCCGAGGATGACCCGGTGATCCAGGTAACCACGTTTCGCGATGCACTGGGGGTTGGGCGCAAGCGCAGCATCCAGATTCTGGAATACTTCGATCGGCTGGGCCTCACCCGGCGCATGGGCGACCGCCGCCAGATTCGCACGGACAACGCGCTGGCGCGGCGAACGGACTGATTTCAAGGAAGGTAATCGCGCCCGGTGGCGCGGCCGGGCTTCAAACCCGGTTGGGGACGGCATCCGTTCCCGGGCAGGTTCGACTCCGGCTACCTTCCGCCAATTTCCCAACCGATCCCAAACACTCCCACAGTTGTTCATCCACTGCGGCAGCCGATCAGTTTTATTGAACTTTTTCGCGAGCCTGCGACCGTCCGTCTATGCTGGGCAAACCGACTCTATCTTCGCAGTGATCTGCCAGGAGACTTCGATGTTGCCCACTCAGCTCTCAGAGAAAACCTGGTCCCGCGGGCTGCTCGATGTACTGATCCGCGCCGGACTGATCGTGGTGCTGGTGCTGTTCTGCTTTGAAATCTTCAGCCCGTTCCGCGACCTGATGTTGTGGTCGGTGATTCTGGCAATCACGCTTTATCCGTTGCAGAAGAAGCTCATGGGCCCGATGGGGCAGAAGGAAGGTCGCGCTGCCACGCTGATCATTCTGGTGTCCATTGTGATCCTGATGGTACCGATCTATCTGTTGGGTACCTCGATTGCCGACTCGGTGGACGGCGCCATGACCGTAGTGCGCAACGAAGGCATCCACATTCCGCCGCCGCCTGACTCCATCGCCGAAGTGCCAGTGGTGGGCAAAACGATCTCGGCGATCTGGCTGCAGGCGGCCACCGATCTGCCGGGCCTGACCGAGAAATACATCCCGCAAATCAAGGGCGTCAGCATGACCCTGCTGGGCAAACTCGCCGGGGTCGGCATGGGGTTCCTGACCTTTATCTTCGCGCTGATCATTGCCGGGATCTTCATGGCCCACGGTGAAGGTGGCAGCCGCGCCGCGGTGCAGATCGCCTCGCGGGTCAGCGGTCCGGAAAGAGGACCGAAAATCGCCGCCCTGTGCACCGCAACCATTCGCGCGGTGGCGCTCGGGGTGGTGGGCATCGCCTTTATCCAGATGCTGCTGGTCGGCCTGGGCTTCGTGTTCAAGGGCATTCCCGGCGCGGGGCTGCTGGCTCTGGCGGTGTTGCTGCTGGGCATCATGCAACTGCCGGTGACACTGATTACGCTGCCGGTGATCGCCTACGTCTTTGCCACAGAAGGTGCCAACACGGCGACCATCGTCTTCGCCATCTATGTGTTCGTGGCAGGGCTGGTGGACAACGTACTCAAGCCGCTGATGCTGGGACGGGGTGTCGATGTGCCGATGCCGGTGGTGTTGATCGGCGCCTTGGGCGGGATGGTCACCAGCGGCATCATCGGCCTGTTCATCGGCCCGGTGATACTCGCCCTGGGCTATCAACTGTTCTGGCAGTGGGTGCAGGACCGGCCGCCGGAGGAGAGTGCGCTCTGATCGATTTCAAGGGGCGTCACGGTCAGCGCCGTACGCCCTGAATCTCAGCCGATCGGCTCGGCGGTGCAGCTCGTCTCTTTGCCGCCGGGCTTCTGGAACAGAATCACGCCACCGTCCTGCCAGAAGCTGTAAGGCCCCAGGCTGTCCTTGCCGATGTAACGGTTGCCCATGTCACTGGGCACCTGATTCAGCGTGATCGAACTCTTCGCCCATTTCAGGTACACCACGCCCGGCTGCGTGGTGAAGAAGGTCGCGGCCAGCGGTGCGTTCAGTCCGGGGCAACGATAGGCCATCGGGCCTTCGGTGAGTCGGTCCGGATCCTTGGTGCGAACGATGGCTGACCCCTGACGCAACTGGTGCGCGCGCTCCGCATAAGCATCGATCGTGCAGGTCTTGGGATCGCGCTCGGAGGCGCAATGGTTGCGCTCTTCGAGCCAGAACTGCTGATCGATCATGACTTTGTCGGGCAGCGGTACCGAGTGTTCATCGGTGAGCGCCAGGCGATAGAGCCGGTTCAGTTCTAGATCCATCTTCGCCAGTTGCGAATCGCGGCAGATGAGCTTTTCAATGGAGAGCGTGGTGCTGGCACAATCGAAGCTGGTCTTGAAACTGGCCGCATCGACACAGGTACTCGTCGCCATCAAGGCGCCGGCACCCAGCACACTGTTGAGAAAGGCCGTGACCGATTTCATGTTGGCTTCACCCGAATCATGACGTGACGCCCGATTGACGTGGGAAGTATCGATCCGTGAAACAGACATTGATTGGCATAGGTGTACGGAGTTTAAGCCAGCGCGGCAAACTTGCCACACGGGCTGACGGCTGGGTACCGAGCTCCTACAATGATCCGCCTGGGCCGACGTTGTATTCTTCGTCGGTCACCATTTCCATCCAGACCACGCTCACACCATCCAGGGCTTCCTGAACGCCGATATGGGTCATGGCGGTGTTCGCGGCCGCGCCATGCCAGTGTTTGTGGCCCGGTGGGCACCAGATGACGTCACCGGCGCGAATCTCCACGATGGGTTCGCCTTCACACTGGGTCCAGCCGCAGCCGGCGGTGACGATCAGGGTCTGACCGAGTGGATGGGTGTGCCAGGCGCTTCGGGCACCGGGTTCAAAGGTGACACTGACCACTGACACCCTTGCCGGCTCCGGGGGATTGTTGAGCGGGTCCATGCGAACGGTGCCGGTGAAATAGGCTTCAGGGGCCTTGATCGAGGGTTGTGAACCTACGCGTTTGAGGATCATGGTCAATCAATCCTGTAGTGAGGGGGGTATTTGCCGGAGGGGACATTGCCGAAACAATGTGCGCCCCGCATTCGATATTCGCAACTCACCCGGCGCTATGCTTCGACGGATAGTAGATGTCTGATACGCCGTAACACACTTACTGGATGTTCTGGAGAACGCTTTCGATGGAAGCCAACCGATTCGGCGACATTGCCGCCTTTGTCGCGGCCGTGAAGGCGGGCAGTTTCACCGCGGCGGCGGATTCGCTTGGCCTGACGCGTTCGGCCGTGGGCAAAAGCATCGTTCGCCTGGAAAGCCGCATGGGCGCGCGGCTGCTCAATCGCACCACCCGCAAACTGAGCCTGACCGATGAGGGACAGGTCGCCTATGAGCGCTGGCGACAGATCCTTGAGGATCTGGATGAAGTCGAGGCGACCATGGCCCTGCGCCGCGGTCGGCCCACCGGCACGTTCAAGCTCACCGCGCCGCTTTCGTTTGGCCAGCGCCATATCCTGCCGATTCTCGATGCCTACCTGAAGCAATGGCCCGACCTGCGTGCGGATGTGTGGTTCACCGATCGCTTCGTCGATCTGGTCGAGGAGGGCGTCGACATCGCCATTCGCATTGGTGCGCCGAAGGAGGATTCGCAATTGCTGACCCGCACCGTGGGCTGGCAGCAGTACGCGACTTGCGCTTCGCCAGCGTATCTGGCCCGTTCCGGCGTACCGCAAACACCGGATGAATTGGCTGGCCATGACACCATCGCCTTCGGCAGCGGCGAACGAACCGTCGCCTGGCGTTACCAGACTCCGGCCGGCCTGCACCTGCACGAGCTGCCGGGGCGGCTGAATATCGACAGTTCCGAAGCCATGCGCGAAGCGGCGCTGACAGGCATTGGCCTGATTCACCTGCCGACCTACATCACCGGCAACGACCTGCGAGATGGAACCCTGGTTGAAGTGCTTAGGCCTTACCGAGCGCCGCCGGATCCCATCAGGGTCGTGTATCCGAACAAGCGTCATCTATCGCCTCGGGTTCGCAGCTTCATCGATCTGATGGTGAGCCACTGGGAAGCGGGCGTGCCTTGGGAAAAATGACTCGATTGGGGAATTCAAGGACCGGGTAATGGTCGCCGGATGCGGTTTATCCGGGCTCGGGATTCAATAAAGATGCAGTCATCGCCACTTGTGAGGACTGCCACCATGACCCACGCCATTCAACGCTCGACCACTTCGCCGACTCCGCATCCGATGCTCGAGCGTCACCCTGGTTTTCAACGTCTGTTCAAACCGCAGGCGCTGACCATCGGCCTGATCCTGCCTCTGGAAACCCATCCCGGTCGCCCTGCGCCCACCATGCGCGATCACGTCGAAATGGCGCAACGCGCCGAAGCGCTCGGTGTGGGCGCGTTGTGGATGCGCGACATCCCGTTCTATGACCCGAACTACGGCGACGTCGCACAGATCTTCGAGCCCCTCGTCTATATCGGCTACCTGGCCGCGGCCACCCGCAGCATCGTGCTCGGTACCACCGGAATCGTGCTGCCGACTCGCGAGCCGATGTACCTGGCCAAGCAAGCGGCATCTCTGGATCAACTGAGCGAAGGCCGGTTGGTGTTGGGGCTGTCCTCGGGCGATCGATTCAGTGATTACCCGATGCTGGGTATCGATTTCGAATCCCGTGGCGAACGTTATCGGGATGCCTATTCGGTGTTTCGCACCTTGCTCGAGCAGCGTTTTCCGAAGTTTCGCTCCGAGCGCTTCGGTGGATCGTCCGGCGGTCTCGACCTGGTGCCGAAGGCGCCGTACGGCCGGGTTCCATCCATCGCGGTAGGCCAGGCGCAGCAGAGCATCGAATGGCTGGCGCAGAATCTCGACGGTTACCTGGCTGGTGTTCAGAGCCCTGAGCGTCTGGCCTCGCTAGGTGAGCACTGGCACGGTCTGGTGAACGAAGCCGAAGGTCGCGACGCCTTCAAACCCTTGGGGCTGGGCGGTTATCTGGATCTGAGCAGCAACCCGGATCAGCCTTTCCAGCGCATCCAGGGCGGCTTCCGCGCCGGGCGCAACGGCCTGCGCAATTACCTTGAACAGGCGCAATCGGCCGGGGTTTCGCACATCGCGCTCAATCCCAAGGTCAGCGTCCAGCCTTACGGCGAAATCCTCGATGAACTCGGTGAGTACGTCTTGCCGCATTTTCCATCACACGTGTGAGCCGGCCCATTGTCTGCGGGAGGAATCAGTTCATGTCATCGCTCTTTGAATCTTATGATCTGGCCGGTTTGCCTTTGTCTAACCGCATCGTCATGGCCCCCATGACCCGCGCTCGCGCCCACGACACCGTGCCGTCCGCCGACATGGCGACCTATTACGCCCAACGTGCAAGCGCCGGACTGATCATCACCGAGAGTGCCCAAGTCTCCACGCAAGGAAGAGGCTATCTCTACACGCCGGGCATCCACACCGACGAGCAGATCGAAGGCTGGAAGCGCGTGACCGATGCGGTGCATCGGGCCGGCGGGCGCATATTCATCCAGCTCTGGCATGTGGGGCGTGTTTCTCACGTCTCCTTACTGGACGGGCAATCGCCGGTTTCGGCTGTGGCGGTGACGGCGGCGCAAACCCTGGTTCACGCCTACGACAGCGACGGTCAACCCGCGCAAGTTGCCGCCAGCCTGCCTGTGGCGTTGGATGCCAATGGCATTCGCCAGGTCATCGCCGACTTCCGGCAGGCCGCGCTCAATGCCATGGCGGCGGGATTTGACGGCGTGGAAATTCATGCGGGCAACGGATTTCTGTTCGAGCAGTTCATCAACGGCGGGCTCAATACCCGTGAAGATCGCTATGGTGGTGCCTCGATCAGCAATCGCCTGCGCCTGCTGCTGGAGACGGTCGACGAAATCAGTGCGCAGATCGGCCATGAACGTGTGGGAGTGCGTGTTTCACCCTTCGCCCGGCTGGCGGATCTGCATCCGTTCGAAGATGAACAGGCAACCTGGCTGGCACTGGCCGGCGCGCTGTCGCAACGACGAATTGCCTACCTGCATGCCAGCCACTTGGGAGACCCGGATTTTCACAAGGCCTTTCGGGCGGCGTTCGATGGCAGTTTTGTACTGTCGGGAGGTTTTACCGCGGAAACGGCGAGGCAGGCGATCGATGAAGGCCTGACGGATTTGGCGGTGTTTGGCCGGCCGTTCATTGCCAATCCTGATCTGGTGGATCGCCTGCGCTTTGGCTGGCCGCTGGCTGAAGCGGGGAGGGAGGCGTTTTACGGGGGTGGGGCGCGGGGGTATGTGGATTATCCGGTGTATTCACATGAACAGTTGGCGTTGGAGCCGATCTGACGTACGTTTTTGCGGTCGATGTAGACAAGCGAGGTGTCATCGATCACCAGGCCATACAGACTTGGGCCGATAGCCTCGGTAGCGACTCTCCGTTGCCGGTTCCGCGCTGATGGAGTTGAATGGACCGGCAAGACGCTATCTTCCAAGGAGCACCCAATGACCACTGCATTCAAAATCGGCGACGCCGTTTGCTGGAATTCCGAAGCAGGGGAGATCCGCGGGAAGGTCACCAAGGTACACGTCAAGGATGTGGAGTTCATGGGCCGGCACCGGCCCGCTTCCCCAGAGTGTCCTCAATACGAAGTGAAAAGCGACAAGACCGGGCATCTGGCCATGCATCACGAAGAAGCTCTGCGTCGCATCTGAAGTGCCAGATGGCTGTCATGCCGATTGTTCACCACAGCGAACAATCAATTCACTTTTCTGCCGTAGTCAGGCGGGCAGGCGCTGCTTAATCTGACGGTGAAATTCATATTCACCACCGCAGCGAGACCTGTCATGACCAATGCTAACGACAACAAAGAAGTTGCTCAGTACATCCACGGTGTCCACGTTACCGGCAGCGGCGCCCGCACTCAGCCGGTTTTCAATCCTGCCACCGGCGCGGTCAGCACCCATGTTCGCCTGGGCAGCATCGAAGACGTAGATGCCGCCGTGGCATCCGCGGAGGCCGCGTTTCCTGCCTGGTCGAACACTCCGCCTATCCGCCGTGCCCGGGTATTGTTCAAATTTCTGGAATTGTTGAACCAGCATAAAGATGAACTGGCGCACCTGATCACCGCCGAGCATGGCAAGGTCTTTACCGATGCCCAGGGCGAAGTGGCCCGGGGTATCGATATCGTCGAGTTCTCCTGCGGCATTCCTCAGTTGCTCAAGGGCGACTTCTCCGATCAGGTGTCCACCAACATGGACAACTGGACCCTGCGTCAGCCTCTGGGCGTGGTCGCCGGCATCACGCCGTTCAACTTCCCGGTGATGGTACCGATGTGGATGTTCCCGGTGGCGATCGCTGCGGGCAACACCTTCGTCCTCAAGCCAAGCCCGACCGATCCGAGCGCCAGTCTGTTCATGGCCGATCTGCTGAAGCAGGCCGGCTTGCCTGACGGTGTGTTCAACGTGGTTCAAGGCGATAAAGAAGCCGTTGATGCGCTGCTGGTACACCCTGACGTGAAAGCCGTTTCCTTCGTCGGCTCCACGCCGATCGCCAACTACATCTACGAAACCGGCGCCCGTCACGGCAAGCGTGTACAAGCCCTGGGCGGCGCGAAGAACCACATGGTGGTCATGCCTGACGCCGACGTCGATCAGGTCGTCGATGCTTTGATCGGCGCGGGCTACGGCTCGGCGGGCGAGCGCTGCATGGCGATTTCGGTAGCCGTATTGGTGGGCGATGTGGCTGACAAAGTCATTCCGAAATTGGTGGAACGCACCAAGGAACTCAAAGTATTGGATGGCCGCAACCTCGCCGCAGAAATGGGCCCGATCGTTACCCCGGCTGCGCACTCGCGCATCACTGGCTACATCGAAAAGGGTGTCAAGGAAGGCGCGCAACTGTTGGTGGACGGTCGCAACTTCAATAGCTCCGACGCTGGCGAAGGCTGCGAGGAAGGCTTCTGGATGGGCGGCACGCTGTTCGACAACGTCACCCCGGAAATGACCATCTATAAAGAAGAAATCTTCGGGCCGGTGCTGGCTTGCATGCGCGTCGATGATTTCGCCACTGCTGTGCAGCTGGTCAACGACCATGAATTCGGTAACGGCGTGGCCTGTTTCACCCGCGATGGCAACGTCGCCCGTGAATTCAGCCGTCGCATTCAGGTCGGTATGGTCGGCATCAACGTGCCAATTCCAGTGCCGATGGCCTGGCAGGGTTTCGGTGGCTGGAAGAAGAGCCTGTTTGGCGATATGCATGCTTATGGCGAGGAGGGTGTGCGCTTTTACACCAAGCAGAAATCCATCATGCAACGCTGGCCGGAAAGCATCGGCAAGGGCGCCGAGTTCGCGATGCCGACCGCTAAATAAGGCTGCTGCGTGAATGAGGGGAGCTCCGGATGAGAAATCAGTTGATTGATTAAGACGATCAGTCTATTAATCGGCCCATGACGAACATTCCTGCTACCCCTCGCAAACGCGGTCGACCGGCGAAAGCCGCAGGCGACCATCGAGAAACACGAGAAACCCTTTGCCGTGCGGGCGTTGCCGCCTTGACGGAAAAGGGTTTTTCCGCGACTGGCATTGACGAAATACTCAAGTCGGTCGGCGTGCCGAAAGGCTCGTTCTACCACTTCTTTGCCAGCAAGGAAGCGTTCGGTAGCGAGTTGATCACGCTGTACGCGACCTATTTCGTACGCAAGATCGACCGGTTTCTGCTCGATCAAAGCCTCACTCCACTTCAGCGCATCGCAGCCTTTTGCGAGGACGCGGAGCTCGGCATGCAGCGTTTCGATTTCCATAGAGGTTGCCTCGTCGGCAATCTGGGTCAGGAGATGGGCGCATTACCTGAATCCTTTCGCGGACAACTCTCTGGAGTGCTGCTGGATTGGCAGGCCCGGTTCGAGCGCTGCCTGGAAGAAGCCAAGGCCGCTGGGGAAATCGCCAGAGATGCCGATTGTGCGCGTCTGGCTGCGTTTTTCTGGATCGGCTGGGAGGGGGCGGTGTTGCGCGCGAAGCTTGAGCAAAACGGCGAAGCCTTGCGGGTCTTTGCGGACATGTTTTTAACGAGCCTGAGCGTCAACAGACGAGAACACTCCAACCATGGCTAAAGTGGAAGTCGAACAACTCTGGACCCACGTGCACTGGCTGGCGATCCTGGAAGAGCAGGGGACCTATACCGCGGCTGCGCTGAGGTTGGGAGTCAGCAAGTCGGCCGTGAGTCAGCGCATTGCCGAGCTGGAGAAAGCCACGGGGTTGAGCCTGGTGCAACGCACGACCCGCAGCGTGCGATTGACTGATGCGGGAAACGCGCTGGTCAGTGACGTGCGTAGTGCCTACGAACAAATCGCCCGCAGTTTTTCCGATGTCCGGGATTCCGCAGGTGTCGCCCGAGGCCTGCTGCGACTGACCGCGCCGGTCGCCTTCGCCCGCCAGCAACTGGTACCGGTACTCGCTGGCTTCTTCCAGGAATACCCCGAAGTCAGGGTCCAACTCGACGTTTCCGACCAGATTTCCTCCATTGCTTCCGAGGGTTTCGACCTCGCCATCCGGCACAGCAATCAGATCCCGGATACCCACGTCGCCTGGAAACTCAGCCCGACCCGTTCCGTGCTGGTCGCCACCCGCAGCTACCTGGAGAAATTCGGCGAGCCTCGGCATCCGGATGATCTGGCAGGGCACAGCTGCCTGTTTTACCCGCGAGGCAGCGACACGCCGGCATGGGCCTTCGAGGCAATCGAGGACGCGCAGATGGCGGGGAAGCGGCTGACCGTGCCGGTCAAAGGCATCTTCGCCACCAACAACAGCGAAGCGTTGCGTGATGCGGCGCTGACGGATTTGGGTATCGCATTATTGCCTGACTTCACCGCTCAAGCCGGGCTCAAAAGCGGAGCACTGGTCCAGGTGCTGCCGGCATGGCGGTCAGTAGGGGCGTTCCCGGAGGACATTTATCTGGTGCGTCCTTATTCGGCACATGTACCGAGAGCAGTCAGTGTTTTTGTCGAATATCTGCGTGGGCGGTTCGCGGCGGGGTTCATGTAAGGGCGGGGTCATCCGTGTAGAGCAATAACTCTACTAAATAGATGTTTAGTCGAGTTAACCCATTTTCCAAGCGATTAGCGGGGCGTCGGTCGGTAGACTATGCCCAATTGTATAAATCATGAATCAGACCTTCAGATTGAGACCGGTCTATTAGAAGTTGTATGAGGAGGGTCGACTACTGGCAAGTCCAATGATGGCTGTCACGTATGATAGGTCGGTAGCGCCACAAAAGCGCGATTATTTTCCACTGAATACCGAGCATGATCAGAATTCGACGGAAACTCTTTGGGTGCGAAATTTCGCTGTCGGAGCGGAACAAGTACCACAAGCAATTAAAAATCAATATGTTAGCGCCAGACCTCGAGTAAGCATTAGTCACTAATCCGTGGAATGCGAGCCAGACATGGTCGTTGTCTCGCGGAAAATAGAGATTTGAGTCATCGTTTTTCCACTGATTGATGACTATTGGGCGGGTTTCAACGCGGAATCGCTTGGGCATACGCTCAGCTTACCAGGCAGCAGTAGAAAAAATTTATGGAAAACACATAGAGTTAGAGTGGTTTTCACTTGAGTGATGGTCATTGTTCGGCGGAAATATGAGCGCGCGCATAATCGTTATTCAATGGAAAAACCGAAATCGATGATCTAGGAGCTTGTAGAGAGTGACTTTCCGGCGATCTATGACTAAACGGCTGGAGGAAAACGAAGGCAGAAAAATTATAGCCAATTAAAACAAATGGTTACGGCCATAGCGGTGCTTTCCATTTATTAGTGGTTGCTGACAAAGGCGTTAAAAAGCACTGCGCAACCGGCCTAATATTGATACACGATGTTACGTGTAATGTATATTATGTTAAATTATATGTCTGGATATCAACTCACCCATCCAATCCAACCCGGTACTCGCCGAAACTCCGCCACTCTGGCTCAAATCTTTCTCACAGTTGCGATTCTCAAGTTCAACCACCCCCTTCCTCAAGAACTAGCTCGCGCAAAGTATCAAGAAACAGCTTGAGCACCGGCGAATCATCGTCCGCGCGGTATGTGGCGTACAGCGGCACCTCCGGCAATGCCGGAGTCAGGCGCCGGAATACCAGGCCCGCCGGCGCCAATTGCTCGATGGACGCCGGCAGCAACGCCACGCCGAAACCGGCACGCACCAGACTGAGCAAGGTTTGCACCTCGATCACCTGCTGGCGGATCTGTGGGGTGAAGCCGGCCTGGATGCAGCACTGAAAGAGAAAGTCGGCGAACCGCGATTGTTTCAATTCCAGGGCGACAAATGGCTCCTGAGCCAGATCCGACGGTGCCAGGGCTTCGCGCCTTGCCAACGGATGATCAACCGGCATGACCACCCGGATGGGCTCGTAGATCAACAGTTCATTGCGCAATTGCGGGTCGTCATAGCCGACCCGAAATACGCAGGCGTCTATACGCTTCTCCTTGAGCGCCTTGACTTGCGCTGCCGGGGTCATCTCATGCAGGTGCCAGTTCACTTGCGGATAACGCTCGCGAAACAGGTGTAACGCCCGTGGCAGCACCCCGACCATTACCGAGCTGATCATGCCGATTTCCAATTCGCCCAACTGGCCACGGCCGGTCTGGCGCGTCAGGTCCAGCGCGCGGTCGAGTTGTTCGAACACCAGCGGCGCCTGTTCCTTGAGCATCTGCCCGGCGGCGGTCAACTCGACCCGGTGATGGCTGCGTTCGAACAACGGCGTGCCCAGTTCCTCCTCCAGCAGACGGATCTGCTGGCTCAGGGGTGGCTGGCAGATATGCAAGCGGTTGGCGGCTCGGCCGAAATGCAGCTCTTCGGCCAGGGCCATGAAGTACCTCAGCAAGCGCAAGTCCATGTCCGCTATCCCAGGTTCAGCGGTGTAGAGCGCTGACGCACCCCGGTCAGGCTGAACAGGGCATTGGCAATCGCCGGGGCCACCGACGGGCTGCCCAGTTCGCCAACGCCACCGGGTTTACCTGGTTCGCCATCGATGACCAGGATGTCCACCGCCGGCATGTCCGACATGCGCGTCACCCGGTAATCATGGAAGTTGCTCTGCACCACCCTGCCCTGTTTGATGTCCATCCGGTCGAACAGCGCATGGCCGAGTCCCCACATCAAGCCGCCGTAGATCTGCTCTTCGACTCCGCCTGGCGACACCGCCAAGCCGCAATCGACCACACAGGTGAGCTTCTCGACCTTGATCGCGCCTTCTTTTCGCGACAGGCGCGCAACCACCGCAATGAAGCTGGTGTATCCCTGGTTGGTGGCGATCCCCAGCGCCGTGCCTTCGGGCAGCGGCTGGCCCCAACCGGCGCGTTCGGCGGCGCTTTTCAAAACGGCGACATGCGGTGGCCGATCCTTCATGTTGGCCAGGCGGAAGGCCAGCGGGTCTTGCCCGGCGCCATGGGCCAATTCATCCATGAAACTTTCCACGGCGAACACGTTGGGAATGAAGCTCACCGAGCGATACCAACCGCTGGGCACCTGGCTCTCGTGCCTGACCCACGTCAGGTCGAGGTTGGCCGGGCGATAGGCGAAATCCCACGCGGTGATGGCTTCGGTGGTGCTGTAGTCCATTTTGTCGGGGCGCTCGAAATAGCCCGGCTCCCACTGTTCCGGCGAGGCCGGCGACACCGCCTCGAGCCGCAACGCGGTCAAGCGGCCCTGCGCATCCAGCGCACCTTTGGCCCGGTGCAGCGTGGCCGGGTGCATGAACAATGAGCGCATTTCGTCTTCGCGGCTGTTCATCAGTTTTACCGGCACCCTGGCTTGCTGCGCCAGGTAGGCCACTTCGAACAGCCAGTATTTGGCCTCTCGCGCACCGAAGCTGCCACCGGACACCAACTCGTTGATGGTGACGTTGTCCTTGGTGATCTTGCACACGATTTGCGCCGCTTCCAGCGCCGACGACGGCACCTGCACCCCTCCCCAATAGGTGATGGCGTTGTCCTTGACCTGCGCGGTGATGCAGATCGGTTCCAGCGGATTCTGCACCTTGTAGGGCATGCGGTAATCGGCTTCGAGCAGCTTCGCGGCGTCTGGCCATTGTGCGTTCACATCGCCCGCCGCCATCGCGGACACCCGTTGCGCGCCTTTGTCCGCCAGCGCCGCTACCTGGGCCTTGGCCAGTTCATCACTGTCGAAACCCGCCAGCGGCGAGTCGCTCCACTGCACCTTGAGCAATTCGCGGCCCTGATGCGCGGCCCAGTAGCTGTCCGCCAACACCGCCACGCCTTCGACGTTGCCGCCGAGTACATCGGGACGCCCCGGCACTGTGATCACCTTGCGCACGCCGGGTATTTGCAGCGCAGCCGCACTGTCCACCGCCACAACGTTCGCCCCCAGCACGGGAGCGCGTTGAATCACCGCCACCAGCATGTCCGGCAGCACCACGTCGATGCTGTACTGGAAGCGCCCGCAGACCTTGGCCTGGGCATCGCGCTTGTGCCGCAGTTTGCCGATGTACTTGAACTGTGCCGGGTCCTTGAGCGAGACCTTGGCCGGGGCCGAGAGATGCGCGGCGACGCCCACCAGTTCGCCGTAGCCCAGGTTGCGTTTGCTCTCCCCATGAATCACACGGCCTTCTTCGGTGATGCAGCTATCGGGGCTGACTTTCCACTGTTTGGCAGCCGCCGCGATCAGCAGCGCCCGGGCCGTGGCGCCGGCCATGCGCAGGCGGTCGTATTCCAGCGAAACACTGGTGCTGCCGCCGGTTGAGAAGACTTTCCAGATCGGATGAATGTAGGTTTCGAGGAACGGATCTTCCGGCGAGATCACCTGCACGGTCATCGGGTTGACGTCCAGTTCCTCGGCCACACAGGCGGCCAACGCGGTATGCGTTCCAGTGCCGGAGTCGTGCTTGTGCACCACCAGCTTCACCGTGCCGTCCGGCAGGATCCGTACCCAGGCGTTGGGCTCGAATTCGCTTGCCGGCACCGAGGTTTTCGGGTCAGTCGCGGCCAGACTCGAAGGCAGGTAAAAGGCAATGGCCAGACCGCAGGTAACGGTCGCGGTTTGCTTGAGAAACACGCGCCGCGAAACATCCATCGGGGAGATCGTCATCACGCCTCCTTCGGCGCGTTGGCCGCGCGCTTGATCGCTTTATTGATCCGACCGTATGTACCGCAGCGGCACAAGTTGCCGGACATGGCATTGCGGATCGAATCGTCGGTCACCGCGGCACCTGTGTTGAGCAGCGCGGCGGCTGACATGATCTGACCCGATTGACAGTAACCGCATTGCGGCACATCTTCGGCAACCCAGGCCAGTTGCAGCGGATGCTGTTCAGTGGGTGACAATCCTTCGATGGTGGTGATGTGGTGCCCCGCTACGGCGGCGACCGGCAACTGGCAGGAGCGCACCGCGACGCCGTCCAGGTGTACGGTGCAGGCACCGCACAGGCCCATGCCGCAGCCGAACTTGGTGCCGGTGAGTTTCAAGTGATCACGCAACACCCATAACAAGGGCGTGGAGGGAGATGTCTCTGCCAGCTCGCGTCGTTCGCCGTTTACCGTGAATTCGATCATTGTCAGGCTCCAAAAGAGCGGCCCGTCTTTGTGCAGGCCTGGTGATCGATTATTGAAAACCTTGGGAAAATCGGGCCAGCGACGATTTCTGCCATCCTGTGTAAGTAGGACTAACAGCATGTACAAGCGATACCCGTCGGTGCAGTCCATGAGTGCGTTTATCCAGGCGGCGCGCAGCGGCAGTTTCTCCAGCGCGGCGCGTAAACTCGATCTGACCCACAGCGCCATCAGCCAGCAGATCCGCGCCCTTGAAGACTTCATCGGCCAGCCGCTATTCGTGCGCGAAGGCGGCGGCAGCAATCTGACCGATGCCGGGCAACTTTTCGCCAGCGTGCTGTCTGACGGATTGGCGCAGATCGACCGGGCGCTGTCTTCGGTGAAAAATCGCAGCGTGGCCCAGCGCCTGACTCTCGACATCGACAGCGAACTGGCCCAGAGCTGGCTCAATCCGCGCCTGCCGCAACTGCTGGACTTGTTGCCCGACCATGAGGTGGTGCTGCTGTCGATGCCACGCTCCGATCGCAGTGCTTTCGAGCGGGTGGACCTGGCCTTGCGCTACGGTTATGGCGACTGGGACGACTGCGAGATGACGCAGATTTGCGGGGATCGGGTGATGGCGGTGGCTTCACCTGTGCTGCTGGAGCGTCATGGTGTGGAGCTGCCATTGAGTCCGGTGCAGATCCTTGAATTGCCGTTGTTGGGCTATACGCGACGGTCATGGATTCCGTGGCTGGATGCGGCCGGCCTGCCTCCCGTCGAGCCACCTGCACGGGTGGTGTTCGATAATGCGGCGAACCTGATTGCCGCTGCCGAGGCCGGCGTCGGTGCGGGACTGGTGCGTGGCTTGTTGGCAGCCGACGCGTTGCGCAGTGGACGGCTGGTGGCGTTGAACGAGGCGCAGATTGCGGCGCATTACAACCTGTATGCGGTGTGGCCACCGGGTCAGGCCGAGCGGGTGGCACCGATGGTTGAAGCAGTCAAGCAGTTGGCATTGCTGACACAGCTCTGACGCCTTCGCTGGCAAGCCATTTCCTACAGAGGACTCGCGCCAATACGACACAACTGTAGGAGCTGGCTTGCCAGCAAAGGCGCCGGCAAAAACAACCACTGAAACGATATCCATATCGAACGCATATCAACCCCTCGCCCAATTAATATTGTACGAACCCGACACCCCCTTCCAATACTTCCCCCCAAGCAGCCAGCGTCCCGAGCCGGATGCGACCAGGCGAGGGAATGCGTGATTCTTCGCGCATAGAAATGGCCGATTGCCCGGGACGTGGCTGCTGCGAACCGCAAGGTTCCCTTCCCCGCTATCAGGAGATCGACTTCAATGATCATCGATATCAGCTGCTATCCCACCGATCTGGTGGACCTCGCCTGGAGGCATGACGGTGACCCGTTCACCGGCGAGCGTCTCCTGGAGATGATGGATGGCCCGTACATGGTCAACGGCAAGCCTCGCCGCATCGACAAAGCCTTCATCCAGCCACCGCAGGGCAACACCATCTACACCTGGACCGACGGCGAACTCAGTGGCCGTGAGTCCATCGACGCCTACATGGCCTACACCCTGAAAATGGTGCAGACCTACCCGGACCGTTTCATCGGCTGTTTCGTCTACAACCCGCGCTGCGGTGTGGAAAACGGCGTCGAAGCAATCGAACGCTACGTCAAGGAACACGGTTTCAAGATGGTCCAGATGCAGGCCAACATGCACGCCTACCGTCCTGACCGAGCCATGGACTGGGTGCGCCCGGCCTTCGAGAAATGCGCCGAACTGGGCATTCCGGTCAAGCTGCACACCGGCGACGGCCCTTACAGCATCCCGTCGGAATGGGTGCCGATGATCAAGGAGTTCCCCAACGTCGACTTCATCATGGCGCACTTCGGCGTGCAGACCGGCGGCGTCTATGTGTTCGAACCGATGCAATGGGCGATGGAGCTGCCCAACGTCTACTGCGAATCGGGCTGGTGCCTGCAATCGCGGATCGTCGAGTTCGCCAAGGTCCTGCCGACCCACAAGATCCTGTTCGGTACCGATACGCCGCCGAACGAACCGGGCATGTGGCTGCGCCTGCTGGAAGTGTTGTGCCACGAGCCGCCGCAGGGTCTGAACCTCGACGAGGACACCCTCGAAGCGTATCTGGGCAATAACACCGCCCGGATGATCGGCGTCGAACCGACCCCGCCACCTCGTTCCGTTTCCGAAGCAGAGGCGCAACTCAAGCGCCCCGTCACCACGCAACTGGCCAGGAGCTGAACCGATGATTATCGATACCCATCTGCACCCCACCAACCTGGTCGACGAGGCCTGGCGCCACACCGGCGAACCCTTCACCGGCGAGCGCATGCTCAAGCTGATGGACGGTCCGTACATGATCAACGGTAAACCGCGCCGCATCGACATGGGCTTCATCCAGCCGCCACCGGGCAACACCGGTTATCGCGACGGTAACCGCCGGGGTCGTGAGGGCGTGCGTGACTACATGTCCTACGTCGCCGAGCTGTGCGTGAAATACCCGGACCGCTTCATCGGCAACTTCAACTTCAACCCGCGCTGGGGACCGGAAAACGGCGCGGCGGAGCTGGAATTCCACATCAAGGAATACGGCTTCAAGATGCTCAAGCTGCACGCCAACATGCACGGCTACCGCCCGGACCGGGCGCTGGACTGGCTGCGCCCGGCGATGAAGGTGTGCGCCAAGTACAACATCGTGGTGCTGATTCACACCGGGGACGGGCCGTACACCATCCCGACGATGTTCTACCCGATCATCCGCGAGTTCCCGATGGTCAATTTCATCATCGGCCACTTCGGTATCCAGACTGGTGGCAACTACTCGTTCGAAGCATTCTGGATGGCCATGGATACACCGAACGTGTACTGCGAATCCGGCTGGTGCTTCCAGTCGCGGATCGTCGAGTTCGCCAAGGACCTGCCACGCAACAAGATCGTCTTCGGCACTGACTCGCCGCCGAACGAACCGGGAATGTGGCTGCGGGAACTGGAGGTACTTTGCTCGCCAGCGCCGCAAGGGCTGGGGATCGATGAAGATCACCTTGAGGACTATCTGGGCAACAACATTGCCCGGTTGTGCGGCATCGAACCGACACCGCCACCCAAGGACCTGGTCGAGGCAGACATTCGTCTGACCACGACCTACCTCTAAGCGTTTAAAACCAGAGCACAGCGACTTTACAGGCGTACAGATGACCCGGCGTTCGATCGACCGGCAGGCCAACGGCTTGTCGATCGAACGTCGCCCTCAGCCCTGCACGCCTGCTTTTTACGAGGTGAAACCATGACCCTCTCTACGCTCGGCGATACCCAGGACTTCCACGATTTCATCGACGCCTATCGCCGGCAATACCCGGACGATGTGCTGACCGTTCACCAATCGATTTCGGCCGATCAGGACGTCACCGCCTTGGTCGATGCCCTGGCCACCCAGGGTCGCGACCCGTTGCTGATCTGCGAGAAGGTTGGCAGCCTCGGTGTGCAGGTCGCTACCAATCTGTTCGCGTCCCGGACCCGTATCGCACGCATCTTCGGTGTCAGCCCGGAACAGATGCACGAAACTTTCCAGGCCCGTGCCAACCACCCGATCGCACCGCGCTACGTCGAAACCGGCCCGATACTCGACGAGATTTTTGAAGGCGAGGCCATGGACCTCGCGCTGCTACCTATGCTCAAGCACTTCGACAGCGATCGCGGGCCGTACATCACCAACGCAATCATCATTGCCGAGGACCCGGTCACCGGCATCGCCAACATGAGCTATCACCGTTCGATGCGCCATTCCCGGCAGACCCTCGCCACCAGCCTGCATTCACGCGGTCACTTGTGGCGCATGCTGCAGACCGCTCGCGAGCGCGGCGAAGAATTGCGCGTGGCGATGGTGGTCGGCGCGCATCCGCTGTTCATGCTCGCGGCAGCAGCACGCCTGCCATTTGGCAGTGATGAACGCACGGTGGCTGGCGGTCTGTTTGGCGCTCCGCTGGAACTGGTCAAGACTCCGCGCTATGGCATCGGTGTACCGGCCCATGCGGAGTTTGTCCTGGAAGGTACCATCGATCCGGCGGCCTACGCCGAAGAAGGCCCGTTCGGTGAATTCAGCGGCTATTCCTCGGACCGCTCGACCAATAACGTGTTGCGGGTCGACACCCTGATGCGGCGCAAGGACGCCTGGCTGGTGGACGTGGTCGGCGGACGTTATGCCGAACACCTGACCCTGGCGCGACTGCCCCGGGAAGCGGAGATGAGCGAGAAACTCAAGGCGCGTTTCCCCGCCGTCACCGCCGTGCACTACCCGAATTCCGGCACCCATTTTCATTGTTATGTTGCCCTGGATCAGAGCCGCAACGGCGAGGCGCGGCAGATCATGCTCGCCCTGCTCGGCTGGGACCCGTACCTGAAAACCGTGATCGCGGTGGACAGCGACATCGACATCAGTGACGACAGCCAGGTGCTGTGGGCGCTGGCCACGCACTTCCAGCCGCACCAGGACATCTTCGTCATCGATGGCCTGCCCGGCAGCCCGCTGGACCCATCGTCCTCTGTCAACGGCACCACCTCGCGCATGGGGCTGGACGCCACTCGCGGTTCGGGTTTCGACGGGATCAAGGCGCAGCTGGATCAGGATGTGGCCGAGCGTGCGCGTCAACTGCTCGCAGGCCTGCAATCATGAACCGCCCGCGCATGGTGGTCGGCATCAGCGGTGCATCGGGTTTCATCTACGGCGTGCGCCTGCTGCAATTGCTCGCGGAGCTCGACATCGAAAGCCACCTGATCATCAGCCGCGCCGCGCTGCTGACCATGGCCCACGAGACCGACTACAAACTGGCCGACGTCACCGCACTGGCCAGCCATTACCACCGCGCTGACGATGTGGCCGCCGGGATCGCCAGCGGTTCGTTCCGCTGCCTGGGTATGGTGGTTGCACCGTGTTCCATGCGCACCCTGGCGGAGATCGCCACCGGCACCTCGTCAGGCCTGATCGGTCGTGCCGCCGACGTCACCCTCAAGGAGCGCCGCACGCTGGTACTGATGGCCCGGGAAACCCCGCTGACCCTCGCCCACTTGCGCAACATGACGGCCGTCACCGAGATGGGCGGCATCATCGCCCCACCGGTTCCGGCCTTTTACGCCCGCCCGCGAGACCTTGCGCAAATGGTCGATCACAGCCTCGGCCGTGTTCTCGATCTGTTCGGCCTCGACGCCGGAACTGCGCTGCGCTGGAGAGAACCGTCATACCCGCCAACCACGCACAAAGCCTGCAGGAGCGAGCTTGATCGCGATAGCCATGGGTCAGTCAGCATCAATGCCGACTGATACGCCCTCATCGCGAGCAAGCCCGCGCCCACAATTGACAGCACTGCGACCCATTCGTCAGTAAGGAGCTCTACATGAACAGTCCATTCAACGCCCCGACCCCGAATACCAAAATCCCGGTGACCATCCTCACCGGCTTCCTCGGCGCCGGCAAAACCACCCTGCTCAACTACATCCTCAAGGAAAACCACGGGCGCAAGATCGCCGTGATCGAAAACGAGTTCGGCGAAGTCGGCATCGACGGCGACCTGGTACTCAGTTCTGAAACCGAAGAAATCTACGAAATGGTCAACGGCTGCGTGTGCTGCACCGCCGAGGTCCGCGAAGACCTGGTGCGTATCGTCCGCGAGCTGGTGGCGCGGCCCGTGCGGCTCGACCACATCCTGATCGAAACCAGCGGCCTGGCCGACCCGTATCCGGTGGCCCAGAGCTTCTTCATCAACGACCCGATTGCCGATGAAGTGGAACTGGACGCCATCGTCACCATGGTCGATGCCAAGCACATCGCTCAGCACCTGGAAGACCTGCAACTCGATGGCGTGGACAACCAGGCGGTAGATCAGATCGTCTGCGCCGACCGCATCGTCATCAACAAGGTCGATCTGGTCAGCGCCGCCGAAGTGGCGTCCCTGAGCGACAAGATCCGGAGTCTGAATGCCACGGCGGATCTGGTGACCTCCAGCTACGCCGAGATCGATCTGTCGAAGATTCTTGGCATCGGGGCCTTCGAGTCCACGCAAAAACTCATGGAGATCGGTGCCGGGCACGATGACCACGCCGATGAACATCACCACGCCCATGACGAACCTGGCCATGAGCACGACCCGAGTGTGTCCTCGGTGGGTATTACCGTGGAGGGTGCGGTGAACCTGGGGGACTTCCATCGCTGGATCACGAAGTTACGCAGCGAGCAGGCCGACAACCTGTACCGCATGAAGGGCGTGCTGGCGGTGGCCGATCAGGACCAGCGCTACGTGCTGCAAGGGGTGCACAGCCTCGTCGAGTTCCGGGCGTCCACTTCATGGGGCACCGAACCGCGCTCCAGCAAGATTGTGTTCATCGGCCGCGACCTGGACCGCGCGGCCCTGAACCAGGGCTTTGCCGCCTGCCTGGCAGGCTGAAAAGGCATCGGAGCCGGTGGATGGCGGTTCCGGGCACACGAATGACTGATACCAGACAGTCAGGACACCCAAAAACCATGGGAGCGAGCCTGCTCGCTCCCACTGGGATCAATGGTGTTCCGGCGATCGGCGTCAGAACGAATACCCCTCTCTACAGCATAAAAACAGCAAGAGGTGATTCCCCATGTCGTCAGCCAATACCCCTGCAACGTCCACCATCCACCCCGTCGACCGGATTCTGCCGGTGCGGCAAATGCTCACCCTCGGCCTGCAGCACATGGCCGTCTCGTACATCGGCGCCATCGCGGTGCCGTTGATTGTCGCCAGCGCCTTGAAGATGTCCCAGGCCGACACGGTGGTGCTGATCAGCACCACGCTGTTCTGCTCCGGCATCGCCACCCTGCTGCAAGCCGTCGGTTTCTGGAAATTCGGCGTGCGCCTGCCGATCCTCCAGGGCGTGGCGTTCAGCAGCGTGGGACCGGTGATCGCCATCGGCAGCAATCCGGAAGTCGGTTTCACCGGGGTCTGCGGCGCAGTGATCGGCGCGGGGATTTTCACCATGCTGGTGGCGCCGTTCGTGGGTCGATTACGGCGCTTTTTTCCACCGGTGGTCACCGGTTGCATTGTCACCGTGATCGGCTTGCAGTTGTTTCCGATAGCCTATGAGTGGGTCGGCGGCGGGCGGCATGCCAGCGACTTCGGCGCGCCGGCGTACCTGGCCGTTGCGGCGGTGGTGTTGCTTAGCATCCTGCTGGTCAACCGTTACGGCAGTCCGATGCTGCGCAACATGGCGGTGCTGGTGGGCATGCTGGTGGGCGCGGCGCTGGCCTACGGGCTGGGCATGGGCAGCTTTCACAGCGTGCAAGAGTCGCCATGGCTCACCGTGCCCTACCCGTTCTACTTCGGCCTGCCGACCTTCAGCCTGATCCCCATCGCCACCATGGTGGTGGTGATGATCGTGCAGATGGTCGAATCCATGGGGCTGTTCGTGGCCATCGGTGACATCGTCGACAAACCGGTTGAAGAAAAACAGGTGATCAACGGCCTGCGCGCCAATGGCCTGGCCAGCACCATCGCCGGGATGTTCGCGGCGTTTCCGTTCATTGCCTTCATGGAGAACGTCGGGCTGGTGATCCTCACCGGCGTGCGCAGCCGCTGGGTCGTTGCCATCAGCGGCCTGTTGATGTGCTCGGTAGCGCTGGTGCCAAAGGCCGGCGCGATCATCGCTTCGATGCCGACCGCGGCCCTCGGCGGTGCCGGCATCGCCATGTTCGGCGTGGTCGCGGCGGCGGGGATCCAGACCCTGGCCAAGGTGGACTACGAGCGCAATCGCTACAACGTACTGATCGTCGGCTTCACCATCGCCGCGGCCCTGGTGCCGGTGCTGGCCCCGCCCCTGTTCAAGCAATTGCCCGAGTGGTCGCAGCCTTTCCTGCACAGCAGCGTGGTCATCGCCTGCCTGGTGTCGGTGTTGCTCAACGCCACCCTCAACGGTGTCAGCGCGCCTGATGCCGCCGTCAGCAAATCCGCCACACACAGCCTCTGACTGGAGCCGACCATGACTCAACTGCAAAACATACTGATCAAGAACCCGCTGGCGGTCATGACAGGCCTGCGTGGCCCGCGGGCTCGGGCCGGTGCGGTGGATATCCGCATCGTCAACGGGCGCATCGCCGAAATGGCCCCGGGTCTTGAAAAGCAGCCCGGCGAGCGGGTGATCGATGCGCGCCACTCGGTGGTGTATCCGGGCTGGATCAACACCCACCATCACCTGTTCCAGAACCTGCTCAAAGCCGTGCCCGAAGGCTTGAACCAGGACCTGCAAGGCTGGCTGGCCAGCGTGCCCTACCCGCGCCTCAGCCGCTTCACCCCGCAACTGGCGCGGATCGCCGCACATCTGGGCATGGCCGAGTTGCTGCTGTCGGGGGTGACCACCTGCGCCGATCACCATTACCTCTATCACGCCAATGGCACCACCGAGACCGGTGACCTGCTGTTCGATATGGCCGAGGAATTCGGCCTGCGTTTCGTTCTGTGCCGCGGCGGCGCGCTGGAGTCGGCCAGTGCCCATCCGGGGTTCTCGAAAACCGCGCTGCAACCGGAAACCCTGGACCAGATGGTGGGTGACATCGAACGACTGAAATCGCGCTATCACCAGGACACCCCGGACGCCTTGCGCCGGGTGGTGGTCGCGCCGACCACGCCGACTTTTTCCCTGCCGCCTATGCTGCTGCGGGAGCTGGCCCACACCGCCCGGGGCCTCGGTTTGCGATTGCACACGCACCTGTCGGAGACACAGAACTACGTCAACTTCTGCCGCGAGAAGTACAACTGCCTGCCGGTGGAGTTCGTCGCCGAACATGAATGGCTCGGCCCGGACGTGTGGTTTGCCCACGCGGTGCACATGCAACCCGCTGAAATCCGCATGCTCGCGCAAACCGGCACCGGCATTTCCCACTGCCCGGTGAGCAATGCGCGCCTGGGTAGCGGCGTGGCGCCGGTGCCACAGATGTTCGAGGCCGGGGTGCCGATTTCCCTCGGCGTGGATGGCGTAGCGTCCAACGAGTCCGGGAGCATGGTCGGTGAAGCGAACACCGCGTGGCTGATTCACCGGGCCGAACAAGGCGCCTCGGCGACAACAGCCGAAGATGTCATTCACTGGGGCACGGCTGGCGGTGCACAGGTGCTCGGGCTGGGTGCGGTCGGGACCCTTGAAGTCGGTCAGGCGGCAGACCTGGTGATCTACGGTCTCGACCATCCGCGCTTCTTCGGTTTCCACGACATTGCCGTGGCGCCCGTGGTGGCGGGCGAGCCGATTGCGGTGAAGTACAGCCTGGTCGGTGGCCGGGTGGTGGTCGATAACGGTGTGATTCCGGGGATGGATGTACAGCGGATGCGGGCCGAGGCGTGGGATGGGGTGCGGCAGTTAATGAGTGTGGACGACTGACCTTCCAGCAACACCTTTACTCCTGTGGGAGCGAGCCTGCTCGCTCCCAACCGAAGTCGGGGCAAGTGTCAGATCGTCAGAGATTTCAAGTCACGACGCTACGCGCTTGGCCGCCGTTCTGACGTGCGTGCTGTACAGCGTCAATCCAGTGAAAGCCAATCCACCGACCAAATTGCCGAGTACAGTCGGGATCTCGTTCCAGACCAGATAGTCCATCACCGAGAACCCGCCACCCATGATCATCGCCGATGGGAACAGGAACATGTTGACCACCGAGTGCTCGAAGCCCATGAAAAAGAACAGCATGATCGGCATCCACATGGCGATCACCTTGCCGCTCACCGAGGTCGAGATCATCGCGCCGACCACGCCCATGGACACCATCCAGTTGCATAGCATGCCGCGCAGGAAAATCGTGATCCAGCCGCCAACGCCATAGTGCGCATAGCCTAAGGTTCGAGCCTCGCCGATGCTGGCGATCTTTTCCCCGACTGCGCCGGGACCGGCGTTGAAGCCGTAGGTGAACACAAAGGCCATCATGAAGGCCACGGTCAGGGCGCCGGCGAAGTTGCCGACGAACACCAGCCCCCAATTTCGCAGTACGCCCCGCACCGTGACGCCCGGGCGCTTGTCCAGCAACGCCAGCGGCGTGAGCATGAACACTCCGGTCAGCAGGTCGAAACCCATCAGGTAGAGCATCGAAAACCCCACGGGAAACAGTACGGCACCCAACAATGCAGAGCCGCTCTGCACCGCGATCGTTACCGCGAACACAGCCGCCAGCGCCAGGATCGCCCCGGCCATGAAGCTGCGGATCAGGGTGTCGCGGGTCGCCATGTGAATTTTCGATTCGCCGGCATCGAGCATTTTGGTGACGAATTCAAACGGAAGTAGATAGGACATTGGGTTTTCCTCAAGACTGACTCTTCAAATTGGGGCCTGCTGCTCGATCACCAGGACCGGTACGGCAGGAATTTGCCATTGAGGGTCAGCAATACGCGGTCGCCCTTGGGGTCTTCGATTTTTTCGACATGCATGGAAAAGTCGATGGCGCTCATGATGCCGTCACCGAATTTCTCCTGAATCACGTCTTTGAGGGTCGGACCGTAAACGCCGACGACTTCGTACAGGCGATAGATCAACGGGTCCTGAGGCACGGTCTTTTCCCAGCCTTTGACCGGATATTCGATCATGGCCATGGCGACGTCTTCGCCCAATTCCAGTACTTCACAGATGCGCGCCGCCACTTGCGGCGAGGCGCTGTTCATGCCGTAGCACACCGATGCCAGCCATACCGGCGCTTTGCCAACCAGTTCGCTCAGACGGTCCCAGGTCATTTCCTTGCGCGCCTTGGCGGCCATGACGGTGTGGTGCATTTCGACTTTGTTCATAGTGTGGATCTCTCTTGTGAGGTTGGCGACACAGGAGAGATAGCGAGAGTTGTGCCAACTCTCGAAAATCTCATATCTATCTGATTTGTATAGATTTATTTAGGATTAATACTCGGCAGAAATTAACGATATTTCGATACTAACGAATTTTAGTTAATTATTTCACGATTTTTCGTATATTCGAGCAGTCGTTTTCGCCTCAGGACGCCCCGCTATGCCAACCGTTATCGACGCCAATTGCGCTGCCCACGCGCCACTCGCCATGCTAGTAGTGCACCCGGCATCCGACGCTGTAGTTCAGGTCAACGCCGCCGGCCTCGCTCTGCTGGGTTATGAAGAAAATGCTATCGCCCTTCCCCGCTTCAGCCACTTCTTCGCAGGCGCGATCGCGCAGTGGGTCAGCTTTACCGATGAAGTGCTGACCCAGGGTCAGGCCTGGTCCGATGACCTGAGCCTGCTCGATCTGGCGCGCCGACACCATGCCGTGGAGGTCAACGCCCGTGCGCTGGAGGACGGTCAGCATATTGTGCTGATCATTCAGGACCGTGACCTCCTGGAGACTCGACGCAACCGCTCGGAAGCCCGTCGTCAGCACCGTCTGGGTCATGTCGGATGGGAGCGCATCAGTCAGGTATTCGAGCGTATCGAGCGGCAGAACCGGCTGATTCTCGGCGCCGTTGGTGAAGGCATATATGGGCTCGACGCGACGGGTCAAACCACTTTCATCAACCCGGCTGCCGAGCGAATTCTTGGTTGGAGCGCCGGAGATATGGTCGGCCATGACGCCCATCAGTTGTTCCATCACAGCCACAGCGACGGCAGCCCATTTGAAGTCGAGCAATGCTCCATTCACACCTCGTTCAGTGACGGCCAGGTGCATCGCGTGGATAACGAGGTGTTCTGGCACAAGAACGGTGACGCCATTCCCGTCGAATACACCAGCACACCGATCTTCGAGATGGGCAGGCTGGTGGGTGCGGTGGTGCTTTTTCGCGACATCCGAGAGCGGCAGCGGGCTGAACTGCGTTTGCGCGAAGCCCTGAATGAAGTGGAACAACTCAAACAACGCCTGGAACTGGAAAACCAGTATTTGCAGGAAGAGATCAAAGCCGAGCGAAATCATCATGAGATCGTCGGCGACAGTCCAGCGGTGCTGCACCTGATCCGCCAGATCGAACTGGTGGCGCCGACCGATGCCAACGTGCTGGTCACCGGTGAATCGGGCACCGGAAAGGAATTGATTGCCCGCGCCATTCACGCCAGCAGTCGGCGCAGCGACCGGCCGCTGATTCGCGTCAATTGCGCGGCGATTCCTCGGGACTTGTTCGAAAGCGAATTTTTCGGTCACGTCAAAGGCGCGTTCACCGGGGCCACCCATGACCGGGTCGGACGTTTCGAACTGGCCGATGGCGGCACCTTGTTTCTCGATGAGGTCGGCGAAATCCCTCTGGAACTGCAAAGCAAATTGCTGCGTGTGCTGCAAGACCAGCAATTCGAGCGTGTGGGCGATAACCTGACCCGCGCGGTGGATGTGCGGGTGATTGCCGCCACCAATCGCGACTTGCGGGAGATGGTCGCTGCCGGCGGGTTTCGTGAGGATCTGTATTTTCGCTTGAACGTTTTCCCGGTGCGCTCGGTGCCTCTGCGTGAGCGCCTGGGCGACATACCGCTGTTGGCTGGCCACTTTCTTCAGCGTGCTTGCCAGGCCTTCAACAAACCGGGTGTGCGCCTGCCGCTGACCCAGGTCGAGGTACTCAAGCGTTATTCGTGGCCGGGCAATATTCGAGAGCTGGAGAATGTGATCGAGCGGCAGATCATCGTGTCGCAGGACGGGCGCTTGCGTTTCGATGACCTGTTGCCCGCCTCCGCGCGCGAGCAGGTCGCTGCGCCCATTGCTCCACTGGACGACAGCGAACCGCTGCGCGATGAAGATTTGCAACAGCAACTTCGGCAGAACACCTTGGCCATGCTCAAGCGCACCGGGGGCAAAGTCTCCGGCGAAGGCGGCGCCGCGCAACTGCTGGGGTTGAAACCGACTACCCTGGCGTCACGGCTGCGCAAATGGAGCATCGACCCGCGCGAGTACAAACCGAACCGATCCCCAGGATCTTGAGCATTCTGACTTGGGGACTGTCATCCATCACCGCACGGCCGCCCGCTTGTCCTGAACCGGGTGCTTTGCGTGGGCAGCGCTGATCCGATCCACCAAGTACCTCGCATCTTTTGCCACACCGGAAAAACGCCCCGAGCCCCAGGTGTATAACCACGGCAATCCAAGAAAATACAGACCCGGCTGCCCGGTAACGCCGCGTTGATGCCCCGGATGGCCGCGGCCATTGAAGACCGGTGCCTCGACCCAGGTGAAGTCCGGGCTGAAGCCGATACACCAGATGATGCTGGTGATGTTTGCCGCCTCAAGGTCCACTTCGCAGCGCTCTTGCTCAGGCGTCCAGGTGGGAACATAGCGCTCACCGGTCGGCGCCTCGATGCCATGCTGTTCGATGTACTTGTCGATCGAGCCGTTGATGCGGTTGTACACCGCATCGGCGTTGTCCAGGCTCTGCGCCAGGTTAGGCGCGAACTGCATCCGTGTACCTTGCAAGCCTTCGAGTCGACCGAACAATTCCATGCCTTGCCCGGCAAACTTGCGCAGGTCGATGTCACGCCCGCCGTCACGCCCGGTGACATAGTGGTTGGTGTTGTCGCGAACCCCTTCACGCAGCGGATGGGTGTCGACGCCGATCTCGTAGTACCCCATCTCTGCCAGCCAATCGACCACGTCCTTACCGCGATAGAAACGCGCGCAACGTGGTGCATCGCCGACGGCCAGGAACACTTTGCGCCCGGCCAGGTGCAGGTCCTCGGCGATCTGCGCGCCCGACTGCCCGGAGCCGACCACCAGCACATTGCCTGAAGGCAGGGCCTGCGGGTTGCGGTATTGCTCGGAGTGGATCTGGTGAATGTCTGCAGGCAAACGCTCCGCCAGGCGCGGAATGATCGGCGTGTGATAACCACCCGAGGCGACGATCACGTGGTCAGCCGAAAACTCGCCCTGGGAGGTATGCACCTCAAAGCCACCGATGGCGCGCGGCACCACGCGCAGCACTGTCACGCCTTCACGCACCGGCGCATTCACCGCTTTGACGAAGCCCGCCAGGTACGCGTTGATCTCGTCTTTCTTCATGAACCCATGGGGATCGGTGCCCTTGAATTCATCGACGTAGGTGTAACCCGGCAAGGCGCACTGCCAGTTCGGCGTGACCAGGCTGAAGGCGTCCCAGCGCTGGTGGCGCCAGGTGTGTGTCACGCTGTGCTTTTCCAGCACCAGATGATCGATCCCCTCCTGCTGCAGGTAGTAACTGGCGGACAACCCGGCCTGGCCGCCGCCGACGACGATCACGCTGTGGTGTGTGGTTTTGATGGAAGTGAGGTGGCTGGTCATGGCATTGCTCCGGTCATCGGTGTCGATAAAAAGTTCAGAAAAAAATCAGAATGAGCTCCAGCCCGCACCGATCGCTTGCCCGGCGCCCTCGGTGCGCATGCTGATCACCTCCACCCTCCCCTCGACGTCGGTCGGTTCAACCAGATAACTGGCCTGGCCTTTCAACGAACTCAAGGTGTCCATGGCCGAGCTGCAATAGAAGCCCTTGACCTCCTTGACCCGCTCCGAAGCGTTGTTCAAGGCACTTTCCAGGCGTTGCAAAAAATCCGGAAGCGGGTAACTGGCGCCCTCCTCCAAATACTGAAAAATCACGGTCGACGGCGAGTAGCCGCTGGCTTCGCGGCCATTGGGCCAGCGGATCCTGAAATTGACGGCGGGCATGTCAGTGCTCCTGTTGCTTGAGGTTCAAAGGGGAAAAATCGAGATGGGCGTAGTTGAAACCGGTAAATGGCTGCTCACGCAGATTCCAGAAATGGCCATGCTGCTGGCCGAGGCGAACGTTCAAAACGCCGCTCGCGTCGACTCGGGCGATACGCTCGCAACGCAGCCCTTCGAAAGCGAAAGCGGTCTGGACCTGGTCCCAGTCGCCTTCGTCGAGGGTCATCAGAAAGCCGTAGCTGGGAAACACTTGCAGCCAGCGCTCAAGGTCGGCATCCGGCGGGCATGGCAGCGCCGCCAGGTCGACAGTCGCGCCGCAACCGGTGGTTTCCAGCAGCATCAGCAGGCTGCCCAGCACGCCGGCGTTGCTGATGTCCTTGGCGGCGCGCAGCAGCCCGGCATCGGCCAGGCGCGGCAGCACGTCGAGCTTGCTGCACAGGCGTTCGGCGGGAACACCTTCGAAGGCCTTCCAATAAGTGCTGTCGGCGTGCCAGACGCCTTCGAGGTCCACCGCCATGGCGATCACCTGGCCCGGCGCGACATGCAGGGTCGACAGCAGTGTTTTCGCAACGCCAATGATTGCCACCGCCAACGCGGCGGGGTTGCCCGACGCGAGGCTGGTGTGACCGCCGGCCAGCAGCAGTCCATAGGCTTCGCAGGCCGCTTGAATACCCGCCAGGATCTGTTGCGCGGCGCTATTGTCGTGATGCCAGTAGGCATCGACCACTGCCGTCGCACGTCCGCCCATGGCGGTAATGTCGCTGACATTGGCCATGACCGCCGACCATCCGGCAAACCAGGGCGCGGCATCGACGAACGCAGGCAACATGCCTTCGATGGCCAGCAGTTGAAAATGATCGCCGCAGGCAATCGCCGCGGTGTCATCACCTGGCAGGGCGTAAAGCTGCTCGCGGGTCAGGGCTTTTTCCGAGTGGCTGATCACTGCCGCTGGCTGTTGAATCGCCTGTTTCGAGCGCATCGCCTGGGTGTTGCGCAGGACGTCGATCAGAGCCGCGAGGTCAGTCATGGCGAGTCACCTTCAGCGCACGCAGTGACACCTGACGTGGCATCAGCGGGTAGCTCGACAGATCCGCCTGCATCAGGCAATGGGGCTGGCCGAGGAGCTCGGTATGCTCAAGGGTCTGCCAGCGCAGGCCATGAAAGTAGCTCTCGTTCTGCGCCTGCACGGTTGCCCGGAACACCTCACAGCCCAAGTCCTTGGCCCGGGATACCGCCTCGTTGACCAGCGCCTTGCCGATCATACTGTGCCGCCGATACGCCGCGGCCACACACAAGCGTCCGCCAAACCAAAGGCCGGGCTGCGGCTGATAGATACGCACCGCGCCCACCACCTGGTCGGCGATCCCGCAATTGCCGGCCAGGGCGACAATGGCGATAGCCTGGAAATCGTGACTGTCCTTGTCCTGTACCAGCAGTTGCTGCTCATCCGAAAACACCGAACGGCGCAAGGCGAAATACGCCTGTTTCTCCCAGGGCTCACTGGCGGGCTTGACCAGCAATTCACCAGCGCGGAACGGCTCGAACGTGCTGTCGACCAAAGCAAAGACGGAATGGGCCATGGGAGTTCTCCGGCTTATTCGTAGTTTTTCAGGGCCGAGCAGGCGCCGCACTTGGCGCAGCCGGCGTTGATCTGATCGGAGTGCAGGCCATGACGGCGCAGGCTTGCGCCGATCTGCGGATACAGGCGAGCCATCATCGCGCTGTCCGGTTTGGGGTGATGAGCCAACGGCGTGCCGTCGATGGGCACGAAGGGCACCACGAACGGGTACACGCCCAGCGCGCACAAACGCTCGCTCATCTCGCTGATGGCTGCTTCGCTGTCCCCCAGGCCGGCGAGGATGTAGGTACTGACCTGACCGCGTCCGAACACCTCGACGGCTGCGCTGAAGGCTTCGAAATAGCGACTCAGAGGCACTTCGGCCTTGCCCGGCATGATCCGCTGGCGCACTTCATCGGTGACCGCCTCCAGGTGCATGCCCAGGGAGACCACACCACTGTCGGCCAGGCGCTGGAACCATCGGTCGTCGTCCGGAGGCTCGCATTGCGCCTGGATCGGCAGGTCTACCGCGGCTGTCACTGCCGCGGCGGATTCACACAAGATCGCCGCGCCACGGTCCGCGGTTTGCGGTGTCCCGGTGGTCATCACCATGTGCTTGACGCCGTCGAGCTCCACCGCGGCCTTTGCCACTTGCGCCAATTGCTGCGGACGCTTGCGAGCGATGGTCTTGCCCGCCGCCAGTGACTGGCCGATAGCGCAAAACTGGCAGGAGCTGGCGCGATCGTTGAAGCGAATGCAGTGTTGCAATACCGTGGTCGCCAATACATCGCTGCCGTGCAGGGTGGCGATTTTCCAGTAGGGAATGCCGTCGGCGGTACTCAAACCGTAGAAGTTCGGCACGCCGGGCATTTGTACCTGCCCGACCTGCAAGCCTTCACGGAAGATCAACGCCTGGCTGCCATCGGCACTGGGTTGCGCCTGGTAAGGCGAGGTCTGCGAAGCCTGATTGAGGATCGGCACCATCATGGTCCGGCTGCCGAACGTCAGCGCCTTGTGGTCCGACGGTCCCGCGCCGCCTTGACGAGACAGGCCGTTGTGCGCCGCTGGCCAGCGCACCCCGTGGCATTGCAATTCGGCCAGCAGTTCATTGGCTTGCATGATCGAGCTCCTCGGTGGCAGTGGCGTTGAGGTGTGCGGCGCGCTCATGCACATGGGCGGCGGGTGTACGGTCGATCAACAGGCTGAGCAGTTCCGGACGGCTGTAGTGCCCAACTGAATCCATCATGCGTTTGCGCTTGTCGATCAAGGCCAGGTCGAGGTCGGCAATCACCACGCCTTCGCCGCTGCGCAGTGGCTCGCCGAGCAATTTGCCTTCCGGCGAGACGATGGCGGTGAAGCAGCCGCCGGAAATCGGGCCGAGGCCGCAGCCGGTGTCCTGCATGATCTGGCCCTGCTGATCGGCGTCCAGCCAGGCGGTGGCGTTGACCACGAAACAACCGGACTCCAAGGCGTGATGGCGGATGGTGACCTCGATCTGCTCGGCGAAAATGTCCCCGACCAGGGAGCCGGGGAACATCGCCGCGTGGATCTGCTCGCCGTCAGCCATCAAGGCATAACGCGCCAGAGGGTTGTAATGTTCCCAGCACGCCAGCGAACCGATGCGGCCGATGGCGCTGTCTACGGCTCGCAGTCCGGAGCCGTCGCCCTGCCCCCAGACCATGCGCTCGTGATAGGTGGGCGTGATTTTGCGGCGATGCTGGATCAGCGTGCCGTCGGCGTCGAACAGCAGTTGCGCGTTGTAGATCGTGCCGCCGTCGCGCTCGTTGACGCCGATGGACACCACCATCCCCGCCTGCTTGCAGGCCTCGCCTATGGCGTGGGTGGTGGCGGACGGCACGGTGACCGATTGATCGAGCAGCTTGAGGTGTTGTGCCCCCATGGCGAAAGCCGGCTGCACGAAGGAAAAATAGGGGTAGTACGGCACCACCGTCTCGGGGAACACGGCGAACTGCACGCCTTGTTGGCCCAAAGCGATGATTTGCTGGCAGACCTTGTCCACGGTGCCTTCGCGGCTGTAAAGCACTGGGCTGAGTTGGACGGCTGCTGCGCGAATGATGGGCATGATGGGGTCCTGAAATGATGAGTGCT
>NZ_JAIQWX010000030.1 GCF_020164475.1 Pseudomonas sp. REP124 | reverse complement strand
CATCGCGAGCAAGCTCGCTCCTACAGGTATTGCATCCATCCCGGCTACTGCATCGTCTTTGTAGGAGCCGAGCTTGCTCGCGATGGAGGCCCAGCCACCGCGGGGCATCAGATACCCAGCGTCATCGTTGACCACCATTCGCGGGCAAGCCACGCTCCCACAGGTTTTGCATACATCCCGGCTGCTGCGATCCTTTGATCTTTTCTGCGGCGACTTCGCCGATTACAAGGATCGCCGGGCTTTTGAGTTCGAAGGCGAGGGCGTCTTCCTCCATGGCTGTCAGATCGCTGCGACACTCCCGCTGATGGGGCAGCGAAGCGTTTTCGATCATCGCCACCGGCGTATCCGCCACCATCCCGCCAGCCAGCAACTGCTCACGGATTTCCCCGAGTTTGGCCACGCCCATGTAGATCACCAGGGTCGTCCCACCCTGTGCCAGCGCCCGCCAGTTCAGGCTGCTGCCGTCCTGGGTATGGGCCGTCACCAGCGTCACGCCCCGTGCTACCCCGCGCAGTGTCAGCGGAATATCGCATTGCGTGGCGCCCGCAAGCCCGGCGGTGATGCCATTGACCAGCTCCACCTCGACCCCACGTTCACGCAGCCAATCAGCTTCCTCGCCACCACGCCCGAAAATGCACGGATCACCACCCTTGAGCCGCACCACGCATTTGCCCTGGCGCGCGTAACGCAGCATCAAGCGATGGATGAATTCCTGCGGCGTCGAGCGGCAACCGCCACGTTTGCCCACGGGAATGATCCGCGCGTCGCCACAGTGCTCAAGAACTGCGTCATTCACCAGATCATCTATCAGCACGACATCCGCTTCTCTCATCGCCCGCACGGCTTTGAGCGTCAGCAGTTCCGGATCACCAGGCCCTGCACCGACCAGCCAGACTTTTGCGTTCATCGTGTTGTCCTCATTTGGAGTATTCGTCATGGCCAACCGTCAGCCATGAAACAGCGCAAACAACAGCGCCAGATTGATCAACAACGAGCCCAGCGCCAGCGCACGCCAGACCTTCAGCGGCTCCCGTTCCAGCAGGGGCCGGGGGCGTACGTTCAGACTGCGGCGTTCCCCCTGTTCCATCAGCAGCAACCATTCCTCCGCCGTTTCAAAGCGCTGGGCCGGATCCGCCGCCACCGCGCGCTCCAGGCTCTGCGTCAGCCATTCCGGCAGATCCGGGCGATAGCGACTGGGGTTGACCGGCACGCCGAAGCGCGGACGCTGGAAAGCCTCGATTTCGCCATAGGGGTAGTGCCCGGTGAGCAGGTAATACAGCGTCACACCCACCGCATACAGGTCCTGCTGCGGCGCCGGCTTGTCACCGCGAAACCCTTCCGGTGCGATATAGCTCGGGGTGCCGGGCAGGGTGAAGGGCTGGTCTTCGGACAGACCGGGGCACCAGGCCAGACCGAAGTCCAGCAGGCGCAACTCGCCGTCGTCCCCCAGCAACAGGTTCTCCGGCTTGATGTCCCGATGCAGGATCTGCCGGCGATGCAGCAGACCGACCGCCTTGAGCAGGCGTTCGGCCAACTCCTGCCACTGGGCCAGCGGCAACGGCCCGCTCTGCGCAAACAGCTGCGCCAGGGTGACGCCGGAATATTCCCGCATCACGTAGTACAAATGCTGACGCTGACCGGCCGCATGGACTTCAGGAAAATGCCGGCCCGCAACCCGCTTGAGAAACCATTCCTCCGACAGCAACGCTTGCCCGGCCAGATGATCATCGCGCAGCGCGCCGGGCAGGGTTTTCAGCAGCCAGGGCTGTTGTTGGGCATCACGCACCCGATACAGCAGTGACTGCTGGCTCTGGGCGACAATGCTTTCGATCTTCCAGCCCTCGAAGTCCTGACCCGGTTTCAGCGCCGGCGGCAGCGGCCATTGCTGCAAATGAATCAGCGCATCGCCGATGCTGGTTTCCCCCAGGGCATCGACCCGCACCAGCATGGCGCTGGCGTTGTCCTGGCTGCCGGCCAGATGCGCCGCATTCACCAAAGTCTGCGCAGCACTGTCGAGATCGGGTTGGTCGCGCAGGATCGCCGCAATCGCCGTATCCCCGAGCACCGCCCAGACGCCGTCGCTGAGCAGCACGAAGCTCTCATCGACCCGCAGTTCACCGTCGAGAAAATCCAGCACCAGATGCTGATCGAGCCCCAGCGCACGCTTGAGGACGTGCTGCATGCCAGGTTGATCCCACACATGGTCTTCGCTGACCCGCTGCAACTGATCGGCATGCCAGCGATAGACCCGGCAATCGCCGACATGGGCCAGAGTAAAGCGTCGGCCACGCATGACCAGCGCACTGACCGTGGTCAGCAGCGGTTGCCCGCCGCCATTGGCCTGCAACCAGCGGTTCTGTGCCAGCAGCAGGCGATCCAGCGCCTGGGCGACGCCCCAGGTTTCCGGTGTGGCGTAGTAATCCAGTGCCAGAGCCTGCAAGGTCGAGCGGGCGGCCAGGCCACCATCGGCGCACTGGCTGACGCCGTCGGCGATGGCGAATAGGTAACCCTTGCTCGCGGCCAGTGCCGGGGCCGGCGTGACCAGGCGCAGGGCGTCCTGGTTTTCCTCGCGCGGCCCAGTGGCGCTGGCTTCGGCAAAACTCAGTTGCAGGCTCATGGCGATCTCAGACCCGCGCAGCCGTCACGGCGGCCGAACCCCAGGTGGTTCTCCAGCGACGTTTCACGCCGTGCAGGCCGAACCAGGCCAGTACCGCGAGGCTCGCGAACAACCACAGCGCCATCTGGTAGCTGCCGGTGCTTTGCTTGATCGCGCCCATACCGGCGGCCAGTGCGAAACCGCCGATGCCGCCGGCCATGCCGATCAGCCCGGTCATCACACCGATTTCCCGACGGAAGCGCTGCGGTACCAGCTGAAACACCGCGCCATTGCCGGCACCCAGACCGAGCATGGTGCACACAAACAGTGCCAGCGCCGCGTAGGAGCTTGGCAGGTTGAAACCCACGGCCGCGATGCAGATCGCCGCCACGGTGTACATCCCCAGCAAAGTGCGGATGCCGCCGAAGCGATCCGCCAGGGCACCGCCCAGAGGGCGCATCAGGCTGCCACCGAACACGCAGGCAGCGGTGTAGTAGCCGGCGGTGACCGGGCTCAGGCCGTATTGGTCGTTGAAGTAGCCGGGCAGGGCGCTGGCCAGGCCGATGAAGCCGCCGAAGGTCACGCTGTAGAAGAACATGAACCACCAGCTGTCACGGTCGCCCAGGGCCTTGAAGTAGTCGGCCATCGACTTGGCTTTTGGCCGCTCTGGAGCGTTTTTCGCCAGCCATGCGAAGACGATCAGGGTCAGGATCAGCGGGATCAGGGCGAAGCCGAAGACGTTGCTCCAGCCGAACGCCGCCGCCAGTACCGGTGCGATCAGCGCCGCCAGCACGGTGCCCGAGTTGCCGGCCCCGGCGATGCCCATGGCCTTGCCCTGATGCTGCGGCGGATACCATTGCGACGCCAGCGGCAGGGCCACGGCGAAGGATGCGCCGGCCATGCCGAGGAACAGCCCCAGCAGCAATGCCTGCTCGTAGCTGTGGATGCCGAGTTTCCAGGCGCCGAACAGCGCGCAGATGACGATCACCTGGCCGATCAGGCCGGCGGTTTTCGGCGACAGACGATCGGCCAGCATGCCCATCACGAAACGCAGGATCGCTCCCGCCAGAATCGGCGTTGCTACGACCATTCCGCGTTGCTGGGTGGTCAGGTGCAGGTCGGCGGCGATCTGCACCGCCAGAGGGCCGAGCAGGTACCAGACCATGAAGCTCAGGTCGAAATAGAGGAAGGCCGAGAACAGGGTCGGGGTATGGCCGGATTTCCAGAAGCTTGAATTCATCGCGCACCTCAGCTGAAAGGAGTCTCGAACGGGAGTCAGTCGGGGCGCCGCCGGGCGGCACCACCGGCCCCGGGCTATGGGGCCAAAACAAAAAACGCCGCTACCCGATTCGCCATGGGCGAAGGGGGTGAGCGACGTCTTTGTCGTAGGTGGGGCAACCGCCGTTGGTTACCTGTATTGATTGCTTAGCGAGATTTGTGCCAACGCACAGACCTGTAGCAGCTGGCGAAGCCTGCGTCCGGCTGCGCAGCAGTCGCAAAACCTGAATGCGGGGTCTACCTGAAAGACCGCGATGGCTGATTTTACGACTGCTTCGCAGCCGGACGCAGGCTTCGCCAGCTGCTAAAGGGGTTGTGTTTTGTCTTGATAACGGGCCTCAGCCGAGCAATTCACTCATCGCAATAATCTGCTCCGCCACCTGTATCAGCTTCTGCTGGCGGCTCATCGCCTGGCGGCGCATCAGGGTGTAGGCCTCTTCCTCGTTGCAGTCCTTCATCTTCATCAGCAGCCCCTTGGCCAGCTCGATGCGCTTGCGCTCGGCCAGTTGCTGGTCGCGGGCGTGCAGTTGGGCGCGCAGGGCCTGGTCGCTTTCAAAGCGCGCCATGGCCACGTCGAGGATCGGCTGCAGGCGCTGGGCGTGGATGCCTTCGACGATGTAGGCGCTGACGCCGGACTTGATCGCCTGGCGCATCACATCGGGGTCGTGTTCGTCGGTGAACATCACGATCGGCCGCGGCTGGTCACGGCTGACCAGCACCACTTGCTCCATCACATCACGGCCCGGTGACTCGGTATCGATCAGAATCACGTCCGGACGCACCGTTTCGACGCGTTCGGGCAGGTCGATGGTCAACCCGGATTCATCGATCACCTCGAAGCCGGCTTCGGTGAGGGCCGCCTTCAGGCGCCCGACCTTTTTTGCAGTGTCGTTGATCAGCAGGATACGCAACATGTTCGTGGTCTCCTGTCAGCGGCTGGCGAAACGATGGGCGCTGTCGCTCATCGCATGCAATTTGAAGCCACGGGCGTAACCCGCCGGATCGGAGCCGTCCCAGACCTTGCCGTCGATCAGCTGGCTGCTGCGCATTTCCTTGCCCAGGTTCGCGACGCCCACGGCGCTGGCAGCCTCGCGGTACAGCTCCAGTTGCTGGACCTGACGGGCCACGGCCAGGTAATCCGGGTCGTCACGCAACAGCCCCCAGCGGCGGAACTGGGTCATGAACCACATGCCGTCGGACAGGTATGGCAGATTCACCTCGCCATCGCCATGGAAGCGCAAGGCGTGCGGGTCCTGCCAGCGATTGCCAAGGCCGTCGGCGTAATCGCCCAACAGGCGCGGTTCGATGCATTCCACGGGGGCATCCAGGTACTGCGGCGCGCTGAGCAGCTGCGCGGTACTGCGACGATTTTCGTGGCTGTCCTCGATGAAGCGGCTGGCCTCGAGAATCGCCATCACCAGCACGCGAGCCGTATTGGGATATTGCTCGACGAAGGCGCGGGTGCAGCCGAGGACTTTTTCCGGGTGATCGGGCCAGATGGCCTGAGTCGTCGCCAGAGTGAAACCCAGATCCTGCTGCACCGCGCTCGCCGACCATGGCTCACCGACGCAGAAACCATCGATCCGCCCGGCCTGCAGGTGCGCAACCATTTGCGGCGGCGGCACCACCACGCTGTCGACATCCAGCAGCGGATGAATGCCTTGGCTTGCGAGCCAGTAATACAGCCACATGGCGTGGGTGCCGGTGGGGAAGGTCTGGGCGAAGGTCAGTTTTGTGCGAGTTTGGTGCACGTGCCGGTGCAGTGCTTCAGGACCGGTCACGCCCAGCCCCTGCAAGCCACGGGAAAGATTGATGCTCTGGCCGTTCTGGTTCAGGCCCATGAGCACCGCCATGTCGGTCGCGGCCACGCCGCCAATGCCCAGGTGCACCGCGTAGATCAGGCCGTACAGACCGTGGGCGGCATCCAGTTCGCCGCTGACCAGCTTGTCCCGCAGATTGGCCCAGGAAGCCTGGCGCTTGAGGTTCAGGGTCAGGCCGTAGGGCTGGGCAAAGCCCTGGGTGGCGGCAACCACCACCGAAGCGCAGTCGCTCAGGGCCATGAAACCAAGATTAATGGCGCTCTTTTCCGGGGCATCGCTGCCATGGACCCAAGCCAGAGGGCCGACTGATGGTTCGTTCATCGTGTGTTCACCTTGCAAAAAAAACGCCGTCCGGGGCACGCGCAATGCCTTTGACGACGCCATTGTCCCGACACGCTTTCCGTCGTTGGCCTGCGTGCTGATGCCTGAACGGGTGCAAGGCATATGCCAGCGCGGATTTCATCAGCTTTGCATCAGGATTGGACGCAGTCCCGTCCTGCATCCTGCCGGCCTTCCTCGTCAGGTCGCAAAGGAGGCTGGCGTGCCCCTCGAATCGCCCCCCGCAACACGTACTCCGGACATCCGTCTCAATGAGCGGGTGCTGCATGTGCGTGTCGATCAGGCCGCCGTTTGCCTGTCTCCGACGCAATGCCTGCCACCCGGCTGGGAAGGCCTGATTGCCATGAGCCATGGCTGTGAAGCCCCCGAGGGCCTGCAGACCCAGCCGATCCCACAGGCGCCGCTGGTGAAGTTGCAGGTGTTCATCGATCTGGCCAGCGCGCCGTTCGATCAACGCTCCGGCCCGGCCCCATGGGCGCTGTTGCCGGTAGCTTTCCTCAAGGTGCAAACCGAGCAGGCGCTCGAGCGCTGGTATCTCGAACAGGCGATGGCCCGCGGCGAGGCTTATCAGGCCTTCGCCAGCGTGCTGCGCCACAGCGAAAGCTACGGCCTGGTGCGCTTCCTGCTGGAGCAGGGCACCCACAGCGAAAAACTCGGCACCCTGGCGCAGCGCTACGGGGTGTCGGTGTCGCATTTCCGGCGCCTGTGCCGGCAAGCACTGGGCACCGCGGCCAAGCCGGCCCTGCGTGGCTGGCGCACGGCCCAGGCGCTGTTGAACATGAGCTTGCGCGAAGGCTCGTTGACGGACGTGGCGCTGGAGTTCGGCTTCGCGTCCTCTTCGCATTTCTCCAGGGAAATCCGCGAACTGGTGGGTTTCACCCCCAGCAGCCTCGCCGACATTACCTACCTGCCGGGCAAGTGAATCGCATGTATTCTCTGTCTGTCTTGCCCCTCTGTCTAAGCGCTGCATTCCTGGTCGCACCGATTGCCTCCCAGGCGGCTGTCTATGAGTTCGAGGCACGGGAGCAAAGCGCGCGGACGTTTTTCAGCGAATTTTACGGCGCACTCGGCAAGCCGGTGATCGTCAGCAAGGCGGCAGCGGTCAAGCGGGTTTCCGGCACCTTCGACCTGCGTACGCCGCAACGCACCTTCGAGCGCATCGCCTTGCAGATGGGCCTGATCTGGTACAGCGACGGCCAGGCGATTTACCTGTACGACGCCCCGGAAATCAAAAGCTCGATGATCTCGCTGCAGACCCTGACCGTGGCCAGGCTGCAAGGCTTTCTCGAGCGCTCCGGGCTGTATGACCCTCGTTATCCGTTGCGCCACGACGGCCTGCGCACCTTCCATGTGGCGGGCCCGCCGATGTACGTCGATCTGGTGGTGCAGGCGGCCGGAATGATGGACAACCAGCGCTCGGAGCTCTTGCTGGGCAAGCAGCAGATCGGCGTGATCCAGGTGCGCAACACCTTCGTCAGCGACCGCAAATACGAGCTGCGCGACGACAAGGTGACCATCCCCGGGCTGGCCACGGTGATCGAACAATTGCTGCGCGGCGAGAAGCGCGAGGTCGAGCCGGCCATCGCGCAGCCACAGCCACAGCGCCCTCAGGGGCTGATGCCGGCATTCCCGCTTGAAGGCCTGGCAACCACTGCATCGGAAAAAGACCCCGCCGCACCGCGAGTCATCGCCCGTGACGTTGCCGCCGGCAATATCCGGGTGGTCGCCTATCCCGACACCAACAGCCTGCTGGTCAAGGGCCTGCCGGAGCAGGTGCGTTTCATCGAGAACCTGGTGAGCGCGCTGGACACGCCCAAACGCCACGTCGAGCTGTCGCTGTGGATCATCGATCTGCACAAGGACGAGCTCAATCAGCTGGGCATCAATTGGCAGGGCACGCTGAACGCCGGCGGCAAGTTTTCCGCCTCGCTCAATGCCGGCTCCGCGACCACCCTGGACGGCGCGTCGTTCGTCACCCAGGTCATGGCGCTGGAGCGCAGCAACCGGGCGAACGTGGTGTCGCGGCCGGTGATTCTCACCCAGGAAAACGTACCGGCGATCTTCGACAACAACCGCACCTTTTATGCGCCTCTGGTCGGCGAGCGCAGTGTCGATCTGCAACACGTGACCTACGGCACCCTGGTCAACGTACTGCCGCGTTTCGCTCAGGCCAATGAAGTGGAAATGTCGCTGAATATCGAGGACGGCAACGAAGTCGAACGGCCTGATCAAAACGCGCAACCGGGCACCTTGCCCACGGTCGGACGCACTCGCATCAGCACCGTAGCGCGTGTGCCCCAGGGCAAGAGTCTGCTGGTGGGCGGATTCACCCGAGACGACAACACCGAGCAGGTCGGGCGCATCCCGGTGCTGGGTGCCATTCCGTGGGTCGGGCGACTGTTCAGCTATCGCCAGAGCCGTTCGGCGAACACGGTGCGGGTGTTTCTGATTCAACCCCGGGAGATTCGCGACGCATTGCCAGTCGACGGTTTTGAGCCCGGCTCCCGGCTGCTGACCCCGGAGCAGCACGAGCGGGTGCGTCGCAGCTATTTTCGAATGGCACAACCATGATCCTGCCGTCGATTTCCACAGGCGGCCGTTCAGCCCAGGCACGGCTCAATACTGAGAAAGCGGCGGAAAATCCGCAGCCTCAGGCGGATGTCGATCTCGATGACGGCGACACCATCGCCGCGGTGCAACGTTTCGTGCAAATCAGCGACGAGATGTCCGCTGCGTTGGCGCAGTTCCGCGGACGACGCCATTTCGAGCTGAAATCCGACACCCTGACCGACAACTTCGAGCGGGTGCTGGACGACGACACCGTGCCCAAGGCGAAGCAGATACTCAGCCTTGCACGACTGGCGGACAAACCCGTCGCCTGGCTGCTGGAAATGGCGCGCAGCCTGTTTCCCGATGACAGCGATCTGGCTCTGGTGCTGCGCGAGTTGCTGCGCCGGAAAAAGCTCGAAGCGCGCACCCGCCAGCGCCTCGAAACCCTGTTGCAGACCGTGGTCGCCCAGGCGTCCCCCAAGCGCCTGAACGCCGGGATCAACACCGCGCTCAAAGCCCGAATGTTCGGCTCCTGCATGGCCGTGCGCGCAGCACTGTTGCGTGAAACCTACCGCGATTTTCTCGAGTCCGACGAAGGCCCCCTCGACTGCTATCAGGACTGGATCGCCCTCTACGGACCCGATCAGCGCCTGAACGTTCTGACCTTCATCGAGGCCGCGCTGCTCACCGACATCAGCGCCCAGGACCCCAGTTGTTCCCGCGCCGAATTCGGCGATCTGCTCACCAAGGTCAACCACCTCAAACGCCTGCGTTCGGCTGACGAACTGTTTGTCGGCCGCCTGCTCGCCGACATGCTCGTCTGCCGCCACAACCCCCATGAGGCGGATTGGCTGGTGTTCCTGTTCGGCGTGTTGGCCTATCCCGACGACCTCGACCAACTACTGCTCGGCGCCCTGGGCGAGCGCGTGTTGCTCAGCACTCACCACGAACGATCGGCCTTGCTGCAGACCCTGCGCCGCCTCTGCCTGCAATTGCCGGTGCCGCTGTTCGCCGATGAACAGGCGCCACTGCGTCTGGCAGAACAATTCACCCGGCTGGCGGATGTCGCCTACACCCACGAATGCATCGAACGCCGACGCCTCGGCGGTTGCCCATGACCTTCATCCGGAACTGACCCGCCATGCTCAATGTGTTCCTGCGCAATGTCGGCGCTCGTCCGGAGCTGCTGATCCTGACGCTGATGGTGATGATCATCGCCATGCTGATCATTCCGTTGCCCACGGCGCTGGTGGACTTTCTGATCGGCCTGAACATCGTCATTTCCCTGCTGGTGTTCATGGGCTCGTTCTACATCGAACGCATCCTCAGCTTCTCCACCTTTCCGGCGTTGCTGCTGTTGACCACGCTGTTTCGCCTGGCGCTGTCGATCAGCACCAGCCGCCTGATCCTCAGCCAGGCCGATGCGGGGGAGATCATCGCCTCGTTCGGCGAGTTCGTGATCGGCGAGAGCCTGGTGGTGGGTTTCGTGATCTTTTCCATCGTCACCATCGTGCAATTTATCGTGATCACCAAGGGCTCGGAGCGGGTGGCCGAAGTCGCCGCGCGCTTCTCGCTGGACGGCATGCCTGGCAAGCAAATGAGCATCGACGGCGACCTCAAGGCCGGCGCCATCACCGCCGAGGAAGCCAAGGAAAAACGCAGCGTGCTGGAGCGCGAAAGCCAGCTGTACGGCTCGTTCGACGGCGCCATGAAGTTCATCAAGGGCGATGCCATCGCCGGCATCATCATTATTTTCGTCAACTTCATCGGCGGCATGGCCATCGGCATGGGGCAGATGGGCATGGATATGTCCACGGCGCTGTCGACCTACACCCTGTTGACCATCGGCGATGGTCTGGTCGCACAGATTCCGGCGCTGCTGATCGCCATCGGCGCCGGCTTCATCGTCACCCGGGTCAACGGCGATGACGCCAACCTGGGGCGCAACATGCTCGCGCAAATGCTCGGCCACCCGTTCGTGCTCGGGGTGACGGCGTTGCTGGCGGTGGGCGTTGGCCTGTTGCCGGGTTTTCCCCTCCTGACCTTTCTGCCGATTGCCGTGGCCCTGGCGCTGCTGGTGTTCTTCCGCCAGCGCAAGGCCGCCAAAGGTGAAGGCCCTGACAACGTTCCGCCGTCGAATCAGGGCGACACAGCGGGCGCTTCAGGCCTCATCGAAGACATCGACAACATCGCCACAGAGACCATCGCGCTGATGCTGCTGGTGCCCGCCGCGCGTCTGGAGGAACTGACCAAGGCACGCTGGGCGGCGCGCTTTCGCAGCCAGTTCTTCGTCGATTACGGCCTGCGCATTCCCGAGCCGCAACTGCGCGCCAGCGAGGCGTTGCCGGCGCATCAGGTGGCGGTGCTGATCAACGAGGTGCGCGCCGAGCAATTCGATGTCCATTTCGATCACTGGCGCCTGCTCGACTATTCGCCGGAGTTGGAATCCCTGGGGCTGGCGCTGGTGCGCGGCAACGACAGCAATCGCCTGGGCGGGGTCTGGGTCAACGCCACCGAGCGCGAGCGCGTGCAGCAACTGGGGTATCACCTGCGACCGGCGGACGAGGAGTGTTATCGCTGCCTGGTCACCTTGCTGGCGCGCAACATCCAGGAATTTTTCGGGGTCCAGGAGACAAAGCAGCTGCTGGATGAAATGGAAGCGCGCTGCCCGGACCTGCTCAAGGAAGTCTATCGCCACATCACCGTGCAGAAGATCGCCGAGGTGCTGCAGCGCCTGATCGGCGAACGCATTTCGGTACGCAACATGAAGCTGATTCTCGAAACCCTGGCCCATTGGGCATCCCGGGAAAAGGACGCGCTGGCACTGGTCGAGCACGTGCGCGGCGCCATGGCCCGCTACATCAGCAACAAGTTTGCCCAGGGCAACGACCTGCGCGTGCTGCTGTTGTCGGCGGAGTTCGAAGAGGTGGTGCGACGCGGTATCCGGCAAACCTCGGGCGGCAGTTTCATCAACCTGGAACCTGCCGAATCCGAGGACCTGATGGACCGCCTCAGCGTCGGTCTGGACAGCGTGCACATTGCCCACAAGGACATGGTGCTGCTGTGTTCGGTGGATGTGCGGCGCTACATCAAGAAGCTGATCGAAGGGCGTTTTCGCGAGCTGGACGTGATGTCGTTCGGCGAAGTCTGCGAGACCGTCTCGGTCAATGTGATCAAAACCCTGTAAGGAAATCTGCCCGTGATAACCATGGATATTGCCGACCTGTTGCGCGACGCGCTGCGTCACAGCGGCTGCGCCGAAAGCCAGATCGGCCACTTCGACAGCCACAGCACCATCGAAATGCAGATGAAGGATTTGCCGGCGATCAACGTCGGAGAAGTGGGGGGTGAGGTGTGGGTCTGGGCCGCGGTGATGGAGGTCGGGACTGCGCCATTGAGTCATAGCGCCTTTGCGCTGTTGCAGATTCTGCTCCAGGGTTGCCCCTGGTCGCGCAGCGGGCAATTGCACCTGTGCGAGGTGCAGGGCCAGCTCGAACTGCGTCTGATGTGCAATGACAAGGCCCTCGACGACGGGCGCAGTTTTGCCCGGGCGCTGGACCATTTCGTCGAAGTGCTCGAAGAAATCCACGGCATCCTGCGCCTGTGATGACCCGTGCGGCGGCCCACCCGTTGCGGCTCAGCGGTCCGATGATCGAAGCGGCGCTGGGCCAGGTAGTGATCGGTGAGATCTGCGAGGTGCGCAGACACTGGCGTTCGCCCGAGGTGGCGGCCAGGGCGCAGGTCATCGGCTTCAAGCCCGATGCGGTGCTGCTCAGTTTGCTCGGTGATGCCCGGGGCTTGTCCCGGGCGTCGATGATCGTGCCCACCGGCGCGACCCTGCAACTGGCCTGCAGCGAAGCGTTGCTTGGCAGCGTGGTCGATCCACAAGGCAACATCGTCGAGCGTCTGGCGCCGTCCACGGCAATGGCGCAACAGGATTATCCGGTGGATGCCGATCCGCCGTCGTACCAGCAACGGCGTGGGGTGCGGACGCCGTTGCGCACGGGCATCCGGGCCATCGATGGCTTGCTGACCTGCGGCGTCGGCCAGCGCGTCGGGGTTTTCGCCGCCGCCGGTTCCGGCAAGACCACCCTGATCAACATGCTGATCGAGCACACCGACGCCGATGTATTTGTCATCGGCCTGATCGGCGAGCGTGGGCGGGAGGTGACCGAATTCATCGAGCATTTGCGCCAGTCGGACAAACGCGAACGCTGCGTGGTGGTGTTCGCCACTTCGGATTTTTCTTCGGTGGATCGCTGCAATTCGGCGCTCCAGGCCACCGCCATCGCCGAATATTTTCGCGACCAGGGCCGTCGGGTGGTGTTGTTGCTGGATTCGCTGACGCGCTATGCCAGAGCGAGGCGTGACCTGGCCCTGGCCGCCGGGGAAGCACCGGCGCGTCGGGGTTATCCGGCTTCCGTTTTTGATGCCTTGCCGCGTTTGCTGGAACGCCCCGGCGTGACCGCTGCGGGCAGCATCACCGCCTTCTACACGGTGCTGCTGGAAAGCGACGACGAGCCGGACCCGATTGCAGAGGAGATCCGCTCGATTCTCGACGGCCATGTCTATCTCAGCCGGGCGCTGGCGGCCAAAGGTCATTATCCGGCCATCGACGTGTTGCGCAGCGTCAGCCGCGTGGCGACGCAGGTCACAGAGCTTCAAGTGCATCAACTGGCGGCAGCGACCCGGGACACCCTGACACGGCTCGAGCAGTTGCAGATCTTCCTCGACATGGGTGAATACACCCAGGGTGCGGACGTGGCCAACGACCGGGCGCTGCAACGCCGCGACGCCCTTGAACAGTGGCTGCGTCAGCCCACGGGTGAATGCTGTGAACCGGAAGAAGCCCTGCGCCGATTACGGGAGCTGATGGCATGAATCCATTGACCGATCGTCGCCGGCTGTTGGCGCTCAGCGGGTTCCGACAGCAGCGCGCAGAACTGGCGATAGCGCGTAGCCGCCAGCAATTGCAGCCGCTGTTGCAGGAGCGGGACAGCTTCGCCGGGCAGGAGGCGGCGCTGCACAACCTGTTGGCCAGCCATCGCGCCGAGGATTGCGTGCTTGATCACGGACAACTGCTGGCGCTGCTGCGCAGGCAGGCGGTGATCCGGCGGCAGATCGATCTGTTGCGCGTGGAGCGTGAGCGGATCAGTCAGCAGTGCCGAGAAGTTGAACAACGGTTGCAGGAGCAGCGCGAGCAATTGCGGCTGGTGCGACGCAAGCACGACAAGTACGAACTGTCTGTTCGGCAGCTGGTGCGTGGACAACGGCTGGAACAGGTGCGTCGGGAAGAACGGGAAATCGAAGAGATGAGCGGAGTTTGGCGATGAAGGATTTGGCGGTCATTACATTGCTGCCGGTTCTACCTGTGGATCTGGTCGGCGAAGGTCCGATGGATGAGCTGCAGGACCGGTTGATTCCCGTGCAGGAGGATGAGTTGCCGCAGGGCGTGCTGGAGCTGATGGCGGCGCTGGTTCTGCGACCTGTTGTGGCGGTGGTTGAGCATGACAGTGCCGGGCAGCCAACGCAGAACAGACCTGCCGATCTTCGTTTGCCGCAAGCTGTGGTGCCTGTGGCTTCAGTCATCGATAAAGTCGTTGCGCAGCCGTTGTTGATCGAGCCTGTATCCAGCCCGGTCGAGGTCCTGCCGGATGTGCCGACAGTCCGCTTCGAAGGCCAAAGATCCGAGGCTCTGTATGAACGCCCAGCACCGACGAATGCACCCTTTGCTGCACCGGTGAAAGCCCCTCCGTCGTCGCCACAGATTCCCCACACAGTCATCGAGACCATAATCGAAGCTATCCCCGAAACGCGGCCGGATTCGGCGCGGAATCTATTGCAGGTTCCATTCAACAAGGGCCTTGTCAGCGGCCAGGTGACGATCAGCCGAGTGTCCGATGAACCTGTCCGCAATCTGCAACTCAGTCCGAGCAATACCCAGGTTTTCGAACACCTCAAAGTGTCCCTGGAGCAGGTTCGCGAACCCACCTGGCGCCTGACCGACAACCGCGACGAGCAACAGCGCCAGGGCTCCCGGCAAGCGCCGGATGACGAGCAGAACGACGACGCATGAGCTCGCTGAAATTACGCCGGATCAATCCGCAAGCCCATGCCGTCGCGCAGGCTGTTCAGCGCTGGCGCTGCGCTGGTGTCGACGCAGGCTCCGGCTTTCTTCCAACCCACTCCGGCTACCTGCAGTTCACCGCCTTGGGCGAAGAAGGGGAGTGGCAGGGGCTGATCGATGCCCGCGACTGGCTGCATGAATCGCTGCCGGGATTGCAGTCGCTACTGACCGTCGAGTGTTCACTGACGACCATCGCCGAACTGTTCCGCGCTGTGCCGCAACCGCTGCTGATGGACGTGGATGACTTGCAGTACCGAGAAATTTACGACGCCGAGTTTATCGCCCCCCATCAATTGCCCACGCGGGAAATGCCTTGGCTCGACACCGCCCAGGGCCGCGTGTGGATCACTCGATTACCACCCGCAAGCGCTACCGGCCCAGCCCATGAAGACAATTCCTGGCTAAGCGATCTGCCGTTTCGCCTGGACCTGAAACTGGGCTTCAGCCACCTGCATCACACCCACGCAATCCGCCTGAAAGCCGGCGATGTCCTGCGGATCGTTCAGCGCGCCCAACGCTGTTGCCTGGGTGAACGATGCCTGGGCTTCTTCACCTTTACCGAACAGGGAATACACATGCAGTCGAGCGATACCGATCCACAGGACGCACCTGAGTCCGACCTTGATCCGGGCGTGCTGCCAGTGAAGCTGGAGTTCGTCCTGGCGACCCATGACATCGACCTGGCAAGGCTGTCGCTGATCGCCTCCGGGCAACTGATCCCGCTGGCGGACGATGCGGCGCAACACATCGAAGTGCGCGCCAACGGCAAGCCCGTGGCCCGTGGCGAACTGGTGCAACTCGACGAGCAGTTGGGTGTGGAATTGCTCGAGGTCTACCGGAACCCGCGCGATGAATGACGTCTCGCTGATCGCCCTGTTGGCGTTCGCCTCGCTGCTGCCGTTCCTGGTGGCGGCGGGCACCTGCTACATCAAGTTTTCCATCGTCTTCGTCATCGTGCGCAATGCCCTGGGCTTGCAGCAGGTGCCGTCGAACATGACGCTCAATGCCATCGCCCTGATGCTGGCGATCTTCGTCATGACCCCGGTGATGAAGCAGGGCTACAGCTACTACAAGAGCGAGGCGGTGGCCTTCACCGATCTCGCGGCAGTGGTGGATTTCGCCGAGAACGGTCTGGGTGGCTACAAGGATTACCTGCGCAAATACACCGACCCGGAACTGGCGCTGTTCTTCGAGCGGGCGCAGGCGGTTCAGAGCGAAAGCGAAGACGCAGTGCCTGCCGATGAAGAACTGACGCCTTCACTGTTTGCACTGCTGCCGGCCTACGCCCTGAGTGAAATCAAAAGCGCCTTCAAGATCGGCTTCTACCTGTACCTGCCGTTCGTGATCGTTGATCTGGTGATCTCCAGCATCCTGCTGGCGCTGGGCATGATGATGATGAGCCCGGTGATCATTTCCGTGCCGATCAAGCTGGTGCTGTTCGTTGCCCTCGATGGCTGGGCGCTGCTCTCGACCGGGCTGGTCAAGCAGTACCTGACGTTGCTGGTGTAGGGGGCGGCCATGAACGATCTGGTGTATGCCGGCAACAAGACCCTGTACCTGATTCTGCTGATGGTGGCCTGGCCGATCATCGTCGCCACGGTGGTGGGGCTGGTGGTCGGCCTGATCCAGACCGTGACCCAGTTGCAGGAGCAGACCTTGCCCTTCGGTTTCAAGTTGCTGGCGGTCGCTGCGTGCCTGTTTTTGCTCTCGGGCTGGTATGGCGAAACCCTGCTGGATTTCAGTCGCGAAGTCATGCGTCTGGCCCTGGGTTAGCTCGATGTCGGTGATGCTGTTTTTCGACCTGTATGCCTGGTTCGCGGCGGCGCTGCTCGGGGTTGCCCGGCTGGCGCCGATCTTCTTCATGCTGCCGTTTCTCAACAGCGGCGTGCTCACCGGCGCGCCGCGTCAGGCGGTGATCGTGCTGGTGGCGCTGGGGTTCTGGCCCTATGTCGGGGTACCGCTGCCGGCTCTGGATGGGTTGGCGTTTTTCGGTCTGTTGCTGCGCGAGGCGGGCATCGGCGTCTTGCTGGGCTGTCTCTTGTGCTGGCCGTTCTGGGTGTTGCATGCCATGGGCAACCTGATCGACAACCAGCGCGGGGCAATGCTCAGCAGCACCGTGGACCCGGCCAACGGCGTCGATACTTCGGAGCTGGCGAACTTCCTGCAGTTGTTCGCCGCAGCGGTGTATCTCGAAGGCGGCGGCATGCTGCTGATGCTTGAAACCGTGGGCCACAGTTATCGCCTCTGCACGCCGGCGAACGGCTGCGAGGTGCAGCTGCAACCGATTCTGCAACTGCTCGATGCCCTGGTGAGCAAGACCTTGGTGATCAGCGCACCGGTGGTGGCAACGCTGCTGATCAGCGAAGCGTTGCTCGGTCTGCTCTCGCGTTACGCGCCGCAGATGAATGCGTTCTCGGTGTCGCTGACGATCAAGAGCCTGGTGGCGCTGGTGGTGCTGATGTTGTATTTCGGCGTGCACCTGCCGGACGAGGTGCTGCGCATGGGGATGAAATCCCAGGCTCTGGAACCGTATCTGCAAGGGGAGCAGGGCGATGTCATCCAGCGCCTCTAAAACCGAGAAACCCACGCCCAAGCGCCTGCGCGATGCGGCGCGCAAGGGCCAGACCTTCAAGGCCAAGGATCTGGTGATCACCTGCCTGACGCTGTGCGGCATCAGCTACATGGTGTTCAACAGCTCGCTGATCGAAGTCATGGAGGTCTATCGACGGATCATCGCCAGCGATTTCGATGCTGACTTGCAGAAGTACTCGGCGATGCTGGTGGTCGTGGGGCTCAAGGCGCTGTTGCCGTTGCTGCTGGTGTGCGTCCTGACCAGCGCGTTGCCTGCACTGCTGCAAAGCGGTTTCGCCCTGGCCAGCGAAGCCCTGAAGCTGAATTTCGGCGCGCTGAACCCGATCAACGGCTTCAAGAAACTGTTCAGCCTGCGCACCGTCAAGGACACCGTCAAAGCGCTGCTGTACCTGGGTAGTTTTGCCCTGGCACTGTGGATTGTCTGGATCACCCAGCGGCAATTGCTGTTCGCCCAACTGTTCGCCGAGGCGCCTGATCTGTTCGCCATCTGGGGGCGCCTGTTGCTGGTGCTGGTGCTGGCGTTTCTGCTTTGCGTGCTGCTGATCGTGGTGCTCGATGCGCTGAGCGAGTACTTCCTGTTCATGAAGGACCAGATGATGGACAAGGACTCGGTCAAGCGCGAACACAAGGAGCAGGACGGCAACCCGGACATCAAGCGCCGCCGCCAGGACCTGCATCGCGAGTTGCTGTCGGAGCAGGTCAAGTCCGATGTGCGCAACTCGCGAATGATCATCGCCAACCCGACCCACATCGCCATCGGCGTGTACTTCCGCCCGGAAATCACCGTACTGCCGTTCATCTCCCTGATGGAAACCAACCAGCGCGCCCTGGCTGTTCGTGCCTACGCCAGACAGGTCGGTGTGCCGGTCATCAACGACATCGCCCTGGCCCGACGCATCTTCAAGACCCACCAGCGCTATAGCTTTCTTCAGGTGCAGGAAGTCGAGGAAGTTCTGCGGTTGCTCATCTGGCTCGAACAGGTCGAGCAAGCCTGACAGACCCGACACGAACCCTGTAGGAGCGAGCACGCTCGCGATGGAGGCAGAGACACCGCGGGGTATCAGACAGCCAGCGTCATCGTTGACGACCATCGCGAGCAGGCTCGCTCCCACAGGTTCCACCGACCCCCTGTAGGAGCGAGCATGCTCGCGATGGAGGTACAGATACCGCGGGGTATCAGACAGCCAGCGTTATCGTTGACGACCATCGCGAGCAAGCTAGCTCCTACAGGGGGTGGGGGGATTCGGGGGTATGAGCGCAATTTGGCAGCGAGCCACCGGGCGCCTTTGGCTCAATGCCCCCGTCAGCCACGCTGACGTCTTTCAGGAGTGTGCTGATGAGTCGCAACAACCAACAAAACGAACAGGTCGCCCTCGAGGTCGTGGATGCGGTTCTGGCCGGGGCGCCGTTGAAGGATGTGCGGGGTATCAGCGATGAGCAGATGAACCACCTGTATGCCTTCGCCTACCAGTTCTACGAGCAGGGACGGCTGGACGATGCCGAGAAGTTCTTCCACTTCCTGTGCATCTACGACTTCTACAACAGCCAGTACTGGATGGGCCTGGCGGCGGTGCATCAACTCAAACACAACCACCAGAAGGCGATCGACCTCTACGCGATCGCCTTCGCCCAGGGCAAGAACGACTACCGGCCGATGTTCTACAGCGGGCAGTGCCAGCTCGCCCTGGGTCGGATCGGCAAGGCCCGATTGTGTTTCGAGTACGCGCTGGAGCACGCCACCCAGGACGATCTGCGAGAGCAGGCCCGGGTCTATCTCGAGAGCCTGAGCCATATGGAGATGCAGGCTTCAGTGGAAAAAGGATCAGAGGAATAAGCATGAGTGAAATCAGAAACAGCTTCCCGCCCGTCTTTCACGACGTTTTGAGCCGTTCGCAAGCCTTCGAAAAATACGGCAAGGCTGCCACTGAGGCGGCCAGGACCGCGGACTACCAGAAAGCCGGCCAGCAAGCGCTGGCGGACCTGATGTCGGTGAACTACGAAGGCCCACGTAGCGCAGCCGCCGCAGGCAGACCGATGCTGCATGCGCCGCCTCCTCGCGCTGACGGCAACAAGCCGGAAACCAACGGCGACCTGTTCACGCTGCTGATGGCGATGATCAGCGAGCTGATCGGTGAAGTGGATACCAACAAACTGAAGAACCGCCTGGCGATGCTGCAAAGCATGGCCGGCGCGAAACAGCAGGGCCATGAAAAGCTGGCCGCCGATTACGCCGCTGCCATCGAAGCATTGGAGGCAGCCGAAGGCGCCATCGGCAGCAGTCAGGAACAGCTCGATCAATTGCAGGAGCGCGTTAAACAGAGTCTGGCGTTGTTGCAAGCCTGCGAAGCGCGGCTGGCGCAACTCGACCCGCAATCACCCGAATACGCCAGCGAACTGGCCCTGCGCGATCAGCTCAAGAGTGACCTGGCGGGCCATACGCAAACCCTGGAAAAAGCCACCGATGCCCATCTGAAACTCATCGAAACCGCCAATGCCAGCGCCAGGGTTCTGGCCGCCGTGTCGGTGAAGGTGCAGGAGGCCGGTCTCGGTGGTTCCGCTATCAAGCAGTCCAATGAGAAGGCCCTGAGCAGTAGCGCCCTGGCCTTGCTCAATCGCCTGAAGATCATCGAAATGCTCGGTGAGTCCGCGCAGAACAAGGAAGAGCTCAGCCAGGAACTGTTCCAGGAATTGCAGGCCCGGCTTCAGGAACACATGAAGGCCGAATCGGAAAAATACCTGGAGGAAGTGCGCAAGGCCGAGGCGCTGCAAAAGACCATGGGCTGCATCGGCGCCATCGTCGGCGCGGTGCTGACCGTGGCGACCATTGCGGCCGGGGTGCTGACCGCCAACCCGGTGCTGATTGCAGTGGGGGTGATCGGCGCGGCGGTGATGATTTCCGATGCGGTGGTCAAGGAGGCGACGGGCACCTCGTTCATGGCCGAGGCCATGAAGCCCTTGACCACGGTGATGCAGGAAGCGATCAAACTGTTCACCGATCTCTACACGAAATTGCTGATAGCGGTGGGCGTCGATGAGGAAACCGCGAAAGAGATCGCGCAGATCGTCGGCATGATTCAGGGCATTGCTTCGACAATGGCCGCCATTGCCCTCGTGGCGGTGGTCGGGGCGCATGTGATCGGGCCGGTGATCGGCGCAGTGTCCTCGAAACTGGCGGCAATGGTCGCGCAGGCGGCGCCGGTGGCGATGCAGGCGCTCAAGCAGATGGCCTCATCGTTCGGCAACATGTTCACCCTGCTGCTCACGCAGTTGCGCAGCTTCGTCACCCATGGAGCCGATCCGGCGACCCTGGCGCGCATGGCCGCCAATCTGGAAATCGCTCAGGCCGTTACCGAGTTCAGCAATGTCACGGTGCAGGGCGGCCTGCAAATCCTTAGCGGAGCGCATCAGGAGCAGGCGGCCGAGCACCTGGCCGGCGTTCGGGAGCGAACTCTGATTGGCGAGCAAATCAGTGGCTACGTGGCCCAGTTGGTGGAGGACTACGGCAAGGCGATGCAGGACCGCACCCGGCAGGTTGAGCAGATCTTCGCCGATCTGCAACGCAGCCATTCCATCAGCCTGCAAATGGCTCGGCAGGTTTGATCCCGTGGATAAAAGGAATTCGAAATGACCGATATTAATGGCTATGGCGTGATCGCGCGCAGACCGATCGAATTGGAGGCAGTGGAAGTTGTCGCGGCGAAGAAAGCCGATGAATTTCGGCGCCCTGATATGGTCTCCGCAATGGCTGACAAGCAAATTTTGAGCACGCCCGAATTACGTACACCGACTGCCGCAGAGTTTGCTCAGGCAATCAACACCTACCAGCCCACTGAAGCGGATCTGGTCGACATGGAGGCCGCTCCCGCGCTGCTCAACGATGAGGTGCGCAACGACCTGGTGTTCGATCCCGGCGCCTGGGAGAAACACGCCAACGTCCTGGTGGCCGCGATCATCGCGCTGAACATCGCCCGGGTGGCCAACGCCCAGTTGCGCGGACACTTCGGCATCATGGCCGCCGACGCCGCCAAGGCCCAGGGCGCGGCGATCATCGAGTCGGGCAAGGCGTCACTGCACAGCGCAATCACCGCCGCGGCGGTCTCCGGTGCGATCGCCGGTTTCGCCATGGTCAAGACGTTCCAAGGGCAAGGGCTCAAGCACGCGGATATCAGCCAGAACCGCCGCAATGTCGTTGATGCGAACAACATCGAGCGCGATCTCAAGGCAGATCTCGGCCGCGATGACTGGGATCCGCAAACCACTTACCCGATCAAGACCTTCGACGATTTCGGTCGCATCACGACCGTCGACTTCAAGCCCAAGGGCACCTCGCTGACGCCTGACGAACAGAAGTGGTTTGAAGGGGAGATCCTCAAGGCGCAAAAGGTCGGACAGAACTCGGATTGGCTGAGCCAGATGGGCGGCAAGAGCATCGAAAAGAAACTGGAGCTCGGCCGCGCGTTCAATGCCATGTCGATGAGCATGAGCCAGGTGGTGTCCAACATCGTGCGGATGACCGAGCACGCCGCCCGGGAAAAGGAAGTGCTGCAGCAAAGCGCGCAGACCACGCAGAAGAGTCTGAGTGATGAATACGGGCAGAAGGATTCGGCGGATGCCGCGTTGCTGCAGAAAATAATGGAAATGGTCTTGCAGCTGTTTCAGTCGCGTGCCGCGCTGATTAGAGAGGTGTAAATGGCTAATGCAATTGGCATTGCGCAGGTCATTGCGCCTTTGCAGAAACCCGTAGTCGACGTTAATCGGGTCGATGAGGTTTCACTGCTTCCCGAGATGCTGGTTGAAGGTGTGGCGTTCACTCACGAGCAGATGATTGATCGTTCAATGAACGCGCTGAACCGCTCCTTCAACATGCTGCTCGGGTGCTGTCCGAAGGTTCCACCACTGATTCAGGAGCCGGAGGTCGACGGTTGGAAACATTTCTCCCTGGCGCATTCTGCCGTGGAGGAGTTTGTCTCACAGGTCGAAACCAGGCGGGTGCGCTGGCAAATATGGGAACAGCAACTGCGTAAGTCGGGTGTCGTGTTGGTGCATAGCCAACAGTGCCTGCCCGAACAGTCGCGTCAGTACGTTGAAGCCGCGCAAACGCAGATCTTGCGCGATCTGAAAGAACGGCATCCACCACCCGCGGAGATCGCCGAAGCCTTCGATCAGGCCATCAGTTCCTCCGACGACTTCTTTGAAAAACTGCTGGAGCTGATCGACCTGATCAAGAACGGCTACCTCGCCGGCTACGAGCACATCATCGCCGCGTATTCGGACTTCTTCGCCGACTTCAACAAGGACATCACCGCGAAGCTCAAGGAGTGGATTCAGGGGGCGAACGACGGCAAGGAGGTCAAGATAAACGCCGGCGAAATCCGCCTGGCCCTGCAGGCGCTGATCAACAAATACTCCCACCCCAATCCCGCGTCAGTGCTGTTCCCGGCCCCCGGCATGGGCGGCGCGACCCGTGAGGAAGCGGAAAAGTGGCGCCAGGCCCTGGGCCTGCCTGCCAGTTGTCTGAAGCAGAATGCCGACGGCACCTACAGCGTGGTCATGGACCTCAGCCCGTTGACGATCATGCGCGACAGCCTGCCGCCCAATGTGTTCTGGATCACCTGGGACACAGCGAAATTCCAGGCCTGGCAAACCGGCTTCAACGCCCAGGAAGAACGCATGAAAAACCTGCTGCAGTCCTTGACCCAGAAGTATTCGAACGCCAATTCCTACCACGACAACTTCAACAAAACCCTGTCCTCGCACCTCAACCAATACGCCGACATGCTCAAAGCCATGTTGAATTTCTGACCCCGCCTTACCTGTAGGAGCGAGCACGCTCGCGATGGTGGTCAACGATGACGCTGGCTGTCTGACACCCCGCGGTGTTCTTGAGTCCATCGCGAGCATGCTCGCTCCTACAGTGGATTTGCGGTGAACACAAAACCTGTAGGAGCGAGCACGCTCGCGATGGTGGTCAACGATGACGTTGGCTGCCTGACACCCCGCGGTGTTCTTGCGTCCATCGCGAGCATGCTCGCTCCTACAGGGGCCGGTGAAATCAAGGAAAACATTCAATGCTGGAAATCGAGAATCAAGTCATCCGAGTATTGTCGGATTACTTCAAATCCACCCGACGCAACATCACACCAGATTCCCGACTGATCGAAGACCTCTACATCGACTCCATGAGCCTGGTGGAACTGGTCATGGCCCTGAATGAATTCTTCGCGATCGAACTGCCCGAAGACGAAGTCGCGCATTGGAAAACCGTGCGAGATATCTGCACCTCGATAGTCAGTTGCCCACACATCATGTCGTAGATTCCTACGCCTTCTGAGTCACCGACCCTACGGAAACATCCCACACAACTTCCTATAGTCACGCCGCTTTTCATCTGGAGCCTGCCACCGTGCAGGCTCCGTGCGTTTCGTACCTTTCTATAGAGAAGTCTCAGAGTATGGACAGGGCATCCGATCGAACGCCGGTCAATTCTTTCGTGTTTGGCCAGTGGCTTTTGCAAGGCGATGGAACGCTGATACGGGATGGCGAAGGCGTGCACGTCCCACCCAAGGAGTCGAGTGTGCTGCGCCTGTTGCTCAAGTCATCCGGCACGGTCATCAGCAAACACCAGCTGCTCGACGACGTCTGGCCTGAAACCTATGCCGCCGAAGAGTCCCTGACCCGCTGCATTTACTCACTGCGCAAACTGCTGCGCGAAGACAAGGACTTCATTGCGACGGTGTATGGCCAAGGTTATCGATTCACCTGTCCGGCGGTGGAACTCGATGCACCGCACCCGACGCGCACCGCATCACCCTCACTGGCTGTCCTGCCGTTTCGGCATGCGGACGAAGCGGCAGCGCTGGATCTGCAGGATGTGATCATCCGCCAGTTGAGCACGGCGTTCGGCGAGTCGCTGCGGGTCATTCCCTCTGGATTGATGGATCACACGACATCTCTGGATGCGCGGTCGCAGGTGCAGCGTCTGGCGGCGGATTATTGCCTGAGCGGGCGCTGTATCCGTCAGGGCGACCATCAACACTGGTCGATCGAACTGATCCGCGGCAGCGACCACGTGCTGCTGCATGGGCAGACGCTGGACGCCTGCGATCTCAGCGAGGCACTCGGCGCCCTGACGTCCATGGTGGCGCAGCGGATGACAGGCTTGCGTCCGGCCGGTGAGGCTTGCGCGTCGTATCCCGCGGCGGTGGCCTGGCTCAACGGCCTGTGCAGCCTGCAACAACACACGCCGCAAAGCCTGCGTGATGCCTTGGTGCAGTTTCGCCAGTGCCTGAAGCTGGATGCCGGATACGCGCCGGCCTGGTGCGGTCTGGCGGATGCATGGCTGGGACAGGCGATGATCGGCCTGTGTTATCAGGGGCGGGCGATGGAGCAGGCGCAATCGGCGATTTCCAGTGCCTTGACTCGCGACCCGGGCAATCTGTCGGCACTGACGCGCCTGGCCTTGCTCACCAGTCTGCGTGGCTGCGAGCAGGCGGCCCAGGTGCTGTTCCAACGTTGCCTGCTGAACGCCGATCAGGCTGACGCGCATTACTTTCACGCCTGGCATCACTGGTACTGGCGGCGCAATGAGCAGGCGGCGCAAAGCATTGAACGCAGCCTGCAGCATGACCCCGACAGCGTGCGGGCTCAGGTCTTGCGTTTGCGTATCGCGCTGGCGCAAGGGGCGGAATCGACGGTGCTCATGGCCCGTCGAACCCTGCAGCAAGGTGCTGTGGCCAATTCGTTGCTGGTGATTCTGAATGCCGTGGTGCTGGCGTATTTCGGCCAGCATGCGGCGGCCTGGCATGAACTGGAACAGGTCGGGCTGGCGCAAAGCGCAATCGGCGAGCAGGGGCTGGCGGCGTGGAACGTGCTGTTCGGGGTCAACCCGCTCAATGCCCGCAACCAATACGCAAACTGGCTGTGCCTGGCAAGGACGGGCACGCCGGACGGGCTGATGGTGGCGCCGCTCTGGGGCTCGCTGCAGCGTGCCCCGGATTTTCGCCATTGCGAAACGTTGCCCAGTGAGCGGCGTCTGGCATGAGCGTGCACAGGATCAAGTCGCTGCTCATGCTCGCTTGTTTTGGCGCGGCTCAGGCACAGGCGTTTTGCTGGGATCGGGCGGGCCAGCTCCACCGGATCGAACCCGAACTGCTGCAGGCGATCGCCGAAGTCGAGTCCGGCCACAAACCCGGTGCAATCAACCACAACAAGGATGGCTCACGGGATATCGGCCTGATGCAGATCAACAGCATCCATCTGCCGCGCTTGAGTGCCCAGGGCATCACCGAGCAACGCCTGCTGGACGAACCCTGCCTGTCGGTGGAAGTCGGCGCCTCGGTGCTGGCCGGTTTTGTCGCGCGATATGGCTACAACTGGACGGCAGTGGGGGCCTACAACGCCGGCAATTCGCCGGATCGACAAGCGGCGCGCCTGCGCTATGCGCGCAAGGTCTGGCAGCGCTATCAACGACTCACGCTGACGCAAAAACAGCGGGGATTCTGATCGGGTTCAGCAGAATTCGATCAGGAACTCCCAATTCCACCTTCCTAACATGCCGGCTCATTTCATCGCTCTGGAGTGTGAACGGTGACAGACCCGACAGCCGTCCCTCAGCCCTGTGTACTGCGGATACTCAACGGTCCGCTGCAGGGCTGCGAATTTCCCCTTGTGCAATCCATCACCCTGTTCGTGGTGGGCGCGGTGGAGTTGCTGGGAGACGGGAAGCTTGCTGCCAGCGTTCCCGCCGAGGCCATCTTCGTGCCGTTGGCCGAGGGCGGATGCAATTTCGAAGTGCTCGCCGATCACCTTTCCAACGATGGCCTGATGCTGCGGTTGCTCGGCGATTCCGAGGAATTGCTCCACGGCAGGTTTCACACGCGGGTGCAGGTCGGCGGCCTGCAAATCGCCCTGCGTCCTGGCGATCAGGCCTGGTCACCCGAACTTCTGCTCAAACAACCCAGCCCCTCGCTCGACACCGAGAAATTCGAGTCTCAAGGCAAGCCCTGGACTCGATGGCTGGCCGGCGGCTTTGTCGCGGTGGCGTTGGCCGTCGCTGCCACCCTCTGGTCGATACCGCAGCCCACCCCTGAAACCGATATCCGCGCCTTGATCACTGGCGCCAGCGCCGAGGTCGAAGTGCTGCGGGGCCGAGATGAGACGGTGTATGTCTTCGTCTCATCCGAACGCGATGCCGGCTGGAGCCGACAGGTGCTGATGCGCAGCAACTCCCCGTCGGCCAAAGTGCTGGTGACGGATCAGGAACGACGACGGCTGGAGCAGCTGCTGTTCGAGCATGATCCGCAGCTGGTCTGGCACTCCCTCGACTTTAAGAACCCGTCCGCGCCACGCCTGCTGCTCAGCGCCCAGCGCAATCTGCTGACGCCGCACAAACAGCAGGAATTGACCGATGCACTGCTGGCCGCCGCGCCCTATACCCGGGACATCGCCGTGCATTTCCAGGATGACCACCTGCTCGCGGATCTCGCCGAGGAAGGCCTGCAACGCCTGTCGCTGAGCTTCGACCGCGTCGAGCACGGCGACAGCGTCACCTTCGCGCTGACCGGCAATCTGCAGGACGTCGAACTCGCCGCCGCCCGTGACTACGTCGACGGTTTCCATCGCCAGTGGGGAGATCGCTACGTGCATTTCACGGTGGAGCTCAAGGACGACGGGCTCAAGGACAAATCCTTTCAAACCGGCCCCCAGGGCTACATCAAGACGACCGCGTCGTCCTGGCATTTTCCAACTCCACGATAAAGGTGACTCATGGCTGACATTGGTATCCCCATCGAATTTCCCGATGACTTTCTCGGTCGCCAGGCCGATGCGTTCGAAAAGGGCGCGGAAAAACTCAAGGAAGCGCTGGACGAAGCGCTGGAAAAGCTCAAGGACGATGCGTCGGACCCTGCGTTGTTGGCGGCCTATCAAACCGCCTTCTCCTCCTACACCGTGTTCCGCAACGCCCAGACCAACACGATCAAGGGCTTCAAGGACATCGACATGGCGATCATCCAGGCCGCTCGCTGACGTTCGTTTTTCCATCGGCCATGGATTGCCGTCCGTGGCCACTGACCTGAGTACATGCCATGCCTGTTGCGGACATTTCCCTTTTTGACATCCAGCCCACGGCTTTCAGCGAACTGCGCGGCCCGCAGGACGGCCCGATCGTCTCCCTCGAATCGCGCATGATCGAGGCCTTTGCCGGCTCCGCGGTCGACAGCGAAAAGCAGGTCTCGGCGATCAATCAATTGCTGCAGCGCCCGGATATCACCGACCCCGAAGTGCTCAGCCAGTTGCAGGACCTGAGCGGGCAGTACAACGTCGAGATCAACCTGCTCAACGTGCTGGTGCGCAAGGCGGTGGGCACAGCAGAAACCTTGTTGCGCGCTTCATGAAGCCGGGTGTGTGGCTGGTGCTTTTGTGCCTGGCGCTGGCGGGCTGTCGCCAGCCGAATCTGCTCGAAGGGCTGGACCAGCAGCAGGCCAACGAAGTGCTGTCGGTGCTGCAACGCAACAACATTGCGGCGGTGAAAGTCGATGCCGGCAAGACCGGCTACACGGTGAAGATCGATCAGGTGGATTTTTCCGCCGCGGTGGATCTGCTCAACCTCTATTCGCTGCCTTCGCGGCCACGCCTGCAAGTGGCCGAAATGTTTCCCGCCGATACGTTGGTGGCCTCGCCCCGGGCGGAAAAGGCCCGGCTGTATTCGGCGCTGGAGCAGCGCCTGGAACAGTCACTGAATGTGCTCGAAGGCGTGGTCTCGGCGCGGGTCCATGTCAGTTATGACCTGGATGCCGGCGAGGGTGGGCGCAAATCGCCGCCCATTCACCTGTCGGCGGTGGCGATCCATGAGCGCGACGTCGAGCCGCAATTGCTGATCACCGACATCAAGCGATTTCTCAAGAACAGCTTTGCCGGCGTCGACTACGAAAATATCTCCGTGGTGCTGTCCAAGCGCTCGCCGACCCAGCATGTCGCGCCCACCGTGGCGGCCAGGCAGGAGCCTTCGCGGGGCATCTGGTTGCTGGGTCTGGTGGGCGTGGTGGTGTTGGCGGGGGCAGTGACTTTCGCTTATCTGCGCCTGAGTGCGGGGCGGCGTGATGGCGTGCGCTGAAGGTATGCAGGCGATTCTTGCCGAGCCTCTGGATTATCTGCACCCGCAACGCCTGTGCGTGCCGGCACAGTTTCGCGGATCCGAGGCGCGTCAGGTGCTCAATCGGATCGTGTTTGAAGGACTGCAGTTACAGAGTCCGTGGCCGGCGACTGAGCTGAGCGCCACGGCCCGGCAATGGGTCCTTCATTGGTGGCAATTGCCCTACATCGCCGGGCTGATGGGCGCCTGGCGCCTGATGCCGGAACTGACCCGAGGTGGGGCGCTGCTGCGCTTGCCGTTGTCGATGCGCCGCTTCGCCAGTTGCAGCCTGGGTGTGCGAGGCGCGCTGCCGATCGACTGTCCGGTGATTTCAATGCAAGTGGTCGAGGCTGCGGGTCTCAATGCTTTATGCGGCTGGTACGAGCAGGTGCCTGCACTGTTGATCGAACGTCTGCTCCTGCAATTTTCCCCACCGGTAGTTCGCCTGCATGAACAGTGGCCCATGGCGAAACCCGACCCGGCTCTTTTCCATATGGCGGTGCAGCATGCTCGACTCTATCCGAACCCTGACTGACCTCCCGGACCCGGGCGAAGTGCATCTGTGCCGCGAAGACATCGCCGCCGCACGCCGCCGTCGCGCCTTGCAGCTGCAGGCGCAGGGTTGGGCCCGAGAATGCGTCGACCAGGCCCGATGCGACGCCGAAGCGATTCATGCCCAGGCCTTTCAGGAAGGCTATGCCGAGGGTGTCTTGCGCGTGACCGAACACTTGGCCGAAAGCCTGCTGGCATCACGGACGTTGGCAGCGCAGTTGCGCAAAGACGTGGCGCAGGCTGCCGGGGATTTGCTCGCGCAAACCTTGAGTCGCCCCGAATGGCTGGACGACATGCTCGAACGCTGGCTGGCAGAACAAGCCCATGACGCGAGCGCGGTGCTGTACCTGTTGCTGCCGGCGCACTGGCGCTCACGCAGCCATGAATTGCGCGAGCGGTTGCACAGGCTCTGGCCCGGCGAGTTGGTGTTCGATTTTCAAGCCCAGGAGCGTTATCTGCTGCGCCTTGGTGATCAGTTGCTGGAGTTCGATATCGCGGCGGCTCGACAGAGGCTGGAGCCGCGGTTGCTGGCGTGCGTCGAACAACCTGCCGGCCTCGGCGCGCTCGCTGGATCGCAAGTCGAAACGGGCTCTGACGGACCTGTGTGCAAGTTTTGCGGGGGTGCCTGATGAAGATTGAATCGGTGAGCGGTAGCAACGCGTTCAAGAGCGAGACCTCGACGGTCGAATCCTTGGAGTCACGGTTGTCAGCAAACCTGCGACCGGACCCTGAGTTCGAGCGTTTGTATCAACAGTTGCTGGCCATGGAAGGGCAGGGCGGGAAGGCGATTCATGAGTATCTGCGAACGCTGCGCGGCGCCGATGGAGAGTCCCGGGCGTACCCATCGGCCAAGGCATTGCTGGCGGTGACGTTGCAGGTACTGGTGCGCTTGAAGGACGAAAAACTGCAGGACTCGCCGATTTACATGGAAGTCAGCGCCGCGAACGCGCTGGCATTCAGCGTGGATCTTTTTGTGAAGGGGTTCATGCGCGAGGTGTTTCAGCCAATGGGTGATGATGCTTGGGAGAAGAGTGAATGGTGACGGTAGGGACAGGATCATCGGCCGCCAGGTCCGCTGGGCAGGACATCGAGCTGACCGATGTCTCCTCGGCGGCAGAGGTCAATCGTGTTGATCTTTCTGCGCTGACTTTGTCTGGTTTTCAGGCGAGTGATCTGGGTACGCCGAGGGAAGTCGCAGCGGGCTTTGAGCTCATGGATCGTGCCATTAGCCATGAATTGACGACGATCTCGCAGAGCCTGGGACAAACCGATACAGATGTGCTGCGGGCCGGCGAAATTTTTGTGATTGAAGGGAGACTGCCTGAAGGGGCGGTTCATTCAGAGCTCTTTAGATTGGCGATGCAGCGCTGTGCAAATGCCGAGCAAACTCCGACAAGCCGCATGAGCGCCTTACTTCAAGTGGGGCTGGAGTGGTTCGATGCAGCCAAAGGACCTGCGATCAACCTGGCCAATATCGTAGGGCGCGGGGGACTGATTATTATGATCAGCAAACTGGCGCAACATTTCGCGACTTTGCGCATCAAGGAAGCCATGGACGCCGACTCACCCGAAGCCTGGTCCGTGGCGGCCACGGCAACGATCGGGGCCGCATCAATCTTGATAGGGGCTATTCGAGATGAGTGCAACGAGGCGGGGACCTTTGCATCGCGTTTTGGGCGGGGCTGCATGCTGGCTCTTCTTTTGGCTGCGTACATGACGGCGCGGTCCTGCAAAGCGCCCGGGTTGTTTCCGGCGATGGCCGGTGTAACGCTTTACACCCTCATCAGAGACTTTCTGAACACCTGTTTTCCCATGCGGGACAACGCAGGGCCGGTCACAGCTTCGGGTACCGGGGCTACGGCGATCATGTATGGAGTAGTGCAGTCCCTGCTGCCGTTGGCAGGGCAGTTTATTCCACCGAGCCATGACGAAGGCTACCGTTTGCTTCCGGATCTGATGCGAGCGGGACTGGATACTTCTGGTCTGGTACTGGATGACATTGTTTTCATGCTTTGCAGGGAATGCCGTTTGTTTAATCCGTCGTCTTTTCCCGACCCTGAATCCATGCAGGAGCGTGTCGCGTTAGAGGTGCGTGCCGGTGCACGGCGACCAACGCTCACACATTTGTTGAATTCGTTCTTCGGCATTGCGGGTCTCCGGCTCTCGGCGGGTCATGTGTTCACATTGTCACTGGGGGCATTGATGACGTCCCTTGATGAGGCCGGCGTGGAAGATAAAAGGTTTTACCTGAGCTTCGCCATTCTGGTGCTGGCGGTGATGGTTTACCTGCCGCTGGTCCTCGGAACCCTCAGTCGACCCCAGCCCGCTCCTGCACTGCCTGAATGAACCCAGGCAAAGCAGTCGCCTGTGCGCCCCGTGCCGGCTATAATCGCCGGCACTTTTTGCCGCCCTGAGTCCAAGCCGCCCATGTACACCCTAGCCCGTCAGCTGTTGTTCAAACTTTCCCCGGAAACCTCCCACGATCTGTCCCTGGACCTGATCGGCGCGGGCGGGCGTCTGGGGCTCAACGGTTTGCTGTGCAAGGCACCGGCGAAGAGCCCGGTGACGGTCATGGGCCTGGATTTCCCCAACCCGGTGGGGCTGGCGGCCGGTCTGGACAAGAACGGCGCGGCCATCGACGGCTTTGCCCAGCTGGGTTTCGGTTTTGTCGAAATCGGCACCATCACCCCGCGTCCGCAGCCGGGAAACCCCAAGCCACGGCTGTTCCGCCTGCCGGAAGCCGAAGGGATCATCAACCGCATGGGCTTCAACAACCTTGGCGTGGATCACCTGCTGGCCCGCGTCGCGGCGGCCAAGTACAAGGGCGTGCTGGGCATCAACATCGGCAAGAACTTCGACACCCCGGTCGAGCGTGCGGTGGATGATTACCTGATCTGCCTGGACAAGGTCTACGCCCATGCCAGCTATGTGACCGTCAACGTCAGCTCGCCGAACACTCCGGGCCTGCGCAGCCTGCAATTCGGTGACTCGCTCAAGCAATTGCTCGCGGACCTGGCCACCCGCCGCGCCGAACTGGCGCTGCGTCACGGCAAGCACGTGCCCCTGGCGATCAAGATCGCCCCGGACATGACCGACGAAGAAACCGTGCAGGTCGCGCAAGCCCTGATCGAAACCGGTATGGACGCGGTCATCGCCACCAACACCACTCTGAGCCGCGTGGGTGTCGAAGGCATGGAGCACGGTGACGAGGCGGGCGGCCTGTCGGGCGCTCCGGTGCGCGAGAAGAGCACCCACACCGTGAAAGTGCTGGCCTCGGAGCTGGGCGGTCGCCTGCCGATCATCGCTGCGGGTGGTATCACCGAAGGCAAGCACGCAGCGGAGAAAATCACCGCGGGTGCGAGCCTGGTGCAGATCTATTCCGGGTTCATCTACAAGGGCCCGGCGTTGATTCGCGAGTCCGTGGATGCGATTGCTGCGCTGCGCTAACCCACGTCTCCCCCTGTAGGAGCGAGCTTGCTCGCGATGGACTCAAAATCACCGCTGGGTGTCAGGTATCCAGCGTGATCGTTGACGACCATCGCGAGCAAGCTCGCTCCTACAGAGGGTGGAATGATTACCAAATTGCAGGCATAAAAAAGGGCCCCTCAAAAGGAGCCCCTGGGCCGCAGCCCGCCGTCCGGATGGGACGTGCGTGGTTAATTCGTCAATTGCTCAGATTGTCGTGTCGGAATGAATACCCTGTGTTAGCCGACAGCGTGAAGTTCGTTGAGTCTGTGGATTCCCGCAGTGCCGGTCATACCGTCCCAGTTGTCGCCGCGTCCTTCTCGCCAGCCGTTGATCCAGGCTTGGCGTACCGACGGTAGAGTAAATGGGCAAAGCTCACGGGATTTACCACCAACCCCATATTGATAGCCGCGCAAAAATGCTCGTTCCAAAGGATCACGCTTAAGTCTTCTCATAGGGTGTTGCCCTCACTTGTTGACTGTTTTCATCGCGTCGACCTCTATCGAGGTCAGGCAGAAAGACTCTGCCATTTGGGGCCCGCTGCCGGCGTGGCGAGCCAAAGTGTTGGCGTCATGGCGGCGCCAACCTGTATTGATTTCTAACCAATGCGTCACATCGAGGGAATGATCGTTTTGTCATAAGAACGTAACCATAAAGATGGTAAGGCCATAAGTAACACGATATTCGTAGCGTATTTATTGATCAAAGCCCTGTATGATCGGCGCCCCGCAGGATGAAGGGGTTAATCCTTTGCTGAGAATGTCTCGCGTTGTAACGCGACATTTTTCGACGAAGGGTCGACTTATGACATTTTATTGCATCAACTTTTTTATCTGTTCTGGCATCTAAGCTCTTCTGAATCCGAGCAGTCAGGGTGGAGAGGCACACCTTCGTGCCACGCGGGCGCTCTTCGAGAAAAGCGCCTGATTGAAAACCGGGCCGGCAATGCGTTGCCGGTTCACTAGCCAAAGGCTCTGTATCCTCATGTCCGATCGTTTCGAACTCTTCCTCACCTGTCCAAAAGGCCTTGAAGGCCTGCTCATCGAGGAAGCCGCCGGGCTTGGCCTTGAGGATGCACGTGAGCACACCTCTGCCGTGCGCGGCATGGCCACCATGGAAGCCGCCTATCGCCTGTGCCTGTGGTCGCGTCTGGCCAACCGGGTGCTGCTGGTGCTCAAGCGGTTCCCGATGAAAAACGCCGAGGACCTCTATCACGGCGTGCACGACATCGACTGGCAGGATCACATGCTCAATGACGGCACCCTGGCCGTCGAATTCAGCGGCCACGGCTCGGGCATCGACAACACCCACTTCGGCGCGCTGAAGGTCAAGGATGCCATCGTCGACAAACTGCGCACCCCGCAGGGCGATCGTCCGTCCATCGACAAACTCAATCCGGACCTGCGCGTGCACCTGCGCCTGGACCGCGGCGAAGCCATTCTTTCCCTCGATCTTTCCGGCCACAGCCTGCACCAGCGCGGTTATCGCCTGCAGCAAGGCGCCGCGCCGCTGAAGGAAAACCTCGCGGCGGCGATCCTGATCCGTTCCGGCTGGCCACGTATCGCGGCCGAAGGCGGCGCGCTGGCGGACCCGATGTGCGGTGTGGGTACCTTCCTCGTCGAAGCGGCAATGATCGCCGCCGATATTGCGCCGAACCTGCGTCGTGAACAGTGGGGCTTCACCGCCTGGCTGGGTCATGTGCCGGCGCTGTGGAAAAAGCTGCATGAAGAGGCGGTCGAACGCGCGGCGGCCGGTCTGGCCAAGCCGCCGCTGTGGATTCGTGGTTATGAAGCCGACCCGCGGCTGATTCAGCCGGGCCGCAATAACGTCGAGCGTGCCGGTCTGAGCGAGTGGATCAAGATCTACCAAGGCGAAGTCGCGACCTTCGAGCCGCGTCCGGACCAGAACCAGAAAGGCCTGGTGATCTGCAACCCGCCTTACGGCGAGCGCCTGGGTGAAGAGGCGAGCCTGCTCTACCTCTATCAGAACCTCGGCGAACGTCTGCGTCAGGCCTGCCTGAACTGGGAAGCGGCGGTGTTCACCGGCGCCCCGGACTTGGGCAAGCGCATGGGCATCCGCAGCCACAAACAGTATTCGTTCTGGAACGGCGCCTTGCCGTGCAAGCTGTTGCTGATCAAGGTGCAGCCGAGCCAGTTCGTCACCGGTGAACGCAAAACCCCGGAGCAGCGTCAGGCCGAGCGTGAACAGGCCGAGTACGACCAACTGCCGAACGAGCCGCAAGAGCGCAAGTTCAACAAGAATGGCAACCCGATCAAACCGGCCCCAGCGCCTGTGGTCGAGCAGCCGCGCCTGAGCGAAGGCGGGCAGATGTTCGCCAACCGCCTGTTGAAGAACCTCAAGGCCCTGGGCAAGTGGGCCAAGCGTGATGGCGTCGATTGCTACCGTGTCTACGATGCCGATATGCCGGAATACTCCATGGCCATCGACCTGTATCACGATTGGGTCCATGTCCAGGAGTACGCCGCGCCGAAATCCATCGACCCGGAAAAAGCCTCGGCGCGCATGTTCGATGCCCTGGCGGCGATTCCCCAGGCGCTGAACATCGACAAGAGCCGCGTGGTGGTCAAGCGTCGCGAGCGCCAGAGCGGCATCAAGCAGTACGAGCGTCAGGCGGCCCAGGGCAAGTTCGTGGAGGTCAATGAAGGCGGCGTGAAGCTGCTGGTCAACCTCACCGACTACCTCGACACCGGCCTGTTCCTCGACCACCGTCCGATGCGCATGCGGATTCAGAAAGAGGCCGCCGGCAAGCGCTTCCTCAATCTGTTCTGCTACACCGCCACCGCCAGTGTGCACGCGGCCAAGGGCGGTGCGCGCAGCACCACCAGCGTCGATCTGTCGAAAACCTATCTGGACTGGGCGCGGCGCAATCTGTCGCTCAACGGTTTCTCGGACAAGAACCGTCTGGAGCAGGGCGATGTGATGGCCTGGCTGGAAAACGCCCGGGACGAGTACGACATGATCTTCATCGACCCGCCGACCTTCTCCAACTCCAAGCGCATGGAAGGCGTGTTCGACGTGCAGCGCGATCAGGTGCAACTGATCGATCTGGCCATGGCGCGCCTGGCGGCCGGCGGTGTTCTGTACTTCTCCAACAACTTCCGCAAGTTCGAACTGGAGGCCAATCTCGCCGAGCGCTATGCGGTCGAAGAGATCACCGCACAGACCATTGATCCGGATTTTGCCCGCAATTCGAAGATCCACCGCGCCTGGAAAATCACGGCCCGTTGACGCTTGTTGTGATTGGATCCACAGAGCCTTGATTTTTATAGGCTCTTGGATTCTTCGGGTACTGGTCAAATTAGTGGCTAATAGCTATAACTCAATTCAGGGCCAAAGGGCTTTCCCGCACCTGGCGTTCTGAGTTGTGTTTATGTCGTTGCACGCCGTGCGCCCAAAGATCCTGGGTTTTATCAGCGAAGATGTCTCGGCCTGGCTGGTCGCGCTGCTGGTATTGCTGCTCGGCGGTGTGCTTACCGGTATTCTGGCGTGGTCGACGCTTGACCTGTTCAAGTCTCAATTGCGCCAACGTTTCCAGCTGCTGGCCAGCGAGCGTTACAGCCGTATCGAAGAACGTTTCGAAGATCAGGAGCAGCGCCTCGACGGCCTGCGCCGCTTCTTCGCCAATTCCGATACGGTTTCCCGAGCCGAATTCAACGGCTACACCCAACCTCTATTGCACCGCACCCAGGCCTATTCGTTCGCCGAACGGGTCAGTGGCGAGCAGCGGGCTGCGTTCGAGCAACGGGCGCGGGACGAGGGGCTGACGGACTTTAACTTGCGTGAACTCAATACCGAGGGTCAGCTGCAATTGGCTGGCGGGCGGGATGAATACGTGGTGGTGCTGTACAGCCAGACCCTGAGCAAACTCGGCGCGCCCCTGGGTTACGACTTGCTGGCGCAGCCTTTGCGCCGGGCGACGCTGGAGCGTGCCGATGCGCATGGGCGTATGGCGGTGTCGCAGCCGATGCATCTGGTCAGTATCGAACCGGCCTATGCGCGGGGTGTGCTGCTGGTGGCACCGGTCACGCAGCGCGATGAGCCGAAAGCCGCAACCGACAAGCCCTTCGGTTATGTGATGGCGGTGATCAGCATGCGTCAGTTGCTGTCCGACGGTTTGCCGGAAGCGGGGCGCGATTATCTGTCGGTGCGCATCCTCGACCTGTCCATCGACGACCAGCACGAAGTCCTGTTCGAATCAGCGAACCCTCCCGCCGTCAGCGACTTGGCCGCGAGCCGCCTGTTGCGCCTGGCCGATCACGAATATCAGGTCGACATTCAGCCCAGCGAAGCCTTTCTCCAGGCCAACCATTCGTCGGTGACCGCGATCGTGGTGCTCGGCGGCTTGATCAGTGTATTGCTCAGCGCCTTGCTCTACGTGCTGGTGAGCCAGCGTCAGCGTGCGTTGAAGATGGTCGACCAGCGGACCGAAGAATTGCGCGCCCGGGAACAGGAGCTGCGCGGCACCCACGGTCAGCTGCGCGGGGTGCTGAATGCCGCGACCCAGGTGGCGATCATCGCCACGGACCTGCGTGGAGTGATCAGCACCTTCAATGCCGGTGCCGAACAGATGCTCGGCTATACCGCTGCCGAGGTGGTGGGCCGCATGACCCTGGAAAACCTGCATCTGCCCCGGGAGCTGACGGCTCGTTCCGCGGAGTTGAGCGCGCGTTTCGGCAAGCCGGTGCCGACCTGTCAGGCGATGCTGGTCGAGTCCAGCGTCGAAGGCCGGCACGAGACCCGTGAGTGGACGCTGGTGCGCAGTGACGGCAGTCATTTGATCGTCAACATGCTGGCCACGCCGGTGCTCGACGAGCAGGGTTTGTGGGTCGGGCATCTGGCGGTGTGCATCGACATCACCGAGCGCAAGCGGGTACATGAGGCGCTGGCGGCGCGGGATGTGTTGTTGAAAAAGCTCAGCGCCCATGTGCCCGGCGGGATCTACCAGTTCAAGATGGAGTTCGACGGGCGCTTCAGTGTGATCTACGCCAGCGATGGCATCCGCGAAATCTACGAGCTGGAGCCGGATGTGCTGCTGCTCAACGCCGAGGCGATCTTCACCCGTATTCATCCACAGGACACGACGCGGGTGCGCGCCTCGATCCGCGCCTCGGCGGACAACCTGAGCCCGTGGCGCGAGGAGTACCGCGTGCAGCTGCCGCAGCGAGGGTTGCGCTGGGTACGTGGCGAGGCGACGCCGGAAGAGCTGCCGGGCGGCGGGGTGTTGTGGCACGGCTATATTTCGGACATTTCCGACATGAAGCGGGTGGAGGAAGAATTGCGCGCGTTGTCGGTCACCGATTCGCTGACCGGTATTCATAACCGCCGCTATTTCCAGGAACGTCTGACCACCGAGATGGCCCGGGTGGAGCGCGGGGGCGGCGAGTTGTCGGTGATCATGCTCGACATCGACCACTTCAAGCGCATCAACGATCAGTACGGTCATGCCGTGGGCGACCGGGTGTTGCAGGCCGTCTGCGAACGCATCGGCCACCGGCTGCGCCGCACCGATGTGTTCTGCCGCCTCGGTGGTGAGGAGTTCATGGTGCTCTGCCCGGACATCGGCGGCGAACAGGCCCACACCCTGGCCCTGGAACTGTGGCAAAGCCTGCGCAGCGCGCCGATCGATGAGGTCGGCGTCGTCACCGCCAGTTTCGGCATCGCCAGCTGGCGCCTCGGCGAAGGCGCGGATGCACTGTTGCTGCGGGCGGACTCGGGGGTGTATGTGGCCAAGCAGGAGGGCAGGGATCGGGTGCAGGGGGAGATGAACTGATCCCGAGGGTCTGCACATAACTTCAATCAATCTGTGGGAGCGAGCCTGCTCGCGATGGCATTCGGTCAGCCAACATCTCTATTGAATGTGCCGGCCTCTTCGCGGGCAAGCCCTGCTCCTACAGGGTTTGTGGTTGTTTGTGGGGTTTGTGTACACCAGATGAACCTGTGGGAGCGGGCTTGCTCGCGAAAGCGGTGGGTCAGTCGATATTGATGTCGGCTGACACTATGCCTTCGCGAGCAAGCCCGCTCCCACATTGGATCGGGAGTTGACCTTTAAAGCGGTTACAGCACCGAAGCCGTCTGCGCCACTTTCGGCTGGCGGTACAGGTCAAGCAGTACCTGATCGAGTACCGACGAGGCGCCGAAGGGGGCTTTGTCGTTGAGGATGGCGACCACGGCCCAGGTGTTGCCGTTGACGTCGCGGCTGTAGCCGGCGATGGCGCGTACGGTGTTCAGGGTGCCGGTCTTGACGTGGGCTTCGCCGCGCATCGCGGTGGTTTTCAGGCGTTTGCGCATGGTGCCGTCGGTGCCGGCGATGGGCATCGAGCTGATGTACTCGGCCGCATACGGGCTGCGCCAGGCGGCCTGCAGCATCGAGGCCATTTCCCGGGCGCTGACGCGTTCGGAGCGGGACAGGCCGGAGCCGTTCTCCATGACCAGGTGCGGTGCGGTGATGCCTTTTTTCGCCAGCCACTGACGAACCACGCGCTGGGCGGCCTTGGCGTCGTCGCCGTCGGCATCGGTGCGGAAGCGTTGTCCCAGGCTCAGGAACAGCTGCTGGGCCATGGTGTTGTTACTGTATTTGTTGATGTCGCGAATGATTTCCGCCAGATCCGGCGAGAACGCCCGGGCCAGTACCTTGGCGTCTTTTGGCGTTGGCGCCAGCACGTCACGGCCCTGGATGCTGCCACCCAGTTCTTTCCAGATCGCCCGCACGGCGCCGGCGGTGTAGGTCGCGTGGTCGAGCAGCGACAGGTACGTCTGCGAGCTGCAGCCGTCGCCCAACTGGCCGCCGACGGTGACCGTCACGCTGCCGTCGGCCTGAGGCACCGGGTTGTAGCGCACGCCGCCGGTGCATTGCTTGGAAGGAAGCGCCTTGACCTGATTCTCGATACGAATGCTGGCAATCGGCGGTTCCACCGAAATCAGCACGCGCCCGCCGTCGTTGCGGGCCACGAAGCGCAGGGCCTTGAGATTGACCAGCAGGGCGTCAGGCTTGACCAGGAACGGCTTGTTCTCGTCATTGCCGTCGTCATTGAACTCGGGCAGTTGCGGCTGCACGAAGAAGTTCTTGTCCAGCACCAGATCACCGGTGACCTGGGTCACGCCATTGGCGCGCAGGTCGCGCATCAACAGCCAGAGCTTTTCCATGTTCAGCTTCGGATCGCCGCCACCCTTGAGGTAGAGGTTGCCGTTGAGAATGCCGCCGCTCAGTGTGCCGTCAGTGTAGAACTCGGTTTTCCACTGGTGGTTGGGGCCGAGCATTTCCAGCGCCGCGTAAGTGGTCACCAGCTTCATGGTCGAGGCGGGGTTGACCGACACGTCGGCATTGAAGATGGTCGGGGTGCCGGGGCCGTTGAGCGGGATCATCACCAGCGACAGGGCGTTGTCCTGCAACTTGCTGGCCTTCAGGGCTTTTTCGACGTTGGGCGTCAGGGAGGTGTTGATCGTTTCAGCGGAAGCGGGGAGGGCCAGCGGCAAAAGGAAGCTGGCCAGCAGCAATGGACGCAACGATTTGATCATGTGAAATAAGACCCTGCAGTCGAGGGGAAATTGACGAGGGCGTGAAAATGAAAGCCCTCAGCGGTGACAAAAGTGTCGGCATTATGCCCCAAGGTGTTGCGGCCTTGGTCTGCTAATCCGCTATTTTTTCAAATCGTGTTGCGGGCCATAAAGAAAAAGGGCCATCACAATGGATGGCCCTTTTGAACATCAAGCTACCGGATTGATCGGCTTTTCCGGGTACCAGACGTCGATCAGCGGGCTGACGGTGACTTCGGTCAGTTCGCTGCGGCCCTTGAGCCAGGCTTCAACGGCAGCGCGCTGCTCTTCGGAGACCGAACCGCGCTTCTGCAGGCAAACCAGACCGAAGTCGTCGCCGCCAACATAGCCCAGACCGTTGGCTTCCATGGCTTCTTTCAGGAACGCGTCGAGGAATGCGTCGATTGCCTCGTCAGCCAGATCTTCCTTGAAGTCCAGGTTCAATTCGAAACCCAATTCCTGGAACTCGTCTACACAAAGCTTTTTGCGCAGACGCTGGGAACGGTTAGTGGCCATGAAACAATCCTCGTGAGTAATAACGCCGCGCATCTTACCAGCTAAGCAAGTTCCTTGCCGGTCGAGTTGTTCAATTAATACTACGTGCGGACCGCCGGTTTCATTGCGCCTTTCAGAGGCCGGGCAGGATATCGGCCGGCACAATGCTTCCGCCTTTCATGACCACGGGCAATTTCTCCAGAACGCTGATGTCGGCAAGCGGATCGCCGTCCACCGCTATCATGTCGGCATAGCGCCCGACGCTGACGGCACCGACATCCTGCTGCCAGTTGAGCAGGTCGGCGGCAACCACCGTGGCGGACTGGATCGCCTGCATCGGCGTCATGCCGAATTTGACCATGTAGGCGAACTGTTTGGCGTTGGTACCGATGGGATAAACGCCGGCGTCGGTGCCATAAGCGATCTTCACCCCGGCCTTGACCGCCTTGCGAAAGGCCTGGCGCTGCACATCGGTGGTTTCGGCATTCTTGCGCAGGTAACTCTCCGGCCATTTTTCCTCGCGACCGACTTCATCGATGTAGTCGCCGTTATAGATGTCCATCACCAGATAGGTGCCGTTGTCCTTGGCCATCTTGATGCCTTCATCATCCAGCAACGACGCATGCTCGACCGATTTCACACCCGCGCGGATCGCCGCCTTGATCCCTTCGGCGCCATGGGCATGCACCGTGGCGTAGCTTTTGTGGACCTTGGCTTCCTGCACCACGGCGCGCATTTCGTCCTCGGTCATCTCCATCTGGCCGGGCTCGGTGCCTTCGGCCAGTACCGAGCCGGTGCCCATCATCTTGATGGTGTCCACGCCGTGCTGGAACAGGTAACGGGTCTTCAACTTGGCGTCGTTGGCGTCGCGGTAAACCCCCACGCGCATGTCCGCCGGGATCTCCACGCCGGGGGCAAATCCGGTGACCTCGCCACCGCCGCCGGCCACGGTGATGTAGGCGCCGACCACGTTCATCCGCGGCCCCAAAACCCGGTTGGCGTTGATCGCATCGCGCAGGGCGACGTCGGTGAAGGCGCGATAGGTGCCCAGGTCATGCACGGTGGTGAAGCCTGCGCGCAGGGTCTGATAGGCGTGTTTGGCGCCCATCAGCGCGACATCCTGAGGGGAGTGCAGCAGCGGTTCGGCGACATTGTTGGTCATGTCCCAGTCGGAAATGTGCGTGTGCATGTCGATCAGGCCCGGCAGCACGGTTTTGGTCGACCAGTCGATCACCGTGCTGTTGGACGGTGGTGCGCTCCAGGGCTCGATGGCGACGATGCGATCACCGTCGATCTTGATGCGTTGATCGCTCAGCACTTTGCCTTTCTCCACATCCACCAGATGCCCGGCATGCACATAAACAGTGTCGGCGTGCGCAGATAACGCCAGGGAATAGAAAGTGATAGCCAGCGCAATACACTTGATCCGCAAGTTCTTCATGGGAGACCTCTTTTTTTTATTGTGATGAGACAGATCAGAAAAGATCGAAGGGGTATTCGGTGATGATTCGAAGTTGCTTCACGCTGTCGCCGGTAAAGGACTGGTCGGCATAACGGACGCGTACAGAGAGGTTCTTCAGGGCGCCACTTTCCACCACTGTTTTAAGGTCGATATCCCGTTCGATCTGTTTATCGGCGTGGGCGAAGTAGGCGTACAAGCCTTCGGGATCAACTTTCTCGTTATCGATATCGAAGCCGTAGACGTAGCGAAGGCTGAGTGTCGTGTGCAAGTAACCGGTGCTGCCGAAGTCATAGGCATAACCCAGTCCGATGGACTGTTCGCCGGGGCCGTTGAAGTCGCCGTATTGCGAGGAGTTGGCCAGGTAGATGGAGTCCATGTAAGTCCCGTCGGACGACATCAGATAGTCGAACGGTTGGCTGCCATGAATTTTCTGATAGGACAGGGTGTAGCTGTGCGGGCCATTGCCATAAGTGGTCGCGAGCGACCAGGCCGTGACATTGATCGTGCCGGCATTGGCCTGACCGGTGTCGAGCGAGCGGTAAAGGTTGAAATCGAAACCCAGTGTCTGCTCCGCTTCCAACGGGAAGGTGTAGTTCGCGTTTACATAGTACTGGCGCCACAGGTCTTCCGCGCGGGATGCATAAAAGCCGAGGCTGCCTTCCTCGATCGGCTGCCAGGTCAAACCGGCGTAGTCCACGTCCCCGGCGTCGACTCCGGCGTAACCGGCCTTGAAGCCCTCGTCGTGATTGGTGGTCGTGTAACCCCGGGAAGAATAGAAATGGCCGATATCGAGGCTGACTGTTTCGATGTCATCGCTCAGGAGTTGAAAGCCCCGAGTGGTCATCGGCATCAATCTCAAGTCGGGCGTGGCGAATACCGGGTTGTAAGGACGCAAGTCGCCAAACTTCAAAACAGTGTTCGACCATTTGGCTTTTACAGAACCGTTAAGTGTCGATGACTCACTTCTTTCCCCGTCTCCCCCGACGGGAAACATGCCCGTGCCCTGAGTGCCGCGTCCACCATCGAGCTTGTAGGCGGTGTAGGCACTGGCGTCGATGCCGAAGCCAATAACGCCCTGGGTGAACCCGGACTGATAGTCCATCAGGAAACCCTGACCCCATCCTATTGCATCGGGATAGTGGGACAGCGAGTTGCGGTTGAAGTACATGTTGCGTGCGAGCACTTTGGCGGATGAGCCTTCGATAAATCCTTCAGGCTCATCTTTGGCTTGCACATCTTCTGCCTGAACGGGCAGAGAGCTTGCGGATACGGAAAATACGAACAGTCCCAACAATGAACGCTTCTTCATTAGAGGCCTCAGGGCTTTGATTCTTATTGTTCTAAGGGAACGCCTGCGGGCCAAGAATGTGCTGCGGGTGGCGCAAATTACAGTGATGTCTGCGCATTAATTCGATGTGCGAAGCGCATAAAAAACGGTGGCTGTCGGGTCTGAATGTCCTACCGATTTATCGCATTTTTGGATCTACCCGCTAAGTCATCCTGCCTCTACATTGATTCGACTTTCTCACCCGAGGTTGATCATGGCCCCCCAAGTGGATTTGCACGCGTTAACCACTCCGTCGGAGCTCGAAGCGTGCTTCGAACTGATGAAACAGCTGCGCCCGGCATTGGTGTCTCCTGCGTTGTTCGCCGAGCAGATTGCACGGCAACTCAAGCAGGGCTACCAGTTGCTGGCGGCCCGGCAAGACGGAACGTACGTAGGGCTGATCGGTTTTCGTGAGAGCGAGAACCTGCTTTATGGCCGCTTCATTTACGTTGACGACCTGGTGGTCGACACCGCAGCGCGTCATCTGGGCTTGGGCGCGAGTCTGCTCGATGCCGTGCGGGCCGAAGCGATCAGTCGCGATTGCGCGCACCTGGTGCTCGACACCGGTCTGCACATGCCGCTGGCCCAGCGTTTTTATTTCCGCGAGGGAATGCTGGCCAAGGGCATGCATTTCGTTCAGCCATTGTCGGAATGACGGGAGCAGGGCAGTGAAAGAGTTACTCATGATCAACAGCAGCCCGAATGGATCGGGCTCTGCTGGCTTCCGCCTGGCCATGGACATGATCGAAAGCCTGCGCAGCAGACGTCCGGAGCTGAATCTCACCGTACGCGACCTGATGGCTGATCCTTTGCTGCCGGTCAGCGATGCCTACTGTGAGGCCTTGCTGGGCGGTCGGGAAAACGATGATCCGGCCTTCGCCCAATCCGAGCGCCTGATCGTCGAGCTGGAACGCAGTGATGTGCTGTTTATCGCGACGCCCATTCACAACTTCACTGTGCCGGCCGCCCTCAAGCTGTGGGTCGACAATGTGGTTCGCGCACGGCGAACGTTCGGTCGCGGACCTAACGGGAAAATCGGCTTGCTCGCGGATCGACCGACTTACTTGTTGATCAGCTCCGGTGGAATTCATCGCGGCCCGCAAGCCAATCAGCCCGAATTCATCAGCTCGTTTCTGCGCTGCGTGTTGAACACCATCGGTTTGCATGATTTGCGTTTCGTCTACCTTCAGGGCATGGCGACGGGGCCGGGTGCGGTCAGCGCGGCCTTGCTGCAAGCCCGTCGGCAACTGAGTGCGGAGCCGGTGTTTTTCCCGTTGGAGGAAACCGCTCATGGCTGAAAGCATTTTCGTTGCAGGCGCTACCGGGGTTATCGGCAGTGTCCTGGTCAAGTTGCTGGTTCAGGCGGGTTACCGCGTGTACGGCAGCACGCGCCGTGAGGAGCAGGCCCAAAGGTTGCGTTCCCTTGGCGTGAGCCCCGTGGTTGTCGATGTTTTCGATGCCCAGGCGCTCGAGGCGCAATTGCTGCGGATCAAGCCCGACTGTGTCGTGCATCAACTCACGGATCTGCCACGGGGGCTCGACCCCACGCAGATGGCGGAGGCGATCGCTCGCAACGCACGATTGCGTGATCAGGGCACGGCCAATCTGATGGCGGCCGCGCGGGCATCGGGCTGTGCGCGCGTTGTCGCCCAGAGTATTGCGTGGGCGTATGCCGAGGGCCCCATGCCTTACGAAGAAGAGGCCGCGCTGGATCTGCAGGCGCAGGGCCTGCGCGCGATCAGCGTGGGTGGCGTGGCGGCGCTGGAACATCGGGTGTTGAACACGCCGTCAGTGGAAGGCACCTTGCTTCGCTACGGTCAGCTGTATGGTCCGGGTACCGGCACCGATCAGCCGTCGGGGAACAGCCCTTTGCATGTCGAGGCGGCGGCCTGGGCCGCGTTGCTGGCGCTGCGGTTGCACGCTAATGGCGTGTTCAACATCGCCGAAGACAACTCGCAGGTCAGCACTGAAAAGGCGCGGCGCATGCTTGGCTGGACGCCTGATCTGCGCGCTTAAGTCAGGCCCTGCATGACCTTTTCCAGGCGTCGCGCCAGTTCCAGGGCATGGGCCTGGTCTTTCACGTTGGTGAAGCCCAGGAGCAGGCCCTGCGCGGCCGGTGTCGAGGCGTACCAGTTCGATAACGCCTGGATGCTCAGGCCGGCCTCCCGGGCGCGCAGTGCGATGGCGCGGTCATCCATGCCTGGCGCCAGCCGCAGGATCAGATGCATCCCGCCTACCTGGCGATCGACCGAGCATTGATCCCCAAGGACCGCGTGCAGGGCGTCGGCCAGCAAGCCCCGGCGGGACGAATAGAGGTCACGCATTCTTTTCAGATGGCGGGGGAAGTGGCCTTGCTCAATGAACCTGGCGGTGGTGACTTGCCACAGTTGAGGGCAGTGGCTGTGCATCATGTCGGCGATTTGGGTGAACCGCGCCACGAGGTCTTCCGATACCACCACATAAGCCAGGCGCAGGGCCGGCACCAACACCTTGCTGAAGGTGCCGCAATACAGCACCCGATTGCCGCCATCGAGGCTTTTCAGCGCGGGCAGCGTACGGCCCTGATAGCGGTATTCGCTGTCGTAGTCATCCTCGATGATCCAGCTGTTCTGCCGGTTGGCCCAATCCAGCAGGGCCTGGCGGCGCGGCATGGACATGGGGACGCAGAGCGGGCTCTGGTGAGTGGGTGTCACCACGGCAAAGCGGGCGTCCGGTGCCTGTTGGAGGGCGCTTTGCACATCGATGCCTTCCGCGTCGACGGGCACTGGCACGAGGTTCGCACCCGCTTCCCGCAGGAAATGACTGGCGGCGAAATACCCGGGGTCCTCGACCCAGCAGCCATCGCCCGGGTTCAGCAGGCTGCGGCAGATCAGATCCAGACAGGCGCGGTAGCCGGCGACAATGAAAATCTGCTCGGGTGAGCAGGCGATGCCACGGGACACGCTCAGGTAGCCCGCCACCGCTTCGCGCAGTGCGCGATGACCGCGGGCGTCCGGGTAAATCAGACCGTCCAGCTGCGAGTGGCGCAGCGTGTGGTGAGCCAGGCGATTCCACAGCGGGCCGGGGAACGCATCCAGCGCCGGCAGTCCCATCTGCAACGGCAGCGGCGGTTCGCCCATATGAATCAAGGGCGCTTGCGGGCGTGAGGCGGGGGCCGCCCGGGGTTTGAGCGGAGCGGGTTTGATCCGCGGTGACACCACGGTTCCGGCAGGCCCGCGCGAGACAAAATAACCCTCGTTGATCAATAGCTGATACGCGGCCTCGACGGTGCCACGAGCCAGATTCAGGTCCGAGGCCAGCGCCCGGATGGAAGGCACGCGATCACCGGGTTTCAGGCGTCCTTCTGCAATCGAATCGCGAAAGCGCCAATAGATTTGCCGGAACAACGGAGGACCGCCCGCTTTTTCGGATTCGATTTTTCGCATTCCTATGTCCCAATCAATTCAAGCATTTTTGGATCTATAGCATAGGGCATGAAGAGGATAACGTGTCTGCGCTTTGACACTGTTTACCATCCCGACTGGAGAGCCCGAATGCTCAACACACTCACGCAGGACGAGTCGGTGCCTGTCGGCGCTGGCGTGCAATCAACGGAGGCCCGGCGCGTCATCTGGCTGACGGCGGTTTGTGCAGCGCTGTACCCCTGGGTGCTGGATGCCTTCCACTGGGCGGTGACTCCGGGCGCGGCCGATCAGCCGGTGTTTGCAGGCTCGACGGCCATGGCGACCTTGATGCTGGTGGTGGCCTTTGCAGTGCCGTTGATCTGTCTGCTGCAAGCGGGCCATCCGCTTCGGGCGGGCGCTGCAGATGCGTCGCGGGCGCGACGGTTTGCCTTCATCGCCATGACGGCGCCGACGACTTACGTGTTTTTCGGCGTGGTTTCCTACATGGCGGGCAGCCCGATTCCCGATACCTGGATCTGGACACCGGTGTGGCTGCTGTTGGGGTACGTGGCGATTCGAAAGGGGGTATCGCAGGCGCCGTTACGGGCGAGTCTGTCAGCGCCGCTGCGGGTGGCGCATGGGGTGTGTGGTGCGATCGCTGCGCTGTACGTGCTGTTTCACATCACCAATCACCTGTTCGGCCTCGTCAGCCCGCAGGCGCACGGGGCGGTCATGGACATCGGGCGCACGGTTTATCGGGCGTCTTTCATCGAGCCAATCCTGGTGATGGTGATGCTGTTCCAGATTGTCAGCGGCTTGCGCCTGGTCTGGACCGGAAGCGAGACCACCCTGGATCGCTATCGGGTTTTCCAGCTGGCGTCGGGGGTGTTCATGTCCGTGTTTATTCTCGGTCACATGAACTCGGTGTTCATCTTTGCCCGAACCTACCTAGGCATCCCCACGGACTGGGCATTCGCCGCCGGGTTGCCGACCGGCCTGATTGCTGATCCGTGGAACATCCGGCTGCTGCCGCACTATGCGCTGGGGGTGTTGTTCGTACTGGCGCACCTGTTCTCGGGGTTGCGGGTGGTGTTGCTGGCGCATGGCGTCAAACCAACGGTTGCCAACACCCTCTGGTGGGTGGGCGCGGGCGTGGGGTCGTTGGTGTCGCTGGCGATCATGCTGGGCATGACCGGGTTGCGTCTGGTTTGAGATCACACAGGGACGGTGAGAGGGCCTAAGCGTTGCACCAGTTCAGGATCATCAAGGTCACGACGCCCGCGACAATCCCCCAGAACGCCGAGCCGATGGAGAACAGCGTCAGCCCCGACGCCGTGACCATGAAGGTGATCAGCGCCGCTTCACGCTCTTTCACCTCGCTCATGGCGATGCTCAGGCCGTTGATGATCGAGCCGAACAACGCCAGGGCGGCGATCGACAGCACCAGTTCCTTGGGCAGGGCGGCGAACAGCGCCGCCAGGGTCGCGCCGAATACCCCGGCGATGCCGTAGAAAATCCCACACCAGACCGCCGCCGTGTAGCGCTTGTTGCGATCTTCATGGGCGTGCGGGCCGGTGCAGATCGCCGCGCTGATGGCGGCCAGGTTGATGCCGTGGGAGCCAAAGGGCGCCAGCAGCAGCGAGGCGATGCCGGTGGTGGTGATCAGCGGCGAGGCAGGCACGTGATAGCCGTCGGCGCGCAGCACGGCGATGCCGGGCATGTTTTGCGAGGTCATCGCCACCACGAACAGCGGAATGCCGATGCTGATGGTCGCGGCGAGGGAGAAGTGCGGGGTGGTCCAGACCGGTGTCGCCACTTCCAGGCGGAAGGCGCTGAAGTCCAGCAGTCCCATGAGCCCCGACAGCGCGGTGCCGATCAATAGCGCGGCCAGCACCGCATAGCGCGGCGACAGGCGCTTGACCACCAGATAGGTGAAGAACATGCCCAGCACCAGCGCGGTGCGATGTTGCGCGGCGACGAAGATTTCGCTGCCGATCTTGAACAGAATCCCGGCCAGCAGCGCGGCGGCCAGGGAGGCGGGGATCTTTTTCACCAGGCGTTCGAAGCTGCCGGTCAGGCCGCAGATGGTCACCAGGATCGCGCACGTTATATAGGCGCCAATCGCTTCGCCATAACTGACGCCACCCAGGCTGGTGATCAGCAGCGCCGCGCCGGGGGTCGACCAGGCGATGGTGATCGGCGTGCGATAGCGCAACGACAGACCGATCGAACACACCGCCATGCCGATGGAAATCGCCCAGATCCACGACGAAATCTGCCCGCTGGTCAGCCCCGCCGCCTGTCCGGCCTGGAACATCAGGACCAGGGAGCTGGTGTAGCCGGTCATCATCGCGATGAAACCGGCGACGATGGCCGATGGAGAGGTATCGGCCAGGGGGCGCAATTGCGTGTGCGTGGCGTCGTTCATGACGGCGGTGGTCCTGTTTCTGCTGAAGATATCCGTGGCTCCGCAATTTTCTCCTGTAGGAGCCAGCTTGCTCGCGATGGACGCCCAGGCACCGCTGGGCATCAGGCATCCAGCGTTATCGTTGACGACCATCGCGAGCAAGCTGGCTCCTACAGGGAGCGGGGTGACGCAACGGTTTTGTGGGTTTAAGCCTAAACTCAAACGTAAGAAGGTGTTGCCATACAGCGAAGGCTACAAACAGCCATACAGTCGTGTCGCCACTAACCATTGTGTACAATCGCGGTACTTTTTACGCGATACTTGCCAGCGACCCACTGTGCCGTATTACAGTCACCGTCAATTCGCCGCAGTTCTCCCGACTCGAGTGCCCATGAACGAACAGTTGCAGCCCCTCAAGAAACAACCGCGCGCAGGCAAAGCCGGGCGCAGCGGTACCCAGGACGATATTGTCTACGCGCATATCTTCGAGGCCATCCTCGAACAGCGTCTGGCGCCCGGCACAAAGTTGAGCGAAGAAGCGCTGGGGGAGATTTTCGGGGTCAGTCGCACTATCATTCGCCGCGCGCTGTCGCGTCTGGCCCATGAAAGTGTGGTGTTGCTGCGGCCCAACCGTGGCGCCGTGGTGGCAAGCCCGAGTGTGGAAGAGGCGCGCCAGGTGTTCATGGCCCGGCGTCTGGTGGAGCGGGCGATCACTGAGCTTGCGGTTCTGCATGCAACTGCCGAGCAGATCGCTGAATTACGGCAGATGGTCAACGACGAACGCGACAGCTTCTCCCGTGGCGATCGCGGCGCCGGCATCCGTCTGTCGGGTGAATTCCACCTGAAACTGGCGGAAGCGGCGAAAAACGCGCCGTTGATCAGCTTCCAGCGCAGCCTGGTGTCCCAGACTTCGCTGATTATTGCCCAGTATGAAAGCGGCAACCGTTCCCACTGCTCCTACGACGAGCACACCCAGCTGATCGACGCGATCGAAGCGCGCAACGGTGAGCTGGCGGTGGACCTGATGATGCATCACATGGATCACATCGACAGCAAGCTCAACCTCGACGAGGAAAGTGCGTCGGATGATTTGCATGCGGTGTTCTCGCATTTGTTGCAGACCAAGAAGCCTGGGCGGTCGCCGGCCAAGATCTGATCGGAAACCGAGTCGCGCCAATCGCGGGCAAGCCCGCTCCCACAAGGATTTGTGTTGTAAACCAAAAGTGTGAGCACCTCTATATTTGTGGGAGCGGGCTTGCCCGCGATGACGGCCTGAGAGACACAAAAAATCCCCCGGACTGAAAAGTACCGGGGGATTTTTGTTTTCAGATCGTTCCCACGCAGAGCATGGGAACGATCAAGGCGCGAAAAAGCCTATCGCTGATGCACCAGATTCCCCGCCGCATAGGTCTGCAGCACCGTCCGGTCATCCCCCAGGGTCATCAACACGAACAAGGTCTCGGCAATATTGTTCGCCTGCTTCAGGCGATAGCCGAGCAGAGGCGTGGCGTTGTAGTCCAGCACCAGGAAGTCGGCGTCGGTGCCCGGTTGCAGGTTGCCGATCTTGTCTTCCAGGCGCAGCGCGCGGGCGCCGCCGAGGGTGGCCAGGTACAGCGACTTGAACGGGCTCAGGCGCGCGCCTTGCAGCTGCATGACCTTGTACGCCTCGTTGAGGGTCTGCAGCAGCGAGAAGCTGGTGCCGCCGCCGACGTCCGTGCCCAGGCCGACATTCAGCTTGTGCTTCTCGGCCATCGGCAGGTTGAACAGGCCGCTGCCGAGGAAGAAGTTCGAAGTCGGGCAGAACGAGATCGCCGAGCCGGTTTCCGCCAAACGCGCGCACTCGTCGTCGCACAGGTGCACGCCGTGAGCGAACACCGAGCGCTCGCCCAGCAGTTGGTAGTGATCGTAGACATCCAGGTAGCCCTTGCGCTCCGGGAACAGCTCCTTGACCCACTCGATTTCCTTGAGGTTCTCGCTGATGTGGGTCTGCATGTACAGATCCGGATATTCGGTGAGCAACTGGCCGGCGAGGGTCAGTTGTTCCGGGGTGCTGGTCGGGGCGAAGCGCGGGGTGACCGCGTAGTGCAAGCGGCCCTTGCCGTGCCAGCGCTCGATCAGCGCCTTGCTTTCCAGGTAACTGGATTCGGCGGTGTCGGTCAGGTAGTCCGGGGCGTTGCGGTCCATCATCACCTTGCCGGCGATCATGCGCAGATCCAGCTGCTCGGCGGCCTCGAAGAACGAGTTCACCGATTGCGGGTGCACGCTGCCGAATACCAGCGCGGTGGTGGTGCCGTTGCGCAGCAGTTCCTTGATGAAAATGTCCGCGACGTCATCGGCGTGGGCTTTGTCGGCGAACTGGCTTTCGCACGGGAAGGTGTAGGTGTTGAGCCAGTCCAGCAACTGCTCGCCGTAGGCGCCGACCATGCCGGTCTGCGGCAGGTGGATGTGGGTGTCGATGAAGCCCGGGGTGATCAGCGAGTCCTGATAGTGAGTGATCTCGATGTCCGCCGGCAGAGTCGGCAGCAGTTCGCTGGCGTGGCCGAGGGCGCTGATTTTGCCGTTATCGACCACCAGCAGGCCGTCCTCGAAATACTCATAGGAGGCTTCGATGCCCACTTCGGCGGGGTCGGCGATGCTGTGCAAAATGGCGGCGCGGTAGGCTTTGCGAGTCAAGGGCATGATCGTTCTCTATTTATGAGGCTTATCAATTTGAGGCTTTCAATTGTGTGGCCTGGCTGCGGCGCGATACCGGCAGCAGCTTGGCAATCGGCTCGGCGCTGGAGGTTTGCTGGCCGAAATTCGCGTTGTAGGTGGCGATGATTTCGCCGGCGATGGAGATGGCGATTTCCACAGGCAATTTGCCTTTGACTTCGCCGATGCCCATCGGGCAGCGCATGCGTTGCACCACGCCGCTGTCGAAACCGCGGTCGCGCAGGCGGTGTTCGAACTTCACCCGCTTGGTCTTCGAACCGATCAGGCCGAAGTAGGCGAAGTCGTTGCGCTTGAGGATCGCGGCGGTCAGCTCCAGATCGAGCTGGTGGTTGTGGGTCATGACGATGCAGTAGCTGCCGGCGGGCAGGTCGTCGATTTCGTCCACCGGTTCTTCGCTGACGATCTTGCGCACGCCATGGGGGATCTGTTCGGGGAACTCATCTTCACGCGAATCGATCCAGCGCACCCGGCAGGGCAGGCTCGCCAGCAGCGGCACCAGCGCGCGGCCGACGTGACCTGCGCCAAACACGGCGATCTGCGCCTGGACCTGGCCCATCGGTTCGAACAGCAGCACCGTGGCGCCACCGCAGCACTGACCCAGGCTGGCGCCGAGGCTGAAACGCTCCAGGTGGGTGTCCTGTTTGCCGCTGGCGAGCATTTCGCGGGCGATCTGCATGGCCTTGTATTCCAGGTGCCCGCCGCCGATGGTGTCGAAGGCCTGCTGGGCACTGATGACCATCTTCGAGCCGGCATTGCGCGGGGTCGAGCCGAGCTCTTCGATGATGGTCACCAACACGCAGGGTTCACCGCGGTTTTGCAGGTCGGCGAGGGCGTCGATCCAGTTGTACATGTTTCACCTCAACATCTCTGTTGTCTGTACCGGCCTCTTCGCGGGCAAGCCTCGCTCCTACAGATCG
>NZ_JAIQWX010000003.1 GCF_020164475.1 Pseudomonas sp. REP124 | reverse complement strand
AGCCCGCTCCCACAGTAATTCGAGTCCTATCGGCTTTGTGTGACAGGAGTTACCACCATGCAAGGAACACCGCCATCCGCCACCTGGCTCAAACCACCCTCGGCCGATGCCGCCGTGGTGATCGTGTCCAGCGCCACGCTGCCGCCATACATGAACCACCAACTGCACAGGGCCATCGACGACTGGGACCAGGTGGCCCATCTGGTCGTCCAGCAATCCGGGGCCTTCATGCAGGACTGGCTGCAGGCCGGCTCCAACCCGGACGAACCGACACTCGCCGCCACCTGCCAAGCCAGCCAGTTGCTGAGCTGTGTCGCCAAGGGCTGCTTTTTACTGGATGTCGAAGTCGGCCCGGTCCCCAGTCTCACTTGGCTCGGCTCGGTGCGCGGTCATCCGTTGCGGCTGGTCAGGCTCGGCAAGGAGGCGTCGTCCCATGCCGCGATGGATCAGCAGGTTGAGGAGATTCTCGCGCTCACCCGGACGCTGGCCAAAAGCGTGCTGCAAGAACGCTGTGGCCTCTAGCGAAAGTCGAGCAGAGCGACCACATTGATGTAACGCCGATTTTGCAGGAGTCGCCCATGAACCCGTCCGATCAACACGCCCAATCGCCGGGCCAGGCAGCGGAAGACCTCGAGGAAATCGCCGAGTGGCGCGACGCCTTGCTCTCGGTCATCGCCTATGGCGGCACGGAGCAGGCGAAAAGGATCCTCGATACCTTGCTGGCAGTGGCCAGCGAAGCGGACATCGGTTGGCGCCCCAGCTTGGGCACTGCGTACATCAACACCATCAACGTCGACCGCCAACCGGTGTTTCCCGGGGACCTGGCCATCGAGGAGCGCTTGGCGTCGATCATGCGCTGGAACGCTTTGGCGATGGTGGCCCGGGCCAATCAGGCCTACGGCGAACTGGGCGGACACATCGCCAGTTATGCCAGCGCCGCCGATCTGTTCGAGGTGGGTTTCAACCATTTCTTCAAGGCCCGAACCGAGAGCAACGGCGGTGACCTGGTGTTCTATCAGCCGCACTCGGCGCCGGGTGTCTACGCCCGGGCCTTTCTCGAAGGACGGCTCGAGGAGCGGGACCTGCATCACTATCGGCAGGAAATCGGTGCCCGGGCCAACGGCGCGCGGGGCCTGTCGAGTTATCCGCATCCGTGGCTGATGCCCGACTTCTGGCAATTTCCCACCGGCTCCATGGGCATCGGCCCGATCAGCTCGATCTACCAAGCGCGCTTCATGCGTTATCTGCAGCACCGCGGTTTGCTGGACACTACGGGCCGCACCGTCTGGGGCGTGTTCGGTGACGGGGAAATGGACGAGCCGGAAAGCATGTCGGCGCTGACCCTGGCGGCGCGCGAAGGGCTGGACAATCTGGTGTGGGTGGTCAACTGCAACCTGCAACGGCTGGACGGGCCGGTGCGCGGCAATGGTCGAATCATCGACGAGCTGGAAGCACTGTTCGGCGGCGCCGGCTGGAACGTGATCAAACTGGTCTGGGGTTCCGATTGGGACGGCCTGTTTGCGCGGGACACCGATGGGGCGCTGGTCAAGGCGTTGTCCGCCACCGTCGATGGCCAGTTCCAGACGTTCGCGGCGAAGGACGGCCAGTTCAACCGCGAGTACTTCTTCGGCCAGAACGAGGCCTTGGCAAAACTGGCCCAGGGTCTGAGCGATGAGCAGATCGACCGCCTCAAACGCGGTGGTCACGACCTGGTGAAAATCTTCGCCGCCTATCACGCTGCCCAGCGCGAAGGGCGCAAGCCGACGGTGATTCTGGCGCAGACCAAGAAAGGCTTCGGTATGGGCGAGGCGGGGCAGGGGCGGATGACCGTGCACCAGCAGAAGAAGCTCGACCGGGAGGCGCTGATCGCGTTCCGCAATCGCTTCAACCTGCCATTGACTGATGAGCAGGCCGCCGAGTTGAGCTTCTTCAAGCCCGACGAAAACAGCCGTGAAATGCGCTACCTGCACGAACGCCGCCGGGCCCTGGGCGGTTACCTGCCGACGCGACCCTCGGCCTGCCCGCCATTGGCCGTTCCCGAGGTCGACAGCTATGCCGGCTTTGCGATCGCCGCCGACGGCAAGGAAATGTCCACCACCATGGCCTTCGTGCGCATGCTCGGCGGGTTGCTGCGGGACCGGCAACTGGGGCCGCGCATCGTGCCGATCGTGGCCGACGAGGCACGCACGTTCGGCATGGCCAGCCTGTTCAAGCAGATCGGCATCTACTCCAGCGTCGGCCAGCGCTACGAGCCGGAAGACATCGGTTCGATCCTAAGCTATCGCGAGGCCCTCAACGGGCAGATTCTGGAAGAGGGCATCAGCGAGGCCGGGGCGATCAGTTCCTGGGTAGCGGCTGCGACCAGTTATTCGGTGCACGGCCTGCCCATGCTGCCGTTCTACATCTACTACTCGATGTTCGGTTTTCAGCGCATCGGCGACCTGATTTGGGCGGCGGCGGATCAACGGGCCCGCGGCTTTCTCCTGGGCGCCACCGCCGGGCGCACCACCTTGGGCGGTGAAGGCCTGCAACACCAGGACGGCAGCAGCCACCTGATGGCCGCGATGGTCCCCAACTGTCGCGCTTACGACCCGGCCTTCGCCTGCGAATTCGCGGTGATCCTCGACCACGGCATGCGCCAGATGCTGGAGCGTCAGGTGGACGAGTTCTACTACGTCACATTGATGAACGAAAACTACCCGCAGCCCAACCTGCCCGAAGGTGCGGAGCAGGCGATCATCAAAGGCATGTACCGCTTCGCCCGGCATGAGGGCGCCGATGCGCGCGGCAGTGTTCAGCTGTTGGGTTCGGGGGCGATCCTGCGCGAAGTGATTGCCGCATCGCAGTTGCTGGCCAGCGACTGGAACGTCGACAGCCAGGTGTGGAGTGTCACCAGCTTCAGCGAACTGGCCCGGGATGCTCGGGAGGTCGAGCGTTGGAACCGCCTGCATCCGCAACATCCGGCTCGCCGCAGCCACCTCAAAGCTTCGCTTGAGGGATCTGCACCGATCATTGCCTGCTCCGATTACGTGCGCGCCTTGCCCCAGCTGATCGGCAGTTACCTTGATGGCCGCTACACCGTGCTCGGCACCGACGGCTTCGGCCGCAGCGATACCCGCGACAGGTTGCGCAGGTTCTTCGAAGTGGACCGTTATCAGATCGTGTTGAGTGCGCTGACGGCGCTGGTTCACGAAGGCACGCTGGAGGCGAGCGTTTGCAGCGAGGCAATTGCGAAGTACGTCATCGATATCGACTGTGCTGCGCCATGGGAGAGCTAGGATCTTCCTAAACCCGACGCCTGGCCGTAAGGTGGCCGAAGTTTTCAACGGTCGAGACGGAGCAGGGCATGTCGCTGGTCGAGTTGTTTTTGTTGGGGATACCGGCGGTCTTGCTGACGGGGATTTCGAAGGGCGGCTTCGGCGGTGCGCTGGGCGGCATTGCCGTGCCGTTGCTGGCGCTGAACATGCCGCCCACCCAGGCGGCGGCGATCATGCTGCCGATTCTGTGCCTGGCCGATATCACCGGGCTGCGGCGCTTTCGTGGCAAATGGGACAAGGGCAATCTGAAGATCATGATTCCCGGGGCCTTGGTCGGCGTGCTGATTGGTGCGCTGTCGTTCGGCGCCTTGAGTGAGCGGCTCATTGCGCTGTTGATGGGGGGCATCGCGATTGCGTTTTTCTGCCTGAACGTATGGACCGCCCGGCACGCCCTGGCACCAGCACAACCCCACGCCGGCAAGGGCACGTTCTATTCCGCCCTGGCGGGTTTCACCAGTTTCGTCGCGCACGCAGGCGGGCCGCCACTGATGATGTACCTGCTACCGCAACAGATGGACAAGGTGCGCTACATCGCCACCACCAACGTGTTCTTCCTGCTGACCAACGCGATCAAGCTCGTGCCCTATGCGCTGCTGGGGCAGTTTTCGACGACCAACCTCGGCGCCAGCCTGGCGCTGGCTCCGATCGTGATTCCCGGCGTCTGGCTGGGGATCTGGCTGCAGGGTCGGGTCAACCAGAAATGGTTCTATCGCATCGCTTGGTTCGGGCTGCTCGTCACCGGGGTGCAGTTGGTGCTGCACAACCTCTAAAGCCCCCAGTACTTCAGCGCCCACAACGTGCCCATCCCGACCACCAGCGTGAGCAAGGTACTGCGGGTTCGCCAGGCGACGAGGGCTGCGAGTATCGCCGCGGGAATCTGCGGATTGCTCCAGTCAAACGTCCCGTGGCGATCCGGGTAGACCACCGCCGGCAACACCAGCGCGGCCAGCACGCTCGCCGGAACGTAGAGCAGGGCGCGGCTGAGCAGCGGCGGGATGCGCAAACTGCCGTAGAACTGGATGAAAGACAGGCGGATGGCGAAGGTGCCGGCGCCGATCAACAGAAATAGGCCCCACTGGGACAGCTCGCTCATGAGGCCTCCTGTTCGGCGTCGGTGCCTGGTGCGGTGTTCAAATCCTTTCGCAGATGCTCGACGGCAAGTCCGGCGATGACACCGCCGAGCGAAGCCGTCAGCATGCCCAGGTTGTAGGGCAGGTCGACGCCCAATATCGCCAGCGAACCTCCCGCGATGGCGGCGCTCAAGGTCGCGGCATTGCGGATGCTGGGGATCAGCAGCGCCAGGAATGACAGTGGAATCGCGAAGCCCAGGGACCAGGACTCGGGTATGCGCGCGCCCAGGAACACGCCCGCCAGCACCGCCAGATTCCAGCCCAGCCACATCGTGATCGCCGCGCCCATGTAGTAGGGGAATGCGAAACGTCCCAGCCCGCCTGTCGCCGTTCTCAGGCTGAACAGCGCGAACACCTGGTCGGCGAGCAGGTAGGACAGCGGCCAGGTTTTGCGCCGGGGCAGATCGTGCAGGTGCGGCGCGAGCGATGCGCTGTACATCAGAAAGCGAAGATTGATCACCAGAGCGGTGAGCACGATGGTCACCGGCATGGCGCCGTTCTGCAGCATCTGCAATACGGCGATCTGCGCCGATCCCGAATAGAACAGCAGCGTCATGCCCATGGCCTTGGTGGCCGATATGCCCATCCCGGCAGCGGTGACGCCAGCGATCAAGCCAAAAGGAATGACCCCGGTGGTCAAAGGGCAAGCGCTGTGAGCACCGTGCACGAACGCCTGTGTCCCACTTCGATAATTCATTTGAGTTCCTTGAGCTTGAGCGGGCCGTTGAGCGTAAACAGATGTTTCATGATCAAAATAATGCGGGCGCCAACTGGGAACAACGGTAGATTTCTGAAATATTAGGCCTAGAAAAAATGAGGCTCACGACATGTTTCTCGACTCTCCCATCCGCCACACCCTGCAACTCAATGCCCTGCGCGCCTTCGAGGCCTCGGCGCGTCTCGGCGGTTTCGCCCGGGCGGCCCATGAGCTGAAGGTGACGCCGGGCGCCATCGCCGCCCAGGTCAAGGCGCTTGAGAACGAATACGGCGCAGCGCTGTTCGAGCGCCATGCCAAGGGCGTGCGGTTGACGGCCCTTGGCGAAAGCATGAAGGACCAGTTCATCGAAGCATTCGACGCCGTGGAGGAAGCCGCCCGAACCCTGCGCCGACTCTCTGCCCCGCAGCGGGTGCATATCGTCACTTCACCTGCGCTGGCCGAACTGTGGATCGGCCCACGCCTGCCACGCCTGACTGAAATGCTGGCGCCCATCGAAATTTCCGTCACCGCCGTCGATGAAGCGCCCAACCTCAAACGCAGCCCGTTCGACCTCTGCCTTTTCTACACCGAGCAGCTTGAGCGCGGTCAACGCATGCTCGCGGTCGAGGAGGTTCTGCCGGTCTGCGTGCCCGCGCTGGCGGCCCGGATCAGTCAACCAGAGGATCTTGCCGATGTGCGCTGCATTGCCGATGTGGGATGGAGTGACTGGGACGTCTGGACCCGCTCGGTCATGCCCGGCCAGAAGTTCGTGGCGCGCGGGCCGGGGTTTTCCCTGTATTCCATCGCTGTGCAACAAGCCTTGTTGGCGTCCGGTGTGCTGATCGGCCGACGCAGTCTCATACAGCGTTATCTGGACAGCGGTGAACTGGTGGCGCCGATCAATCAGTCGGTGCCGCTGGGGATGGTCATCGCGGCGTGGAAACTGCCGGGAGCCAAGGGCAACCGCATGGTGGCTGCGGTGGAAGAGGCGTTGATGCAGCTGGCGTAGCTCCCAGCGCACGGATGAGGCAGGAAGCGCTGTTTCAGTCCGGCGCCATGAACACCGCCAGCGTCAACTTGATGAACTCTTCATTTTTGTCGATGACGTCCAGGGCGGCATGCACGTTGTCGGCAATGTCCTTGGCGCCGTGCTGCTCGGCCCAATTGGTGAGCTCCATGATGGCCGCTTCGAGAGCAAGCTGGTTCTCGTTGATCTTGTACAGCAGCGAAGGGAGCAGGTCGGAATTTGGCATCGCGAATCCTCGGGTTTCGGGTCAGCTTAGCTCACCGCTGCAACACTACTCGGAATCGAGTTGCCAATAACGCTCAAGCGCAAACATATCCGCACGCTTGGCGGCTCCGAATTGCGCCAGTTGACTACGATACGCGCCGGGATTTTCGGCCAAAAAGATAACCACAACTGAAGACCGCATAATCGTCGCGCAATTGGGCATGAACCTCTGCCACACTGGAGTATCAAACGCATTGGGAAAGGGAAAACAATGGAGCGCCCGATGAGCCCGAACAGTCACGATTCGATGCGCAAGTTGAAAGCCTCCCTGGCAAAGGATCGCAGGGATAAGGAATGGCCGGAGGCGACGTGTGAGGCTTGCCACTTGCCATTCCGGTACCACTGCAACTGGACGCCCGCGCCGGTGTTGTGCAGAAGCTGTCGGGCGGGGCGAGAGGCGGCGCACAAGTCGGACGAGGGTGACGCAGGAGCACTTCCATAGGTGCATTCATAGAGAGGTGCATTCATAGAGAGCTGCTTTCATAGAGAGGGGCACTCATAGATAAGTTTTGACTCATCGGTTCTCGATCGATATATAGCCCGCGTCATTAATTTGTATTGGAAGGTCATGTCATGAGTAACGAGAACGAGGCTCCCGAACCGGAGCATGAACATCTTCTTGACCATGAGTTCGCGTCTCAATATGACGAAGACGAGGAATATGAGGACGAGGACCTGAATTCCTATCTGGACGAAGAAGACGATTAAGACGGTTCTGCCCGCTTGGGATGGAGCACACTTTTAAAAAATGGAATGAACTGGAAGCGCTTCATTCCAATAGATTGAGCCCTGGCACCCGCCGGGGCTTTTCATAAACGTAGCAAAGTGGACCACGCGATCAGTCGCCAGCCAGAAGCTGCCGAGCCCCGTCCGACTCCATATCGCTCTTCCAAGCAGCCCTTAGCTCATCGATACGATCCGCAACCCGAGGCGTTTTTGAAAGAACAAAACACCGGGTATTGCCCACAAACTCTTCAATCAGGTACAGCGAGTCGCCTACATCCAGTTCCAGCTCTTGCAGGGCTTCATCCGGGATACGAATGGCGCCGTCTCCATCCCAATCTTCAATGGTTACTTTCACCGATAGCATCCTCTGACATTGGCTTTTCGCCGGTAAAAACGATTATCCACGGCTAAATCGCAGATGATTTTTGTGGATGAGCGGGGCAGTATGTCTGATCTGCGCAATGGACGATGCAAAATGAAATGGACTAAACGGCGCAGCTCGCTGATGGGCTTTATTGCGCTGGCTATCGGACTGGTACTGTTTTCGGCTTTGCTTCTGTTGAAGTCCGAGACCCAGCGGCGACAGACGTATTTCTCCGAGTACGTGCAAAACATTTCCGGGATCGTGCGCAATCAGCTCGATACCAACGAAGCGGTGCTTTCGGGGTTCTCCGCGTTTCTGCAAGCCGTTGATCAAAGCGATACCGAGGCGACGGCACGGTATGCGGCCGCTGTTTTATCGGCTTACCCTCATATCTACATGCTCGAGGCCGCGCGTGCGGTGCCTATCGCCGAGCAGACGGCATTTGAACAGTTGCTGCGGCGCACCTGGCGTCCGGATTTCGAACTCAAGGATTTCCCGAGCCTTACTCAGCAGTCCGCTCAGCCACAGGCCTATCTCGGCGAGACCTGGCCCGTGCTGTTCATGTACCCATCCCTCCCGGGGGCCAGTTCGATCTACGGCGTCAGGCTGGAGACCGTGGGCCATCTTTCCTATGCGCTGGCTCGCACCCGCAGCAGCCAGAAGCCGGTCGCATCACCGGTGTTCTCCATGTTCGAGGGTGATAGCGCCTACATCCTGATGCAGTCCGTAACCCGTCCCGCCCATGTTCGAGAAACCGCTGCGCCCAACTTTTTCGGGAGCGCGATGGTTTCATTGCTGTTGATCCGGACGGATTCGCTGCTGGAGGCCGCGAACGAAGCCAACATCGATCCATTGGTTCATATCTCTGCCGTACTGAAGAACGCTGCGGGATCCGAAAGCGACATCTTTTCAACGCAGGTTCAACAAGCGGGATTTCTGGATCGTCTGCTCCTGCCGCAAATGACCGACAGGGTCGAGATCCGCAGTGCATCGCAGCCCATGACCTTGATGTTCGAACGTCAACTGCGTCTCGGGGATGTACTGACCGAAGAGATGTTGATGATTCTGCTGGTACTCGCCGGGGCACTGGTGTTGATGCCGATGGTCTTGATTCGGCATTTCAGGGCGATAGAAAGGGCGGATGTCGAGCATGAGCGTTCGGTCTATCTGGCGACTCACGATGTCCTCACGCAATTGCCGAATCGCTACCTGTTTGCCGAACGGTTCAACCAGGCGTTTTCCGACTGGCAAGTGAAAGGCGTCCCGTTCGCCCTGCTGGTGATCGACCTGGATCACTTCAAGGACATCAACGACCGTCACGGCCATGAAGTGGGCGACCAGGTTCTGCGAGCGGTTGCCAATCGAATGCTGCACAGCACCCGCGCCGGAGACACCGCGGCGCGGTACGGCGGCGATGAATTCGTAATGCTGATTGCCGACTTGGAAGACCTCGAAAACGCGCAGGCGAAGGCCGCAAGGGTTCTCGGCAGTCTCTCGCAACCGGTCATGACCAGCGCAGGAGAGCTATCGGTATCGTGCAGCATCGGCGTTTCGTTGTGTCCGGTTCATGGCCAGAATCTGGATACGCTGCTCAAGGCGGCAGATCAGGCCATGTACGGGGTCAAACAATTGGGTCGCAAAGGCGTTGCGATTACCTCTGTCCCAGAAGCCTGAGTCAGCCAGGCGATGATCAGGCAGATCTATGTGACGTTTATCTTTCGCCAAGCGGCCTCGGCAAAGCTGTAAACCGAGAAGGCGATCAGCCCCAGGGCCATCAACATCAGGACCAACCCGCCAGCCGGCAGATTCTGCAGGGCGTCGAGGGCGTCCTTCATGCCCGGCGGATGCAGCGCCTGGTAATTCGAGCCACTGAGTATCAGCAGCAGGCCGATTTCGATAAAAACAACGCCACGGGCCATGAGGCCAAGCCGAGACACCGGACGGACGTACTGCATGACGTCTTCATCCGCTTCAAAGTACTTCTCGAACGACGCCTTCCAGCCCTTGATGATGTGAGCAATGCCTACGCCAAGCGGCAAAAGCGCGATCAGATACACCAGCAGGTTCGATGCTTCCCAGGACAGCACATGCGCCAGCAAATCCCGGGTTTGCCCACCTTTGGAATCACCTGAACTTCTGATTCCGCTGATCAGCAATCCCAGGGCAAAGAACGCCAGCCCTCCATTGAAAAGACCACCGGCCAACAGACCTGCACGAATGACCAATCCCTTGAATCGCTTACCGTGATGATCAACGTCGCGGATGGCCTGAAATACCCGCCATCCCGCGTAGGCGAACAGACCAATCACCACCAGCCCGACCAGCACGTAGCCAAAGGGTTGGCTCAGTAACGCTTCGAGGCTCTTCTCACTGTCTTTGGGTTTGGTCGAATCGACAGCCGCCAACAGCGCAAAAATCCCGATGATCAGATAGAGAACGCCACGGGCGGCATATCCGCCGCGTGCGAGTACGATGAGGCTCTGTTGAGTGGACATGACGTCGAGTTCCCGAGAGCTGATACAGCAGAAGACCAGCCCGGACGGGAGGGGTTCGCTGGAAGCAGGCTGGCGATCCCGGCTTTTTTGCAGTTTCAGACACGACAAGATCTTCGATCAGGGAATTGCCAAGCGATCGCATAATCGGGGGCATGCACTGTTGTAATGCTCTGCGCTTATCAGCGTGCACCATGCGCTTTGAGATGACTCACAGAGTCGCGACACCCCAACCGCTTGGAAATGTAGCAACTGCAACCGACTATATTTCACGACGTATTTTTCCAGGTGCCTCGCCATAGAATTCCTTGAATTTCTTGCTGAACGCCGACTGGGATTGGTATCCAACCTGCGCGGCAATATCGCTCAGCCCAAGATGGGAATGGCTCAAGAGGCTAAAGGCCATTTCCATCCGAACCTGAGTCAACAGCACCCAAGGTGATGCGCCCGCCACACGAACGAATGCCCGCATGAAGGTGGCTCGGGACATCGTCGCCATTTCTGCCAATCCGTCGATAGTCCATTCATTTGCAGGGTCGCTCAGCATCGCATGCCACGCTCGGCTGAGGCGCTTTTCACTGAGCAGAGCCAATGAGCCCGACGTTTGGCCGTCACTCGTCAGATGAGCCCGCAGGATCAGGGTGAATAGCGCCTGAGACAGCGCGTCGAGCATGAATCGCGAACACACCTGATCACCATCAGCTTCACCGCGCAGAATCTCCACCAGAGCCGACAGCGGCCCACTGGCCGTTGAAATGACGAGATGCTCAGGCAAAGCCGCGAAGAGGAGTGAGGTCCGGTTGAAGTGAAATCCGCCGCAGAGCATGTCGAAGTCAAGGCTCGCTCCGCCGATACGATGGACCGGCAATGCGCCCTTGTGGGTGATTTTTGGCACGGTGGGAGCCACGGACTTCTCTGGGCTACGCATGACATGCGGCGCACCTCCAGGTAGCAACAGAATGTCGCCGGCCCGCATCGGGATGCGATGGCCATCCGGGAAGTCCACACGGCATTCTCCAGCCAAAACGATGTGGTATGGCGCCTTACCCAAAGCCTCCTGCTCATGTTCACGAGCCCAATCACCTTCGAACTGGCAGCGCAGATCCAGACTGCCGCGGACGTTGGCCATGCTGATGAGCTTATCGATCGAATTCATTTTGCACCTTGAGACGATTGAGCAAAAACTTGATTCCCGCGAACAAAAGTAGACCCTAGCGTTACCTCAGACTGGCTCCGCATTCCAAACATTCGGAGAAGTCTAATGATCACCTCATTCACCGCCTGGCTACGCATCATCAGCAAGGCCGATACGTTCAGCACCTCACTCATGCGGCTCGCGATAGCTGTGGTTTTCCTTTGGATCGGCGCGCTCAAGTTCGTCCCGTATGAGGCCGACAGCATCACTCCCTTTGTCGCCAACAGCCCGTTCATGTCGTTCTTTTATGAACATCCGCAGGAGTACAAGGCGCACCTGACTCATGAGGGCGAGTTGAACGCTGACAAGCGCGCCTGGCAGACAGCCAACAACACTTACGGTTTCTCGACTGGGCTGGGTGTAGTCGAAATCCTGATCGGTTTGCTGGTGCTTTCCAACCCGATTTCACGTCGCACGGGATTGCTTGGTGGTGCGTTGGCCTTCGGTACGCCGTTGGTGACATTGACCTTTCTCATCACAACACCGGAAGCATGGGTAGGTGCTCTGGGAGATGGCCAGCATGGATTTCCGTATTTGTCCGGTGCAGGTCGCCTGGTGCTGAAAGACGTTCTGATGTTGGCAGGCTCCCTCCCGGTCATTGCAGACTCTGCTCGCCAGTTAGTGCGTGAACGCGAGGCGTGAGTTCTCCTGGCTTTATTCAAATAATGCGCCGCCCAGGCGTGATAATCCGTGTCCCTGATAAAAGCGCCGGCAGACGTGATGGGGGCGCTGTGAACTGGGCCATTCGCCCGCTGGGCGCGCACGCCGTCGCGGTGGGTCCATATTTACCTGTATGCAACCTCTATCGACTGGCGCTGGTCATAAACATCCACTAGAAAACTTATAGCTGCCAAATCCGTAAACATCTCTCATTTCCAATGCGGCCGCGGGAGAGCAGACCATGAGCAACACGTTCACCTTCGGCCCGTTCCTCCTGTCCCCTAGCACCCGCATCCTGCGCAAGGACGGCGCGGAGATGCCCCTAGGGAGTCGCGCGTTCGACATCCTGACCGCCCTGGTGGAGTGCAACGGCAAGGTCCTGACCTGCCGGGAGCTAATGGCGATTGCCTGGCCGGACCTGGTGGTGGAAGACTCCAACGTGCGCGTACAGGTGGCGAACATCCGCCGCGCTCTAGGCTGCGGCCAGGACGGCGCGCGCTACATCGCCAGTGTCGCCAGGCGTGGCTACTGCTTCGTGGCCGAGGTGGCGCGAACCACGACAGAGGCCAAGGCGCCGTCGCTGTTCAATTTCCCATTGCCCTTGAAGGGCGCCGTGGGGCGGGAAGAAGCCGTCGTCGAACTCTCCCAGGCAATCCAGGACAGCCGCCTGGTCACGGTGGTCGGCGGCGCCGGCGTGGGCAAGACCACTCTCGCCGTGCTCGTCGGCCATGGCCAGCACGATCTGTTCCAAGAAGCGATCTTCTTCGTGGACCTGAGCACCCTGGACTGCGACGAGATGGTCGCGGAGGCGCTGGCCTGCGCGGTCGGCTACACCAGCCCGGGCGCCGAGCTGTTCCCCGGCTTGTTAGAAGTGCTGTCGACGCGCAGAACGCTGATCGTGCTCGACAACTGCGAGCACTTGGTTGGCGCGGCGGCGGCACTCTGTGGGCGGGTACTCGAGGGATGCAGCAGCGTGAGCTTCCTTGCCACCAGTCGGGAAGCGCTGCGGGTCAGCGAGGAATTCGTCTACCTGCTGCGCCCCCTGGCGTCGCCACCCAACACCGGCCGCCTGTCCGCGCAACAGGCCATGGAATGGCCCGCCATCCAGCTGTTCATGGAGCGTGCACGGGAAGGCGGTGTGCGGGGCGGCCTAAGCGACGACGACGCCCCCATCGTGGCTGCCCTGTGTCGACGTCTGGACGGCAATCCCCACGTCATCGGCCTGGTGGCCAGCCGGGTCGGGACCTACGGCATCAAGGGTGTCGCCGACCTGCTGGAGAACCAGTTCGCCTTGCACTGGCAGGGCCGCCGGGATGCCTGCCCACGGCAGCAGACGGTGGAGGCGATGATCGACTGGAGCCACAACCTGCTCACTGAACATGATCGGCAGGTGTTGTACCGGCTGTCGGTATTCTGTGGGGAGTTTCCCATTGGCGCCGCCGTGGCCGTGGCCTCGGATGAGCTGTTCAGCGCCTTCCAGGTGGCCGAGGCTATCGGTGATCTGGTGGACAAGTCACTGGTGGCCGTGAGTTCGCTGAACGACGAAGTCCAGATCCGTCTGCTCGAAACCACCAGGGCCTATGCCGCGACCCGCCTGGCCAAGCTCCAGGGGCGCGACGAGATCGCGCGCCGGCATGCGCTGTATTACGCGCAGCAGCTGTGCATCCATGTAGGCCGCCAGGCACGGCCGGAAAGCGCCGACGCACTGACCTGCGCACCGGAGATTGGCAATGTTCGCGCGGCGATGGAGTGGGCCTTCACCTCCCGGCAGGACCTCGCCCTGGCGGTGGAAATCAGTGGCATGGCTGCGCCGCTGCTCCTGGAGCTTGGCCTGTTCCGGGAGTGCAAGCGCTGCTGCGAGCGGGCCCTGAAGCTGCTGCCGGAGTCGCTGCGCTCGTCTAGCATTGAGCTCGGCTTGCTGGAGTCGGCGGCCATCACCTACTACTCCGGTGGCGACTACGACGGTGAGATGACCCATGTGGTGGAGCGCGGCCTGGCGCTGTCCCGCGAGCTGGGCGACGTCAAGTCGGCGTTCCAATTCCTCGCCGGCCTGCATCTGGCGCGGATGGCCAATGGCAGGTTCGCTGAGTCCCTGTCCGTCAGCGAAGAGTACGCCGCCATGGCCTGCGCCCAGGGCGGCCATGACGAAGCCGTCATCGCGCGCTGGATGGAAGGCTCGTCGAGGCATTTCAGGGGCTTCCAGCGGGCGGCCGACGACAGCTATGGTGCCAGCGTCGAGCTGGTCGCGCGGCACGAGCTGCGGCCGCTGCACTATTTCGAGCTCAAGGAGCAGGTGGTCGCTGGTCTCGGCATGGCGCGCGTCAAGTGGATGCGCGGCCTGCCAATCCAAGGGCTGCAGTTGGCCCTCGGCGCCATTGAGGAGAGCCGGCGCCACCCGGACTCCTTCTACCTGAGCGCAACCTTGTGTTTCCCCATCCTGCTGGGAAATGGCCTGACGGACCTGGCCGAGAAGCTCATCCAGGAGCTGGAGAGCGTCGCCAACGACTACAAGGTGGCGGTGCGCAGCCAGGTCGTGCATTTCCTCAAGGGCCTGCTGCTGCATGCGCGCGGCAGTTTCCCGGCTGCGGTTGTGCACCTCCGGCAGTGCCTGGACATGCTGCCGCCACCGAAGATGAGCGTGGTGCGCACGGATGCCTTGCAGGCACTGGCGGAGGCGCAGTTCGCCAGCGGCGATGCCCTGGCCGCGCTGGCGGCCATAGACGAGGCCATCGACCTGGCGGAGAAAACCGACGGCGCGTTCAACCTGGCCGACCTGCTGCGTACCCGCGTCGAGGTGATGCAGGGTCTGCCACAGGGCCAGCAGGAGCCCCTCGAAGATATGCTGGCCCAGTCCCTGGACTGCGCCAGGGAGCAATCCGCACTCGGCTGGGAACTGCGGGTCGCGCTGAGCCTGGCGCGGTTCAAGGCCTCCCAGGGCAGGCCTCGGGAAGCCCGGGCGCTGCTGGAGGAGGTCTACGCGCGCTGCAGCGAGGGCTTCGAGACCCGCGACCTCATCGAGGTGACGCAGGCGCTCGAAGCCCTGTGCGGGGAGCCTGCCCCCTAAACAGGCTCGCCGTGGCTGGCCCTCAGCGCCCTGGCAGGCCTTCGGTGCCGGTCCAGATCCGTACGATCCGGCGAGCTGGGTGGCGCTGAACCTGTTTATTGCAGATATCCTTATGGAGCCAAGGTCTGATGCGGGCCCGCGGCGACCGGGTAGTCGGCGGGGACCTCATGGACTGCCACTCATGGGGCTCCGGGGGCGGAGCCGCGCGCATCGTTGAAAATGCTCAGTTACTCGCGGAACCAGGCTTCGACCGTTGCCGGATTGGCCGCCATCCAGTCGCGGGCGACCTGCTCGGCGGGGGCGCCGTCCACCATCATCCGGCGCTCCAGCTCGGTGGCCAGCGGGATGCCCAGGTACACCCGCCCCAGCACCTCGCGGCTGCGCGCGGGCAACTGCTGCCAGATCTCCTTGCGTACCACCACCACGGCGCGGTCTACGCCAAACACCTGCTGCGGGTCTTCCAGTACCCGTAGCGGATACAGCGCATTCAGGTACTGCGGTTGCCAGAGGGGCATCACCATCCAGCCGCCGCTGGCGGAGGCGTCGGCGAGACGCTTCGACCATTCGGGAGCGGGAGCCACGTCCAGTCGGTAACCGGTCTGGTGCAGGCCGTAGTCCTGCATGACCCGCTCGGAGCCCTTCATCAGGCCGGAGCCCGGTCCAACGCCGACGATTCGGCGGTCCATGCGGGCCAGCACGTCGGGCCTCTTCAGGTCATCGATGGACGCTACCGCCTCGGCCGGCACATGAGCCGGTACCGCCCAATAGAGGCGAGCGTCCTCGTAGAGGATCGCGGCTTCCACCAGGCGATCGGCGATCGGCGCCTGCAGGTGGCCGTGGGCGTTGGGGAGCCAGGACGCCACCAGCAGGTCGGCCTCGCCGCGCCCCAGCCGGCCATAGATATCGGGATGGTTGCCCTCGACCACCTGCACCGGATGCCCGAGGCGCTGGAGCACCTCCTTCACCACCGCCGCGCTGGTGGTATAGAAACTGAGGTTGATCTGACCCATCATCAGCGTTTTGGGCTCGGGCTCGGCATGGGCTGGCGTGGCGCAGGCCAACCAGATCGACAACAGGAGCAAGGCGGCAGGCGTTTTCATCTGGGCTGTTCTCCAAAGGTCTGATTCAGGGCGGCCAGGCCGTTCCGGTAGATCGAGGGGAACAGCTGTTCCGCCTCCGCTTCGCTGACTCCGTCCGGGGTGAAGGTGCCGGACTCCTCGATCAATCGGCGATGGGCAACGGCGCGGCCGGGTTCACCAGCCCGGCCTGGCGCAGCCTATGCCAGAACTCGGCGGGTATCGCTTCGTTGAGCGCCGCGCGGTCCTCGGTGATCCTGCTCGGCTGGCTGGCACCGGGAATCACTGCGGCCACCGCCGGATTGGCGAGGGCGAACTGCAGGCCGGCAGCTTTCATGCTCACGCCACAGGCTTCGGCTATGGCCTTGATGCGGGCGACCTTGGCGAGGATCGAAGGCTTGGCCGGCGCGTACTCGAAATTGGGGCCGCCCACCAGGGCGCCCGAGCTGTAGGGGCCACCGACGACAATGCTCAGGCCACGCTCGGACACCTGGGGCATGACCCGCTGCAAAGCCCGGTTATGGTCGAGCAGGGTGTAGCGGCCGGCGAGGAGGAAGCCATCCGGCCTTGGCGTTTCCAGGGCCAGGAGCAGCTCGATGGGTTCGACGCGATTGACCCCCAGGCCCCAGGCCTTGATCACCCCCTCGTCGCGCAGGCGGTCGAGGGTCTTGAAGGCGCCCTTGCGCGCGCTCTCGAAAACGCCGAGCCATTCGTCACCGAAGAAGTCCTGCGCCACGTCGTGCACCCAGACGATCTCGATATGGTCGGTCTTCAGCCGCTCCAGGCTGTCCTCGATGGAGCGCAGGGTCGCGCTCTCCGAGTAGTCGTTTTCGATCTTGTTCGGCCTGCCGTGGCGGAACACGTCGCCTTTGTCGCCCATGTCGCGGACGCTCGGATCCTCGACTTCGTCGAGAACCACGCGGCCGACCTTGGTGCTGATGACGTACTCGCCACGGGGGCGGCTGGCGAGTGCTTCGCCCATGCGCAGCTCGGCCAGCCCGGCGCCATACAGCGGAGCATTATCGAAGTAGCGGATACCGTCGCTCCAGGCGGCGTCTACCGTTGCCCGCGACTGTTCTTCGGGAATCTCGCGAAACATGTTACCCAGTGGCGCGGTGCCGAAGCCGAGCTGGCCGGGCAAGATATCCTTGAGTGTCATGGTGTTCCCTCCATCGAGCCTGGGTCGCTTATTGGTTAGCCGGCGAGACCACGGAACGCAAGACTACTTAATGCTCTCGTACTTCTTGTCGTGGGTCTGCTTGGATTTTTCAAATAGCTGCTTCACCGGCGCCTTCACCTGATTGAACTCCATCTGCTCACCTTCAGGCCCTTTGCAGTAAGCTAAGGCCCAACCATTGGATTTTCCCTCGGAAATTTCCAATGCGTTATCTTCAATTGGCGCACTGATGCGCTCGCTCTCGGAAGCGACTGATACATTCCGATTGCATCGCACATTATTCATGCCTAGTGCTTTAGCCTCCTTCTCCATGTCAGCAATGAACTGATCAAAGTCAGCATCTTCTCTTACTTGAAACGAAACGTGCATATTGGTGGGAAATGACGGCGCCGTGTTTTCGTGCGCAGGAGCGAACGTTCCTTCAGTCCAAGGTTCTTGCACCGCATTGCGATACTGAAGCAGTTCGATCACTACATTCTTAAATTGGATGAAAACCACATCCAATCTCTGGTCGCCACTCCGTAAGTCTGGTACACCAATAGAGCGAGGATTAACCCCGCGAGACTTAGCATTCAAATCATCAATCTGCATCAGCGTGTTATGAATTTGATCACCCTGAAAATCTCCATCCCGCATAATTTCAGTTCCACCTAACACCTCAGTATAGAACTTATGCGCCCTCGCTATATTTTTGACCGTAATGCCAAAATGCTGCACGCCGTCCATGCGAGCAGCTACTGATCCTGCGGATTGAGCGCTAGCAAATCCGACCGTTGAAAATAAAATGGCTGCAACAAAAAATTGAGCTTTCATAGCTTTTCTCCTTCAGTGGGTTCGAGGGCTGCTATTTACCAGGCCGGGTAATGTCTGCGCTTGACTCAATTAGCTGAAACGGTATTGCCACTAATTGAACTGAGGCTAAGTCCCCTACAACCTTTGCCCACGAAGAAACATGAGCAGTCTGAACGTGGAAGTCGAAAGCTGCTTTATCATTGAAATGCTCATACCACATGAACTGTAATGGGTTTGATTTAGACTGGTGCAGCTGATAAATGCTGAGCCCACTCTCGGCTCTGCTTTCTTTAATCAGAGGCAACGTCTCCTCAACGAACTGCTCGAACGCCTCAGGCTTGACAGTAATAGTTGCCATCACCGCATAGATAGCAGCTTGATTATTGTGACTAAGAGATTTTTGTTCGGCAGACACATTGCTGGCGAAAAAACCAAGAACAATAGCCAGCCCAGCAGCAGAAAGGCAATTGTATTTAAAGGTAGTCATTATGTGCTCCTGTCGAACGTTTCGTTAGGTCGCTAGCATAGCTGTGCAACTAACGTAAACATCAGGAGCGCTTGATGGTAGTTAAGAGGTGTTAAATTACGTGAAATAACTGGCTGACAATTAGCCGGCGCCAAATAATCAGTCAAATTAGAAGCATGGGCCAAGGATGTCTATGGGATCTTGAGTAGTCCACTTTTGAGTCAGCCAGCGAGGGTCTTCACCACAGTAGAGCTATAAATTGAGTCGACTTATACGCTGAAATTGGAGGTTTTATCTCTCGCTCTGAGTTAATCGATCATGGCAAGTAAAGCAGCTGAGCTATGGCTAGCTCGGCTACATGACCGGCCGCCTCTGGCCGTTTTCTGCCTTTCACGACAGGCAGAAAGCGGCCAAAAAGATGTCAGAAGGATTTCTCAAAATCTGAGATTTAAGCCCGCCGAATTGCTGTGCATCAGTGCCAATCTTTAAAGCAGTGCATGCATTGACGCGCTCGCCAAGTTCTCAACTGCCCACCGCAGAATGAGCAGTGGGCAAGCTTTTGCTCACAGCGCAGCTTCATCCGATGGCGGAAGTAATCCCAGACGATGCTTGGATCGATATTTTCCCGCCGAACTAACTCATCTACTACCGCCTGATCCCCCTTCTCGTGGAGGACCCCGATGGTCGCTAGCGTTTCAATGGACGGGCAATAGGCGGTGATCGAGTCGCCGCAACGATCACAAATGCGATGACCATGGTCGAGTGTCATAGAGTCGTTTCAATTGGATAGAGTTAGAAATGTACCTTTTACACTGGCTGCCAGGAACGGACGAGAGGAGGTATCAGCCGTTTGTTTTCGGTGAAAGCATGGGTCGTGTTTTGCCTATGGTGTCCGGTTGAAAACGCCTTTAGTCGTAATTCAGCGGCGGATTGACGAACGTTACCCAGATTTCTTGGGATGTTTAGAGCTTCGAAGCCTGAATAGCTGCTTCGAGCAAAGAGCCAGTGATCCGGCGGCCATTGTAATCATCGACAAAGTAATTGATTCGGTTAGCTAGGTGCTGAATGGATAGCCAGCCCAAGCCTCGGTAGTCGCGCAATTCCTCGTCGTTGAGCTTAATCAAACATTCGTAACTCACAAAAGACGCCTCGCAGTTGACGAGGACATAGATTGAGCCATCTCCTGCGTGAAGGAGATGCCAAAAGTCGTCCGTTGTGTGAAATGTCGCAGGCGCGAGTTGAAGAAGATCCATGTTTGATTTTCGTAGGTTACCTTTCAGTTTCTAACCATAGCATGACTGCGAGCGCGCGATTCCGGGATGCCCGCTAACGACCCAAAGCTGACGTCAGGCAATGGATGCTCGTGGCCAATAGCTGTAATTAAGCAACCGGAGTAATCTTTCGGCCTTCCCGCACAATTGAGGCTAGCAACAGATGACGGAACAGCTTTGCGTGGTGTTCATTCCGGCTCTTTCAGTAGCGTTGCAAAACGCCGAAACGAACAAAGGCTCTCCACTTACAGAGTCCGAGGCGCTCAAAATCCGTGATCAAGCGACATGCGTTGCAGTTCCATTCGACGTCGCCCTAGGTATGGAGAAGGATCGTGGTTTCCGGGACTTGGTTGCTGAGGATTGCTGGAATGAATGGCAGCGACTACGGCTCACAATGAAGAAATGATCCTCCTGACCTGCACTATTCCTCAGTCATAAATGCGATCTTCTCCTGCTCATTTCTAGCGAAATGAGAGGCAGCTTCTGGCCCAGAGTGTGTAAAAACGCTTTTGTATCTTGAGTGCGTCAACCATGCGTTCCTAGGCGATGCGATTGCCCAAGCGTTTGCCGCGATAAGCATGATTGACGTTCCAAAGCGGTTATCGCGCGGTATAGCGCCTTCTGGAGCAGAGAAAACCGAGGCTTTACGCCGCCATCGCCTTCAGCAGGCCTGCTGTACCGATGATGTTCATAACCCGCTTCATGTTGTAGGCGAGCACATTGAGACTCATCTCCGCGCTTACCCCGACCAGTTTGCGCGTCAGGAAATGCGTTGAGCCCATCCATTGTTTGAGCGTCCCGAAGGGATGCTCAACCGTCCTTTTTCGGATTCGCATCATGTCCGGTGCATGGTTCAACCGATGCTGCATTTCCTCCAGCACCGCTTCATGTTCCCAGCGCCTTACTCGACGATTTTTGCTTGGTGTGCACTGCCTTTTCAGTGCGCAGCCCTGGCATTTCGAACTCCAGTAACAGTGCATATTCATGCCTTTCTCAATACTGGAGAAGCGCCAGGGCAGCGACTCTCCCGCCGGACAGATGTATTCGTTTTTCGTTGCGTCATAAACGAAAGCATCTTTGTTGAATCGACCATCCGCCTTGGCGCTTGAAGTCATCGGCTTTGGCACGTAGGCAGTGATGTTCGCGTCGTGACAAGCAAGGATTTCTTCACTCTTGAAGTAACCTCGATCAGCTACCACCGCCAACGTTTCTGACGCCATGGCATCGCGAGCCTGCTTCGCCATCGAGCTGAGTTGATCGCGGTCGGAACCGTAGTTGGTGACCTCATGAGCAACGATCAAATGGTGCTGAGTATCGACCGCTGTTTGCACGTTGTAGCCGACGATTCCCGTGCCGCGCGTCATCATGGAGCGGGCGTCTGGATCGGTCAGTGAGACCTGTTTATCCGGCGATTCATTGAGCTGGATTTCGATCGCCTGAAGCTCTTTCATTTGCGTCTTCAGCTTGGTGATTTTCTCTTCCAGCCGCACGGCGCTGGGCTCGGAGGCTGTAGGTTCTTGCCGATCGGCAGCATCGAGTGCCGTCAGGTAACGGTTGATGCTCGATTCAACTTCTTCCATTCGCCGCTTCAGTTTGGCGCTGGTGAAATTGCGGTCACGATTGTTGACTGCCTTGAATTTGCTGCCGTCGATGGCGACCAGATTTTCCCCGAACAATCCCAACTGCTGACACAGCACAACGAACTGGCGGCAGACGCCTCAGATGGCCTTGCTGTTGTCTTTTCGGAAGTTGGCAATGGTCTTGAAATCCGGCATCAAACGCCCGGTCAGCCACATCAGCTCGACGTTGCGTTGGGCTTCCCGTTCCAGGCGTCGACTCGACTGAACCCGGTTCAGATAGCCGTAGATGTAAATCTTCAACAGGATCGCGGGGTGATAAGCTGGCCGGCCCGTCTCTGCCGGTATGACACCGTCAAAACCAAGTTTGGCCAGGTCGAGTTCGTCGACGAAGACGTCGACTACGCGCACCGGGTTGGTATCGCTGACGTAGTCGTCAAGACTCTCGGGAAGTAAGGTGCTTTGACCGCGATGTTCGCCTTGGATGAAGCGCTTCATTGACGATTCCTGAGTTAAACACCTCGGAAAATCATAGCAAAGGTGTATAGCGGCATAGGCTCCCTGATAGAGGCGGACTTCAGTTACCCCTCTTACTGGCGAACAATTTTTGAGGTGCAGACGATGGCCCGCTTACAGGCTGTAAAGATTGACTTAAGTGAGGTGACGAATTCTGACGAACTCCATTCCATCTTGAAAGATGCACTCGGATTCCCTAGCTGGTACGGCTGTAATTGGGATGCTTTCTGGGACGCAATTACGGGACTTGTGGAAATGCCCATACACTTGAAAATTTCAGGTTGGAATACTTTATCCAGACGTTTACCGGGGGATGCGAAGCTGATGCAAAAAATCCTTGAAGACATGAAGATCGAGTATCCAGAACTCGCACCAGATGTGGAGTTCGACTAAACGATTTTTAGGCCGACATTTGGCCGGAGCCACGTAAACCGCCAGCCGCCCTCAGGAAATTTCAGTAGATCCCGCAGCGAGATTCTTGGCTCACTGCCGTTGGCTGGCTGCACCATCTGTTTTTACACACTCTGGGCCGTTTTCTGCCCGTCGCGAAAGGTAGAAAACAGCCAGCGGGCAGTGATCCTAATAAATAAATCTGTCCCATTTTTTTCGTCCCATTGTTCCACTGCGTGGAATGCGGGAGTTGGAATCGACGCAGAACCTGTAGGAGCCAGCATGCTCGCGAAGGTGGCCCAGACACCGCAGGGCATCAGGCACCCAGTGTCATCAGTCTCCTCCGTCCGCTGGCGCTTGCGCGAACACCGTCAGCCCGTACGTCAACGCAAGTTCCATGGCCGATTACAAGGGGTATAACTGTCAGTGCAACAGGCGGTGCACACGCCCTCCAAAGGCTGCGCCCTGACCAGCCCCTCCAGCCTGACAGGCACCCGCGGCGCGGAGCGATGTGATGAGTTCCAGAGCATGGCGATGGGCTCGCAAGAGTCTTCTTGGCGGCATCGAACTGGCCTTGCTGGTGGTGCCACTGTGCGCCAGCGCCATGTTCAAGTGCCAATCCAGGGACGGCGCCATCAGCTACACCAGCCAAACCATCGCCACCGCCCGCTGCACCCGCGTGAATGGCATGGCGGGCGCCGATGCCGGTGCCAAGGCAAAGGCCCAGCCACGCTCTGTCCGGGGCGACGACCCCGGCGCGATGCGGATTCGGGTGTTCACCTTCATGCACAAAGGTGTTCGTCAGTACGTGAGCCGGCGCCCCGTCGGGATCTCCGCGCGGGTTGATGAGCTCGACGTCTATTACATCAAGGGCTGCTACCTGTGCACGATGCCGAAGGATTTCAAGGTCGCCTCACTGCGCCTGGACACCCGGTCCTATCAGCGGGAGATCGAAGCCGCTTCGGGTCAGTATGGTGTCGACAGGGCGCTGGTGCGCGCAGTGATCCATGCCGAATCGGCGTTTCGCCCCTATGCCATTTCCGAAGCCGGCGCCCAAGGTCTGATGCAATTGATGCCCGCCACCGCCGAGCGCTTCGCCGTGAACGATCCGTTCGACGCTCGACAGAACATTCGTGGCGGTGTGCGCTACCTGGCCTGGTTGCTCAAGCGCTTCAACGGCAACCGGACGCTGGCGTTGGCAGGTTACAACGCCGGCGAAGCGTCCGTGGACCAGTACAACGGGGTGCCTCCCTACGCCGAGACGCAATCCTACGTCAGCCTCGTGCAATCCTTGACGGAACGCTATCAGAACCACCGCTAGTACCGCAGGGCCCATAGCCCGCAAGCCAAAGTGGCTTTGCTAGAATCACCGGCTTTTACTTATGGATGGAGGGGATTGAACATGGTTTCGAAGCAAACAGAATCCGAAATCCCGACCATGGTTCTGCGCTCCGACCGCCTCGTATTAAGGACCTGGACAAACGCAGATCTGACCTCGCTCATATCGATGAATTCGGAACCTGAAGTTAATGAATGGTTAGGTGGACCTGCGTTGGCGAAGGGGAGTGCTGCTTCGCTGGACAGGTATCGAGAGTGCATGGCTGCCAATGGATGGGGGGTGCTGCATGTGGCGGACAGCAGCGGGATGTTTCTTGGGCTGGCAGGATTACAACCCGTCCGATCCGAGTTGCCGGTTGCACCTGCGGTTGAAGCGGTATGGCGATTTCGCAGGATTGCATGGGGTGCAGGATATGCATCCGAAGCGATGCATATGGTGTTGCAGGAGTGCCGCCAGAAAATGACGGGGAGTCAAATCCTCGCCATCATTTCTCAGCCCAATACTCGCTCTGCACGGACCGCCACGCGTGTCGGATTTCGTCATGATCCAAATTCAGATTTCCTTTATCCGGATCCAGCGCTTGATGCCAGGCTTCGGCCGCATGGCGTATTCCGTCTTGATTTAGAACCGCCTGGTGTTACGCCCGTGCAATCCTGACGAGCCCGTCCAGCCATTCCTGATGGCAGCAAAAGGGGACAGATCTATTTTTCATAAATAAATCTGTCCCCTTTTGATTGTGCCTTCATGACCCGCTACTACAACGGCAGGGGAGGTGAATACCGTGGGTTGGAAGCCAGGGAGCATGAAACCAATACCCAGCTGAAGTACGTTATTCAGGATGGGATGTTCAGGGGGGTAGGGGCCGAGTTGCGGCATGCTGTCTCGCGAAGCACCTATGCTAGCGATCGGGACAATGTTCGGGTTTATCTGACGTATGACTTTGTGTTGTGGTGAGCAGAAACGGTTGGTTCGTGAAACCATATGCGAGGCGCGGCGGGTTGAACGTGTTGCTAAGATGCGTGCACGGGCTTTCTCTGTTGGTTAGTCATAAAGGGATTAAATGAATTTAGAGCTTGAAATTGAGAGCATTTTTGGCGGCAAAGCTTTTCTAAGACCTCTTTTCTATTCGTATCCAGGAGGGCTGCGCTTCGAACTTTCCGAAACCGGCGGGGTGATAGAGCAGTTCCTTTCCGCACTTCGAAAATCAACGAAGATTTGCAGCGATATCTTTATTGGGGAAGCGAAACTTGTTGCTTGCGTACGCATTCACTCTGGAAGCAATCGATTTGCTCATCGTGCCACGATTCACGCTCTTCGATCAGCCGGTATTGACATACCCACTGAACGGTCGGTCTGGAGCGAGGAAATAGATCCAGATGAGTGGTTCTGTGAAAATGAACCAGAGTATTGGATCAACGTGGCATTTGAAGCGCCTGTGACCCTGCTTCAAGCAATTCTCTGGTGTGCATTGGCTAAAGACTTTGCCGTGATACAGCCTAAGCCCAGATGTGATTTCTATCTGTTCAATTTGAAAAGACGCATCATGGCTTTCCCATATGACGACAGGGGCATGGACGTGATTGGTCCCAACACCAGTCTGCTCTTACAGCTGTACCGCCATCATCGTGCATACCTGTTGGACCATGACCGCCCGTTGATGGATGTCACATTCGCAAAGCATGCGATCTAACTTCTATTCTGGACCGCAACCGGTCCATCCTGGCGGCGAATATCTGTCTGAACGCTTTCGGCTACGATACCCTTCGGTTGCTGGCCCCATCCAAGTTTCGGGATATTGCATGAAAAATGTCGACGCAAACCGCTTGAAGATCTGGCAAGCACTTTCAGAGTTTTTCCTCGACACAGAGATCACCGACTCGACTTTTGACTATGTCGCTCGCGTAGTCCTGGAAACAGGTTATTCGCCTAAAGAAATTCAAAGCATCCTTTGGGGGGAGGTGTTCCCAGCACTTGAGGGAAACCTCAAATCCATTGTTGGTGAATGGGCAGGGTGGACAGATGAATGGCTGTTGGAGCATCTATCGGTATGTGAAGTCTCCGCGAACAAATTGGGAGACAGCGGCATTGTCAAAGAAATCAGTAGATGCTGGGGGCAAGTAGCAATGCGGCTTCCGTCGGCTTATGCCTGAACCCGCTTTCGATTCGATACCTCAATGGTTACCGGCACCTATCGGCCGATGCTGAGCATCAGCTTAGGGTTGATTGCCGCCGTTCATATTCGGTTGTTTGCTAGGGAAATATCAGGCACCCAAAGGGGACAGATCTTTTTTTTCATAAATAAATCTGTCCCCTTTTGATTGCTTTTGATTGTTTTTATGTTTATTTCGGTAGAAAACCTACCGGGCTCCCGCAGTTACTGGACAGTCCGTCGTTGTATGAGTAGCGTGCCTTTCATGTATCACCCACTTAGAGAAAGCTCATGGTTTCTTTGGCTGTTCAAAATGAGGTTCGCAACCGTCTACGCCGCGCCGAGGACGAGCATGGTGTGAAGGTTCTACTAGCCGTGGAATCTGGCAGTCGTGCTTGGGGCTTCGCTTCTCCGAACAGCGATTACGATGCGCGTTTTATCTACGTAAATACTCCTGATTGGTATCTTTCCGTTGGCCTTGAGGAGCAACGCGACGTCGTTGAGTACCCAATCGTTGATGAAATGGACATCAATGGCTGGGATCTCCGAAAGGCGCTCAGGTTATTCTGGAAATCCAATCCAGGTTTTGTGGAGTGGATTCAGTCGACCATCATTTATGAGCATTCGGGATCTTTTCACGAACGGGCCAAGGAGCTACTGCCGCATGTTTATTCGGTAGAGAGTGGGATCTACCACTATCGCAGTATGGCCAAAACTAACTACAGGGGGTACTTGCAAGCCCCTCAGGTACCGCTCAAAAAATACTTTTACGTGTTACGACCTTTGCTTTCAGTACGCTGGCTGGAGCAGTTCGGCTCACCTGCGCCGATAGAGTTTGACAAGCTGCTCTGCGTCATCGAAGGAGATACAGATCTTCTGCGGTCGATTGATGATTTGCTGACGATTAAGCGCGCCTCTCCAGAAATGGGCTTATCTCCCCAGATCATGACCATCCAAAAATACGTTGAGCGAGAAATAAATCGACTTGAAGCGGTCAAACCGCCCCGTAATGAGCGTAAAGACGTTGAGCCACTACTTTCAGAAATGTTCCGCTCGGTGATGAGGGAAACCTGGGGTTAGGTGTTCGGATCAAAATCGACCAAAAGGGGATAGCTCTATTTTTCATAAATAAATCTGTCCCCTTTTGATTGCAGTATCCAGAGGGGACAGATCCATTTATTGATAGATCTGTCCCATTTTGATTGGTGTCGTGCACAGCATTTGTGATCGACGCAGGACCTGTAGGAGCGAGCATGCTCGCGATGGAGGCCCAGGCACCGCTGGGCATCAGGCAGCCAGCGTTATCGTTGGCGACCATCGCGAGCAAGCTCGCTCCTACAGTGGATTTGTGTCGTGCGCAGGTTTTGTGATCATCGCTGAACATTGTGGGAGCGGGCTTGCCCGCGAAGAGGCCGGCACATTCAACAGCGATGTCGCCTGAACTGACGCCTTCGCGGGCAAGCCCGCTCCCACATAGGATTTGCGCGTTGGTTATGGCGAAGGCCGGGCGCGCAGGCGGCGGCCGATGATGTCCAGGACGTCGCAACCATCGCGCAGCGGGATGGCACAGAGCAGGGCGAAGTCGCTGAGGATGAAGGAGTCGCACTCGATGGAGCCGCGCATGGCGAGGTTTTCCAGGACCTGGGTGACGGCTCGGATGCGGTAGTTGGCCGCTTCCATCAGGATGTCGAGCGGAACGTGAGTGTCGATGAAGAAGGTGGCATGTCGGAGCAGTTGCCGGTCATGGCCATCCAGCGGTTGACGGGCGGGGGCAGTGGTTTTTCGTAGGGTGGATCCGGATGTAGTTTTGTCATGTTGGAAAACTCTTTGGAGTAACAGTTTGAAGCAGCCAACAGCCTTCCTACAGGCGAGGGTGGCAGCCGTATACGGGAGTAGGAACTGAGGTACTCCAAACTCAGCCACGCCGAAGCGTGGTCCCGCACACAGCTGCCATGAACGAAGTCACGAACACAAAGAATGTGCCGTAGCAAACGGTAGCGGTGTTGAGAATGGAGTAATGGGTTCCTACACCCAGCCACCGCTTTCACGGCGACGGGAAAAAGACTATCCCGCCCATCCAACGCCCACCAGTTCATGCAAATCGCCGCGTTTCGAAGGAATCTGCGAGGACTTTGCCAAGAAAATTTCCCAGGACCTACAGCGCGTCCTACACCCCGAGTATCAACCCCCCGGGGCGTGGGATTCTGCCGCAGTCATGGGGGGCAAAACCAGGGTGTAGGAAAAACAGAAATGCCCTACAGCGTGTGACGAAGATGCCTTCAGAGGTTTCCCTGCCCGGCGATAGACAACCCAAAATCACCACGCCGCACCCACTGTAGGAGCGAGCTTGCTCGCGATGGTGGCCCAGACACCGCGGGGCTCAACCCAATAGACCGATAGCCATGACCATGCTGTGCGTGACGCACGAAATGGGCTTCGCGCGCACCGCGTGGTGTTCATGGACCAGGGAGAAATCGTCGAACAGGCCACACCGAAAGAGTTCTTCGAAAACCCGCAGAGCGAGCGCAGCCGGTTGTTCCTGAGCCAGGTGCTGCATTGAGCGACTGGCCCCGCCATTCGATTGCGCACCGACGATGTTGCAGCCGTTTGATTAACGCTGAAAAAATGGCTGTTGCTTTAAATGAACCCGCGCTTGACCTGCTCACTGATCAGGTCAGCCAGTACTTGCACAGGTTCGGTAAAGCTTTGGCGAGAACGATGTACCAACCCGATATCTCGGTGAAAAGTGTGCGTTCCGAGATCGAGTGCCCGTACACCTGCTGGCCATTCCGGATCGGGCGTTGTTTGTGGTACCAGCGCAACGCCAACATTGTTTTCGACCAGTTTGACAATGGCCTCAAGCTCATCCAGTTCGCAGACTTCATGCAGGGTGAAATGCATCTGACGCAGGAACCGGTCGACTTGCCTGCCGCCGAAGGATGATCGGTCATATCGAATGAATGGCTGACTGGAAATCAGTGCCGACCAGTCGTCTCCCGGCATATCGCGCGGCACGATCAGACGGTAGGGCTCGAGCGCCAGATTCGTCCAGCGAAGATCACTCTGGAGTGAGAAGGGTGGGCGAATGATGGCGGCCATGTCGATCTCGCCTGCATCGACCAGGTTCACCAACTCCATTGATAGTCCCGGTATGACGCGCGTGCGGCACTGGGGACATTGTTGGTGGAACCTGGCCAGCGCGTCCGGCAAATAGGAGCGCTGCACGGACGCGATAGCGCCGATGTTCACCAGCACACTTGCAGGTTGTCCCAACGTCGTGGAGCCCAGGTTTTCGTAAAGCCTGAGCAGCTCCTGCGCTTGCAGGAGTATCTGCTGGCCCATCTTATTGAGATGTGCCGAGCGTCCTTTTCTGTCAAAAATTTCGAAGCCCAGCTCTGATTCCAGTCGCTGAATCTGCGCGCTCACGGCCGCCTGCGTGAGACCGATCTTGTTGCCCGCAGCGGCAAACGTGCCTTCGCGCGCCACGGCGATGAGTGTCTTGAGTTCTTTGATCATTCACAAATATTAATTGTGTTTCTGAGAAATATATATTGATTTTTCTGTTTTGTTTTCCGCCCTACGATGTTTCCCATCCCCGGCATCGGCCTGACCCATACATCCAATGACGGTAGAAATGTTCGCCAACCAACAAAAAACATTACTGGAGTTCTGATGAGCCTCTCGCCATTCCACCTCGCAATCCCTGTGTACGACCTCGCTTCAGCGCGCACCTTTTACGGTGACGTCTTTGGTCTTGAAGAAGGGCGCTCCAGCACCCAGTGGGTCGATTTTGATTTTTATGGTCACCAACTGGTCATTCACGAGCACCCGAAAACCGCTTCTCAAGAGAGCGTCCACAGCAATCCGGTCGATGGTCACGATGTTCCTGTTCCGCACTTCGGCATCATCCTGGGTTGGGAGCAATGGGAAGCATTGGCCGAGCGTCTGAAGTCGTTCGGTACCGAGTTCGTGATCGAGCCGTATATTCGCTTCAAAGGTCAGGTTGGCGAGCAAGCCACCATGTTTCTGTTTGATCCGTGCGGTAATGCCCTTGAATTCAAGGCTTTCAAGGATATGAGCCAGCTCTTTGCCAAATAACAAAACGCCTGGCACAACCCCGTTGTGCCATTTGATCTCAAGTGAGCTGGAAGCTCATGACTCTAGCAACTGCCAATAGCGCAGACCTTTCATTCCAACAAGAAGGCTAGACATGAAACGTATTCCCTTGGTGTGGCAAATCGTTGCCGGGCTGGTGCTCGGCGTGCTTGTCGGTTGGTACTTCAATACACATCCGCAATATCAAACATGGGTCAGCGCGGAGATCCTCAAGCCGCTCGGCGACATCTTCATCAAGATGATGAAGATGGTGGTCGTGCCGATTGTTTTCTGTTGCATGATTTTGGGCATTGCAGGTGGCGGAGACAGCAAATCCTTTGGCCGAATGGGTGCGAAGTCACTCGGTTACTTCTTTGCGATTACCGCACTGGCCATCGTTATGGGGCTGTGTTTCGCGAACATCTTCGAGCCAGGTACGGGTACGGATATTTCAGGGGTCTCGCATAGTTCTGCATCGATCACCATGGAGCCATCCAAAGGTGCATTGGTCATTTTGCAGAACATCGTTCCAGACAATGTATTGGTCGCGATGTCGGAGGCAAAGTTGCTGTCAGTGCTGTTTTTCGCCGTTCTGTTCGGCCTGGCACTGAACGCTTTACCCAAAGAGAAAAGCGCACCCGTCATCGCACTGGTCCAGAGCATTTCGGATGCAATGTTCAGGGTTGTCTCCATTGTCATGGCCTACGCGCCGATCGGTGTGTTTGGCATGATCGGTGCGACGGTGGCGACTTTTGGTTTCGCCTCACTGTTGCCCTTGCTCAAGTTGATCGGTGTTGTTTATCTGGCGTTGATTGTTTTCGCAATTCTGGTGCTTGGTGGCATTTGCTACCTGATTGGCGAAAACATCTTCAAGTTGATTCGGTACTTTCGCAATGAGTTGATCCTGGCGTTCTCGAGTGCTGCATCAGCCGCTGTCATGCCGCAATTAATGACCAAGCTGGAGAGCTACGGTGTACCGCGTCGGATCGTCAGTTTCGTGGTGCCGGTGGGCTATGCGTTCAATCTAGATGGAGCGTCGATTTTTCTCGGTGTCGCGACGATCTTTGTGGCGCAACTCTATGGCATCGATTTGTCGTTGTCTCAGCAGATCCTGCTGGTGGTGACGATGGTGCTGACCTCGAAAGGGGCAGCAGGGGTGCCGGGTTTTGCCATCATCATCCTGTCAGCCACTTTGGCGTCTGCCGGTCTTCCATTAGAGGGCGTGGCGTTGATCGCTGGCATTTTCAGGATCATCGACAGCGGCACCACCACGCTGAACGTATTGGGTAACGCCATCGCACCGTTGGTTATCGCCAAATGGGAGAGGGTCGAACTGGAAACTTCACGGGCACATCCAGCAGCAAGGGCGTAATCGTTCGCAGGGCGGCAATATGTAGTAGAACGCAAAGAGACTGGTCGTCGGTCAGGTCTGGAAGACAGTGATCAGGCGACCGGTCTGTGGATTTGGAAATTATAAGTTTGATAGCGCTTCTGATACCGATGTTTGGCTACCCATGCACATGGATGTTCGTTAAGCCGCGCGGTAACCTCGGAAGCGGAACAGGACCTCCTTCAATCGACTTTCGCGCACAGCGCAGCCAAGCACTCACACCGCGCCATGCGCGGCGAGATTGCGATATTGCCCTTTGAAATACAGCAATGGTTGCGTAGCAGCGGCCTCTTGCAGGTTCAGCGCTTTCACCTCACCAATCACGATCAGGTGATCACCTGCGACGTGTTCGGCGTGAATTTCGCAATCCAGCCAGTGCAGGCTGCCGGCAATGATCGGATTACCCAGCGGCGACTCCTGCCATTGGACACCGTGCCACTTGTCCGTGCCTCGCCGAGCGAACTGGTTGGAGATATTGACCTGTTCGCCCGACAGGATGTTGACCGCGAATCGGCCTGCCTGGCGAATTTTGGGGTAGCTGGCTGAACTGGACATGACGCTGAATGACACCAGCGGCGGACTCATCGACACGCTGTAGAACGACTGACAGGTGAAGCCAATCGGTTCGCCATCAACGTGTGTTGAAATCACTGTGATGCCAGATGCGTAGTGCCCGAGCGCTTCGCGAAAGCTCAAAGGTTCGATGGCATTACCAGAAAGTGACATGACAGGTCCTAAGTAAAGAGTGCGTTGACCGTGTTAAGCAAGGTCTGAAGCCACCCGATCATCTGGCAGACTTCAGCCTTCTCAATTGTGAAAGCGGCCCGTCGATCAAAAGTGAGCTGATCGCTCATGAAGTTGCGTCGACCACTTTGGAGCGTGGCTCAGCGCCCGTTCGACAGTTCTCTGCGAACGATTTCCGCTCCGGCACTCAACGCGTTCAACTTGCCCCGGGCGACTTGACGAGGCAAAGGAGCCATACCGCAGTTGGTGCATGGGTAGAGCTTGTCCGCGTCGACGAACTGAAGGGCTTTTCTCAAGGTATTGGCGACTTCCTCGGGCGTTTCAATGGCGTGGTTCGCCACGTCAATGGCGCCTACCATGACTTTCTTGCCCCGAATGAGCTCGATCAGATCCATGGGCACGTGAGAGTTGTGGCACTCCAGCGAAACGATATCGATGCTGGATTTTTGCAGCTTGGGAAAGGCTTCTTCGTACTGTCGCCACTCCGAGCCCAGCGTCTTCTTCCAGTCGGTATTCGCTTTGATGCCGTAGCCGTAGCAGATATGCACGGCGGTTTCGCATTTAAGCCCTTCGATTGCTCTTTCCAGGGTGGCAACACCCCAGTCATTCACCTCATCGAAAAATACGTTGAAGGCAGGTTCGTCGAACTGAATGATGTCGACCCCGGCAGCCTCCAGTTCTCTAGCCTCCTGGTTGAGAATCGTGGCGAATTCCCATGCCAGTTTTTCACGGCTCTTGTAATGGGCGTCAAAGAGGGTATCAATCATCGTCATCGGGCCTGGCAGGGCCCACTTGATAGGCTGTCCGGTTTGCTGACGCAGGAATTTGGCATCTTCGACAAAGACTGGTTTTCGCCGAGCGACGGCACCTACGACGGTTGGCACGCTGGCATCGTAACGATCACGAATCCTGACCGTCTCGCGCTTTTCAAAATCAACGCCGTCGAGGTGTTCAATAAACGTAGTAACGAAATGCTGACGAGTCTGTTCACCGTCACTGACGATATCGATACCGGCCAGTTGTTGTTCGTGCAATGACAAGCGCAGCGCATCCTGCTTGCCTTCAACCAACTCATCGCCTTGCAGTTTCCAGGGCGACCAAAGGGTCTCCGGTTGAGCAAGCCAGGCAGGTTTCGGCAAGCTGCCAGCTGTCGAAGTGGGCAACAGTTTTTTCATGAAAGATGACCTTGGTTCAATTAATCAAAGAGCGCAGCTGACGGACCATTGCTCAAGAATGGTCTGGTAGGGCTTGATAAAGTTTTCTTCGGCGAATTTACCTTGCTCGATAGCCAGCCGACTCCGTTCTTCTCGGTCATACACAATTCGAGTCAATGAGTAGTCCTGGTTTTTCAAACTAGGCTGATAGGACTTTCCTGCTGCAGAATTTGCGTTATAAATTTCAGGTCGATAAATTTTCTGGAAGGTATCCATCGTGCTGATGGTGCCAATCAGCTCAAGGTTGGTGTAATCACCCAGCAGGTCGCCTGAAAAATAAAAGGCCAAGGGCGCAGCGCTGTTAGGCGGCATAAAGTAGCGAACCTTCAGCCCCATCTTCTTGAAATACTCATCCGTCAAAGAGTATTGGTCCTGTTGGTACTCAAACCCCAAAACAGGATGCTGGTTCTCGGTCCGGTGATAAGTTCTGGTGCTTGAAACACTCAGGCAGATTACAGGCGGCTTGTCGAAATGCTCTTTGTAGGCAGTTGAATTGACGAAGCACTTGAACAACTTCCCGTGCAAGTCGCCGAAATCCTCCGGGGTGCTGAACCCGGACTGGTTCCTGTTGTGCTCCAGCAATCGCACACTGAAGTCATAGTCGCGCACGTAGGAGGAGAAGTTGTTGCCTACGATGCCGTTGATGCGCTCATCGGTTTTTCCATCAACAATCGTTGTTTTCAAAACTTCGATCAAAGGAATGGCCTGATCACCGCCTTGGGCATCGATGTTCATTTCAGCGGAAATGATGTCCAACTCAACCGTGTAACGATCGCCAGCAGGATTGTCCCAGTGCGCCAAGGCATTGAAGCGGTTGTCTATCATCTTCAAAGTGTTGCGCAAATTCTCTTGACGACTTTTCCCTCTGGCCAGATTGGCAAAGTTTGTGGTAATGCGCGTAGTGTCCGAGGGCAAGTAATCCTCATCAAAACAAATGCTCTTGATAGCAAATGCGAATTCATTGTTCATCTTGGTCTGACATCCTGTTTTTGAGCCGGACCTGAACTTTTTATTTATCGTTTTCAGATTGACCAGCGTTCTGTTTTTTCACTTGGCAGGCTTTATTGGACCTGCCGTGAAGAGCAGTTCGCATTTTATGCCGAGTGCCCAGTTGAATAAAAACGAATTGATTTCAATAAAATATTAATCACATTCATGTTTGGGTGTTGGATCCGGGCTGAGGAATCGGCGCCCACCAGAAGACGTTTCAGAGTGCGCTCCAAATGGTGCAACTACCTCTCGCCCGCACTGGAACTCAAGTCACTGTCGACTTTTCTCTCATGGTGAGACAAACTAATTTTAATTCTCGCCAACTCAAATTTTATTCATATTCATGATCGATTTACGTCATCTTAAAACCGTACAAGCCATGCGGGATACCAGCAGTCTGGTGGAAACGGCTGAGCGTCTGAACCTGACACAGTCAGCTATTTCCCATCAGCTCAAGGAACTGGAGGAGCGCATGGGGATGACGTTGTTCATGCGCAAATCAAAGCCGATGCGCTTTACCAGCGCGGGTCTGAGATTGCTGAAACTGGCTGATGATGTCCTGCCATTACTGCGGGAAGCCGAACGTGATTTCAGCCGATTGGCGGGCGGTTCGGCTGGACGTTTGCACTTGGCGATTGAGTGCCACAGCTGCTTCCAGTGGCTGATGCCAGCCATCGACGCCTTCAGGAGATCATGGCCGGAAGTAGAGATGGATCTCGCGTCAGGGTTCTCCTTCGCGCCGCTACCTGCATTGGCGCGTGGCGATCTGGATCTGGTTGTCACCTCCGATCCGATCAACATGAACGGCATCACCTATGTGCCTCTGTTCACCTACGAAGCATTGCTGGCCGTGGACAACCACCATCCGCTGGTTGGAAAAAGTGTCATTGCGCCGAAGGACCTGAAGCCACTTACGCTGATCACCTATCCCATCGAACGAGACAGGCTCGATATCTTCACTCGCTTCCTCGATCCGGCCGACGTCGAGCCGCTCAATGTCCGAACCTCCGAGATGACGGTAATGATGATGCAATTGGTGGCGTCGGGCAGAGGCGTCAGCTGCCTGCCAAACTGGGCCTTGCACGAATACACCACCCGCGGATATGTCACGGCTCGACGCCTGGGCGAGAAGGGCATGTTTCCGACACTTTTCGCTGCGGTGCGCTCGGACATGCTGGCAACGCCCTATATGAGTGATTTTCTACTGACGGCCAAAGACACTTCCTTCTCGACACTGGAGGGCATTTGCGCGGTTCGGGAGTAGGGCACGTCGAGCATCAGCGTCATGGGCTGGCAGTGCCCAGGGATACCTTCCAGGAGTTCACAAGTCCGGTATCACCTTTGGGCACTATGAGGATTTAGTTACCCATCACCTCATCCAATGCCTTCTCCAACGTACTGACCGTACGCTCGATATTGTTCAGCTTTTCCAGCCCGAACAGCCCGATACGAAAGGTCTGAAAGTCGGCCGGCTCGTCGCATTGCAACGGCACTCCCGCGGCGATCTGCAGGCCGTGGCTGACAAATTTCTTGCCGCTCTTGATGTCGGGATCATCGGTGTAGCTCACCACCACGCCAGGGGCCTGGAAACCGGCGGCGGCCACGCTTTTGATGCCTTTGCCGGTCAGCATTGCGCGCACCCGATCGCCCAAGGCCTGTTGTTCCTCGCGCACCTTGTCGAAACCGTAGGCTTGCGTCTCTTTCATCACTTCGTTGAATCGCGCGAGGGCATCGCTGGGCATGGTCGCGTGGTAGGCATGCCCGCCCTGTTCGTAGGCCTGCATGATCTGCAGCCACTTTTTCAGGTCGCAGGCGAAGCTGCTGCTTTGCGTGTGTTCGATGCATTCGAGGGCCAAGGCACTTAGCATTACGAGGGCGCAGCAAGGGGAGGCGCTCCAGCCTTTCTGCGGTGCGCTGATCAGCAGGTCGACTGCGCATTTGTGCATATCCACCCAAATCGTGCCCGAGGCGATGCAGTCCAGTACGAACAGGCCACCCACCGCATGCACGGCGTCGCCGACGGCTCGCAGGTAGTCGTCGGGCAGGATGATCCCTGATGAGGTTTCAACGTGGGGGGCGAAGACGATCTGCGGCTTGTGCGTCTGAATGGCGGCCAGCACTTCGTCCAGAGGAGGAGGGGCGTAGGCGGCCTGGCGACCGGTTTCGACCGGTCGGGCCTTGAGCACCATGGTGGCCGCCGGGATGTTGCCCATCTCCAGAATCTGGCTCCAGCGATAACTGAACCAGCCGTTGCGGATCACCAGGCATTGCTGGCCGGTGGCGAACTGGCGCGCCACCGCTTCCATGCCGAACGTGCCGCTGCCCGGCACCACCGCAACAGCCTGGGCGTTGTAGACCTGCTTCAGGGTGCTGGAGATGTTCTTCATCACGCCTTGGAACGACTGCGACATGTGGTTGAGCGAGCGGTCGGTGTAGACCACTGAGTACTCGACCAGCCCCTCGGGATCGATGCTGGGGTATAGCTTTGACATGGGGTGGCTCCTTTTTCCGCAGGCATGGGAAGTCTGCTTGCGCGCATTAAACATAGCTGAAAGGTGCGTGTTTAAATGGTTTCGGAATGAGTTCCGAAACCCTGGCCTCGGTCGACGTGATTTTCCATCACCTCGTCGATCATCTGGATGGCGGTGTAAAACCACCACCGCCAACGACCACCGTGTTGCGGGCGACGGACGTCGGCTTTCCAGCCAGCGCATGGAGAATAATCAGGAATTGATCAGTAGCAGTTTTTTATAGAAGTTGGCTACAGACAGTAATGGCACGGAAAACATCTGATCATTTTTCAACTTTCCCACATTTAAGCAGATAAATTGGCCGGTTCAGTTTTTCAGATTGATATCCTGTGAGCATGTTCTTTTTATTATCAATGTGCTCTTTTTAGTTATACATTCAAGCTGTAGAACCATCGAGCAACGAGGCTGACGCGAAGGGTGCGCCGGCTCGTATTTCCTGCGCTACACGTAGTCTTCCATTAGGTAAAGTATATTTTGGTATTAAATATTTAAATCTTGGTGTAGCTGCTTTTAAGTCCGTTCGATGACATTTTCGCCGCCTTCTATCGTGTGACTGATGATTATTCTTCTCAGAACATAATTTCGAGAAGACAATCCTTATGCCACGCGACCCTGATTGAAGCCTATGAATGCGAGAGTGCATTCGCCGAGGAAACTTGCGCTGTTTTGGCAATCAACTGTCAAAAATGACGACTACAAGGAAGAAACGGCTCAGGACCTTATATTCTTTTTAGTCTGGCGAATTACAACATGCAGATTTTATGGGCCGACGGTGAACGTATCCTCTGTCGGGTATCGCGCTTGGGAGCTGACAGTAATCGCAACGTCTTGTTGTCGAGGCTCGCCGCCGAACAACCTTTGCCGGCGAGTCTCGCCAGACTCGCTCACGAATTTTCGTTGAAAGATGAACTCGATTGCAGTTGGGCACTTCAGCCGCACGAGATGGTGCGCGAAGGCGCTCATATGCAATTGGTACTTGAGGATCCGGGCGGCCAGCCCTTGGCGCAATTGCTGGCACGCCCGATGGAAATCACGACGTTCTTGCAGCACGCAGTCAGCATTGCAGTGGCGCTGGGTAAGCTCCATCAGCGGGGGATTGTTCACAAGGACATCAAACCCAGCCATATCCTGGTGAACTGCTCCGATGGCCAGGCCAGACTCACCGGATTTGGCCTGGCTTCTCGGTTTCCCCGCGAACGGTCGGCGCCGGAGACGATCAGCGGCACGCTCGCTTACATGGCACCTGAGCAAACCGGTCGGATGAATCGCTCGATCGATTCGCGCAGTGACCTGTACTCCTTCGGCGTCACCCTCTACCAGATGCTGACCGCAACGTTGCCGTTCACCGCCGTCGACCCGATCGAATGGGTACATTGCCATATCGCGAAGAAACCGCTGCCACCCAGCGTACGGGTCGAAACGGTGCCCAAGCCACTCTGCGAAATTGTAATGAAGTTGCTCGCCAAAACGGCGGAGGAGCGTTACTGCACCGCCGCCGGGGTTGAGTACGATTTGCGCAAATGCCTCGCCGACTGGCAGCAACTTGGGCAGATCAATTCGTTTACTTTGAGTGAACACAGCAGGTCTGACCGGTTGCTGATTCCGGAGAAACTCTACGGGCGCGAGCGGGAGGTCGACGCGCTCATTGCCGCGTTCGGTCGAATCGTTGAAAACGGCGCACCGGAAATGGTTTTGGTTACCGGTTATTCCGGCATAGGCAAGTCCTCGGTGGTCAATGAGCTGCACAAGTTTCTAGTGCCACCCCGAGGAATTTTCGCCTCCGGCAAGTTCGATCAGTACCGGCGAGACATTCCCTATTCGACACTGGTTCAGGCGTTTCAAAGCCTGGTCCGTACACTGCTGGGCAAGAACGATACGGAGCTGGCGAGTTGGCGTGAGGACCTGCAAATGGCGCTGGATGCCAACGCGCGGCTCATGACCGATATCATTCCCGAGCTGAAATTGATCATCGGCGAGCCGCCGCCGGTGCCGGTGCTTGATCCTCAGCAGGCGCAACGTCGTTTCCTCCTGGTGTTCAGGCGTTTTATCGGCGTGTTTGCACGGGCTGAACATCCGCTCGCCCTGTTCCTTGACGATCTGCAGTGGCTCGACGCCGCAACGCTCGACCTGCTGGAAGACCTGCTCGTCGGATCGGATATGCGGCACCTGTTGCTGGTGGGGGCTTACCGCAGCAACGAGGTGGATGTTACGCACCCGCTTTCGGGAAAGCTTCAGGCCATTCGTAATGCCGGTGGCAGGGTTAACGAGATTACTCTGGCACCGCTGGCCAAGACGCACATCGAGCAGATGATTGCCGAAGCGCTTCACGAAGAGATAAAGCGTGTCGAGCCTCTGGCGCAGATCGTGCTGGAGAAAACGGCGGGCAATCCATTCTTTGTGATCCAGTTTCTACTGGCGCTTGCCGAGGAAGAGCTGTTGGCTTTCGGCTACGAGGTTCGTCAGTGGTTCTGGGACCCGGATCGTATCCATGCCAAGGGTTACACCGACAACATCGTTGACCTGATGGTCGACAAGTTGACCCGCTTGCCGATTCACACTCAGCAAGCGTTGCAGCATCTCGCCTGCCTGGGCAACGTCGCCGACATTCAGGCGCTGGCCACCGCCATGGATGTGCCCGAGGCGCAGTTGAGCACGGTATTGTGGGAAGCGATAAGTCAGGAGTTGGTCGAGCGACTGGACGGCAGCTATGGGTTTGTACATGACCGTATCCATGAGGCTGCCTATTCTCTGATTCCTGAAGCGTCCCGGGCCCAGGCACATTTGCGAATCGGTCGGTTGCTTGTATCGCAGATAACTGCCCTGGATCTGGAGGAATCGATCTTCGAAATCGTCGGCCAGCTCAATCGCGGTGCTGATCTGCTCACGGAGTCGATCGAGCGGGAGCAGCTGGCCGAGTTCAATCTGATCGCCGGTCAGCGCGCCAAGGCATCGACTGCCTACGCGTCAGCGCTCAACTATCTCACCACCGGTTCGCAGTTGTTGGACGAAGACGGCTGGGCACATAAGCATGAACTGCTTTTTGCATTGGAGTTGAACCGGGCCGAATGCGAGTTCCTTACCGGACAGCTCTCCGTTGCAGATGAGCGTCTGACGACACTGTTGAAGCGGGCCGAGACTGTCATTGAGCGAGCGAACATCGCCTGCCTGAAGATGGATGTCTACCTGCTGATGGATCGCAGCGACGGCGCGGTCAGTGTCTGTCTCGACTACCTGCGTCATGTGGGTATCGAGTGGTCAGCCCACCCAAGCGACAATGAAGTGTCCCAGGAGTACGACCGCATCTGGTCACTGCTGGGCGATCGACAAATCGAGGCGCTTGTCGATTTACCGTTGATGGACGACGCCGTCTCACTGATGACTGTCAGCGCGTTGGGCAAGCTCTTTCCCCCTGCTCTGCAGACAGACGCGAACCTGGCGTGCCTGTCAATTTGCAAGGCGGTCAGCCTCAGTCTCGAACGCGGTAACTGCGATGCATCGTGTGTGCACTATGCCAACCTGTTTCGGGTTGCCGGGCGGCGATTTGGTGACTATCAGGCGGGATTGCGCTTCGGGCAACTGGGCTGCGAGCTGGTCGAACATCGTGGATTGACGCGATTCGAGCCGAGCACCTTTCTGTGTTTCTCCAATTTTACTTCGCGTTGGATGAGGCCAGTGGCGCAGTGTCGCGATCTGTTGCGCCGCTCGTTTGCTGCCGCTAATCGGATCGGAGATTTGCCGTACGGTGCCTATGCGGGCAACAGCCTTACTTCCGACGCGCTGTTCGCCGGCGCGCCATTGTCCGATGTACAAGGCGAGGCTGAGCGCGGTCTGGCCTATGCCATCAAGGTACGTTTCGGCCTGGTTGTCGATTTCATCGAAACCCAGTTCGCGCTGATCCGCATGCTTCGAGGCCAGACGTCATACTTTGGTTGCTTTGACGATCAACAGTTCAACGAAAGCAAGACCGAAGCCCATCTGTCCAGCAGCCTGGACCTGGCCCTGGCAGAGTGCTGGTACTGGGTGCGCAAATTACAGGCGCAGTACATGGCCGAAAATTACGCGGCGGCCATGACAGCCGCTGCACAGGCTCAGCGCTTGCTCTGGGCGTCTCACTCGTTTTTCGAGGAAGCTGAGTTCTACTTTTATGATGCGCTGGTTCGGTCAGCCTGGTGCGACGGCGTCTCGGAGCAAGAGCATGCGCTGCATCTGGCCGCCATGGGCGTCGATTACCAGCGGTTGCAGGGCTGGGCGCAACAGTGTCCGGAGAATTTCGCCAGCCGGGCAGCGTTGATCGCTGCCGAGATCGCCCGAGTTGAAGGGCGTGTGCTGGACGCCGAGTTGCTGTATGAACAAGCCATCAATCTGGCGCAGAAGGATGGTTTCACACAGATCGAGGCGCTGGCCAATGAACTGGCGTCTCGCTTCTTCGCCGCGCGTGGCCTTGGCAAAATTGCCTGTGTCTATCTGCAGGATGCGCGCTACGGTTATCTGCGCTGGGGCGCCGATGGCAAGGTGCGCCAGCTGGAAGCGAAGTATCCGTCGCTGCGCACCGAAGAGTCTTCGCTCGGCCCGATTACCACCATGGCCACGGCGGTTGAACACCTCGACCTGACGACCGTGATCAAGGTCTCCCAGGCAGTGTCGGGCGAAATCGTTCTGGAAAAGCTGATCGACACGGTCATGCTCACCGCCATCGAACAGGCCGGAGCCGAGCGCGGCCTGTTGATCCTGTCGGACGCAGGCGAGCACAGGGTTGTTGCGCAAGTGACCACCGGCGGCAACGCTACGCAATTGCGCGATACCGCCGTCAGCAGCAAGCTGTTGCCGGAGTCCGTTCTCTATCAGGTCTTGCGCACTGGCGAGAGCATCGTTCTGGGCGACGCTACGAGCGAAGCCCCGTTCGCCGCCGACCCTTACGTGCGACAGCAGCGCGCCCGCTCGATTCTCTGCCTGCCATTGATGACCCAGGCCAAGCTGGTGGGGGCGCTGTATCTGGAAAACAACCTGAGCGCCAGGGTGTTCAGCCCGAACCGCATTGCGGTGCTGAAACTGGTGGCTTCGCAGGCGGCCATTTCCCTGGAAAATGCCCGGTTGTACCGTGAGGTCGCCGAGCGCGAATCGAAGATCCGGCGCCTGGTGGACGCCAACATCATCGGCATCGTGGTGTGGAATGTTGATGGTGACATTGTCGAGGCCAATGATGCCTTTCTGCGTATGTTGGGCTTCACCCGCGAAGACCTTGTTTCAGGAAGGATGCGCTGGCGCGATCTGACGGTGCCGCAGTATCGCGAACTCAGCGATCGTTACGTTCAGGACGCGGTGCGCAATGGCCATGCTCAACCCTTGGAGAAGGCGTATTTCAAGAAAGATGGCAGCACGCTGCCGGCGATCGTTGGTCTAGCCATGTTCGAAAGCGATCGCAAGGAAGGCGTCGCCTTCGTTCTGGACCTGACCGAGCGCAAGCAGGCAGAAGAGAAAGCCCGCGAAAGCGAGCGGCGCTATCGCGAGGTGCAGACCGAACTGGCCCACGCCAATCGCGTCGCCACCATGGGGCAGTTGGTGGCATCGATCGCGCACGAGGTCAACCAGCCGATTGCAGCCGCGATACTCAACGCCCATGCCGCGCAGCGTTGGCTGAACGTTCAGCCACCGGCGCTCGACGAGGTCCGTCAGGTGCTCGGCCGGCTGATCCAGGATGCCAACCGCGCCGCCGATGTGCTGGGGCGCATTCGCGGGCATATCCGCAAGGCACCGCCGCAGAACGGTGCCCTGGACATCAATGTGGCCATTGGCGAAATGATCGAATTCACCCGAAGCGAGATCATGAAGAACGGTGTGACGCTGCAGACGCAACTCACCGATGGCTTGCAGTTGATCGTCGGTGATCGTGTGGAGTTGCAACAGGTGCTGCTCAATCTGATCATGAACGCGCTTGAGGCGATGGGCGTTACACCGCAAAACGAGCGCCAGTTGCAGATCAGTGCGGTGCCGGGGGAGGAGGGCTACTTGCTGATCAGCGTCAGCGATTCGGGGCCGGGCTTTGCCACGCAGAACCCCGACCAAGTGTTCACCTCGTTCTACACGACCAAAGCCGCGGGCCTTGGCATGGGCTTGTCGATCTGCCGCTCGATTGTCGAGGCCCATGGCGGACGCTTATGGGCGAGTGCCAATCAGCCCCGTGGAGCCATTTTCCAGTTCACGCTTCCGGTACGGCATCACTTTTCATAGCACTGACAGGGAATTCGCCGGAGTTCAAAGGGTGACGGACGTGCTATCTCGTCACCCTATCTTTCATTGATGCGCGTGTGGTCTGTTGACGCTCGATGGTTTGCATCAATGTTTTCTCCCGCCCCCCGCAGGCGACCGGCCATGGGCGTCTTGTAGAACGCGCTGTCCATCGGACTCCTGTGGGAGCGGGCTTGCTCGCGAAAGCGGTTCATCAGCTGACAACGATGTCGACTGACACGACGCCTTCGCGAGCAAGCCCGCTCCCACATTGGTCATGAACTGGCATCTGCCGCGTGGGAGCGAGGCTCGCCCGCGAAGACGGTCTGCCAGTCAACATCGATGGGGGCCGATGAACCGCTTTCGCGAGCAAGCTTCGCTCCTACAGGCCCGGTAGTTTGGCGATCACCTTGATCTCGAAATCGAAGCCCGACAGCCAGGTCACGCCGATCGCCGTCACCGTCGGATAGGGCGCTTCGCCCCAATACTCGGCCGCCACTTCCCAGATGGTTTCGAATTTCGAGTCGGGGTCGACCATGAAGATCGTCGTGTCGACCACATCCTCGAAACTACCGCCGGCCTCGGCCAAAATCGCGTTGAGGTTCGCAAAGGCCAAGCGAACCTGTGCCGCAAGGTCCGGCTCGGCGGAGCCATCCTTGCGGCTGCCGACCTGTCCGGATACGAACAGAAAACCGTTGGAGCGAATCGCCGGCGAGTAGCGGTGCAGCTCGTACAACGCATGGCGGTCAGGCGGGAAAACGACATCACGTTTGCTGGTCATGGCATACCTCTTTCGGGGCCATCGCGGCCCGGTGTTTACGGTGAAGCCACTATAAAAAAGGCCGCCGACCTCAATAAACAGGCAGGTCTGGTCATGACTGTTTGTACAATCCAAACAATCCAGACCCGAGAGAGGCGTGAAATGGACCGTTTCGATGCAATGCAGGCGTTTGCCCGGGTGGTGGAAACGGGTAGCTTCACCAAAGCGGCAGCCACCCTGCACATGAGCAAGACCACCGTGACGCAGCTCGTTCAGCAACTGGAAGCCAGATTGCGCGTGCGCCTGCTCAATCGCACCACACGCAAGGTCAATGTCACCGCCGACGGCGCGGCCTACTACGAACGCGTCGCGCGGCTGCTGGTCGACATGGAAGACGCCGAGACCAGCTTGTCCAGCGCGTCGATGACACCGCGCGGGCGGCTGCGGGTGGATGTCCCCAGCCCATTTGCGCGCATGCTGCTGATACCGGCCTTGCCGGAGTTCTTTGCACGTTATCCGGAAATTCAGCTGAACCTGGGCGTGAGCGATCGCATCGTCGACATCATTGGTGAAAACGTCGACTGCGTGCTGCGTGGCGGCGAGATCACCGATCAATCCCTGGTGGCCAGGCATGTGGGCGATCTGAAACTCGGCATCTATGCCGCGCCCGGCTATTTGCAGCGTTTCGGTACGCCGGCGCATCCCCGTGAACTGGAGGAGGGCCGGCACAACACCGTCGGCTTCCTCTGGTTTCGTACCGGCAAAACCTTGCCCTACACGATGCAGCGAGGTGAGGAGCGCATCGAGGCCCACGGCCGCCCGCAACTGACGGTCGACGACGGCAATGCCTACCTTGCCGCCGGCCTGGCTGGCCTGGGCATGCTCTGGCTACCGCAGTACATGGCCAAACCGCACCTGGTCAGCGGCGAGTTGCTGCCGCTGTTTGAGGACTGGCAGTTGGCGCCGATGCCGATGTATCTGGCGTTTCCGCCGAATCGCCATGTCAGTGCCAAGGTGCGGGTGTTTATCGACTGGGTGATTGAATTGATGGCTGAGCATGCGCCGGTGGTTGGGTGAGGCAGGTGTCAGCCCGTTTCAGGGGGGAACAGTCTAAATTTCCGGTTTTGGCAGTGAGTGGACGTTCAAAAACAGCCCTGACGAGAGCCACTGGATTTGTACGATTCTCGGGGGCTATGACCTGAAACAGCGAATATCCGTATGGCCTGATTTCGGTGGTGGCGTTTCGCCTTTATCCTGTTATTTTGGTGATCTTTGGCTCACGCCTTCCCACCACCAACCTCACAGGAGTAGTCCGTGCGTAATTTTCTTGCCAGTTTGACCGTCGGGTTAGCCGTCACTCTGTCCGGCTGCAACACGACCCCGTTAGACAGGGCAACGGTCTACTACGACCGAGTGCAATTTCCGACTGAGATCGTGAAGGACTTTCCAGATATCAAAGGATCGATCATGCAGCATGGCCGCTGCACGTTAATCGTTTCCACTCCAGGCTCCACTATCGGTGGTTACCACTTCTGTGTTTTTGCCCTGACTCAGGAACAGATCAATGTCTATGGCTGGAATGCATCGGCGTTGAAGTACACGGAAATTCTACGAGTTGATCTGTCGTCCCTGGACAAGGTTGCCATGGACTCGTACTTCCGGACCAATCAGGTACAACTCATCGAGCCGCGCCGTCAAAGCGCGCTGACCGTAGTCATAGATGACGGTGGCTATAACGACTCGGCAGCGACGCAAAAGGTCTTTGAGTCCATCAAGAAGCACGGTGTGACGGTGGTTAAAAGCGAGGGAATGATGATGCCTCCAGCGGCACCCACGCCGATGGTGATTGTTGTTCCGCGGTAATGAGAAAGATCGGCTCCGGGCGTTAAAAGGGGACAGATTCATTGTCCAGAAAATCAATCTGTGCCCCTTTTGCCAGCACTCAGGCCTTCTCTCGCAAGCCCTTCTTTATTAAAGATTGCGACTGATAAGCCGAAATCCTTCGTTCCCTCCTCATGGATGACGTAAATGCTCCGCTCAGTTTTTTCCAGTATTACTTTGCTCGCCATCACAGCCGCCAGCGCTGTACAGGCTCAACCCCAAGCCATCAACACGCCCGAACAACTTCTGACTGAGTTCTCTCGTTGCGACGCGCAATTTTTCGAAAGCCTGCGCGACGCACGTCTGCCGGCAGGGACCCTGCGCTTGAGTGATTATGGCTCGGTCAAGGCACCGACCGTCATGAGTCCGCTGCAGGAAGGTGGCACTTACCAACAGTTCGAAACGCCCCTGATCGTTAACGGCGTGCGTATGGTCGGCTATTACAACCAGGCCCAAACCATCAAAGACGTCGGCAATTTTCTCTTCTGGGGTTTCGTAGCCGATGGCTTGCCGCAAGAAGTGGCGGCAAAACTCAAACCGCTGTTCGTCGATAGCGCACGCTTTTTCAGTCAGGGCAACGCTATTAGCCGCGCCGAAATTCGCCGCGTTGGTGACCCGATCGGCCAATGGCGCACCGAGAATCTCACCGGTCCCGGCGTCGCCACGCCGTTTGGTTTCGTAGACCGCGTGCTGATCGTCGAGGAGGGCGGCACGACAACGCCACTTGCGGGACACACCACCGTGTTTTGCTCGCTACAAGGCACCGTGACTGCTCCTCTTTTGCAGGTTTATCGTCCTGACCTCAACGCTCATCTGCTCGACTGACAAGGATGCTCATCATGAATTTTCGCTGGCCCGTACTGTTTGCCTCCTCTGTCATCCTTACAGGTTGTGCAGGGATGCAGAACCCGCAAAAAGCCAACCTTGCCCACTGCGTAAATCAGTTCAAGGCTTCCAAAGCCGAAAACTATCCTCTGGTGCTGCAGGAAGGTGATCTTTGCCTGCAGAAAAATACGCTTCCCGCATCGCTGCAGAGTTCGATTTACGCTGTGCAGGCCGATGCTTTCAGCAACCTCAAACACTTTCCGGAAGCCGTGGCCGCCAAGGAAAAATCCATGCAGCTGGCGGTCAAGCCTGATCCGCGTGACAACCTGGACTTGAGTGCCATGTATCGCGACGCTGGCAACCCGAAAAAAGCCCTTGAACTCGTGCAGTACAACCTTGACAACGGGATGGGAGAAGCTGGGAAGGGCTCCGGCTTCCATATGCCAACCTACTATCATCTGGGACTCGCGTTGACGGACCTGGGTCAGTACCGAGAGGCCGCTGAAGCATTCAGCACCGGCCTTCAGCGCCAGCCGGACTATGCCTGGGCTTACTACGCACGCGGTATCGCGTACGACCATTTGGGAGACAGGGACGACGCCAAGGCCGACTTCATGAAGTTCTCGCAGATGGCCAACAAGAAGTACGTGAAAGAAAAGGAGAGGGCCAAACTCGCGGGTTACAGTATTTCCATGCCGTAATTTGCGGAGAAGGGGACCATCGGAAAGGGGACAGATTTGTTTTCTACAAAGTAAATTTGTCTCCTTTTTCATTTTTCTACATAGCGGCCAATGACCGAGCCAATAAAACTAATGGCCAGCCATAGATCTGCCAATCCACTCCGTACGCGTCATCTCCCAAACCTCGACGCGCATCAACCCGCAGACAAAATTACCTTCTCGCACACCCACCAGACGCATGCCCTCATGCTCTGAGACCCTGCGGGACGCATGGTTGGCAACCGCTTTGGGAACCTGCATGACCGGACGCGACAATGTCTCGAACCAATACGCGTTGATGATCCGACATGCTTCACGCATATAGCCTTTTCCCCACCACTGCGGCGCAAGCCAGAAGCCTCTGTTGTTCCCAGGCTGTTCAAACAAACTGATGCTACCGAGGGTGCACTCGGCATCGTTGCGCATGCGGATCATCCAATGCCATTCACGACCGGCTGCCATCGCAGGCAGGGCGATGTCCCGCACATAGACCAGCGCTCCGTCTTCTGGATACGGCCATGGGACGCGACTATCCAGGTAGCGAACTACCTCCCATTGGGGGAACAAGTCCTGGATGATGGGGGCATCCTCCAGTTGGAGGGGCGTGAGTACAAGACGATCGGTGAAGAGTGTCGGAAGGCGATCCATGGCATACGTCCCTGGGCATCCTTGAAGGGGCATTTGATGATCTGTGATGGATTCCTTTGTGTCGAGCGTTGCGAAAAGATCGCAGCCTGCGGCAGCTCCTACAGGCGGTGCGCTGAACGTAGATCCGTCAATTGGTATAGACATATCGAAAACCCATCAGTATCGTTCCGCCTCCCTCCTTTGCGGCCACCTCTGCCGTGAACCGCCCAGGCGTTAATTCGCGAAGCGGTCATACACGTTGCCGACGCTTATACGGTCGCCATTCACTGGCGTGCCTCATTCCCGATATCAAATACAAAAGGATGATTCCATGATCATTCGTCAGGCTACCAACGCCGACCATCCGCTACTGCTCGACATTTGGCTGCGCTCCGTTCGCGCCACTCACCACTTCCTGCAAGAATCCGATATCACTGCGTTACTTCCGCAGCTGCGAGACATCTACCTGCCCGCTGTGGAGTTATGGGTTGCAGTCGATGCGCAGGACCGCCCGCTGGGTTTCATCGGGCTCAACGAAAACCACGTGGAGATGCTCTTTATCGAGCCGGATTTACGAGGGAAGGGGATTGGGCGCGCATTGCTGGATCACGCTCGCCGTTCGCGCAATGAGATCAGTGTTGACGTGAATGAGCAGAATCCCGAAGCGGTAGGTTTTTATCTGCATTACGGGTTTGTTCAAACAGGTCGTTCTCCGCTGGATGGCGAGGGCCGACCGTTTCCCTTGCTGCACCTGAAGTTGCCCAGCTAGCCAACGCTGAAAGGGGCGGGATTTTCACCCGCCCCGATCATTCAACTGCGAATGAACGCGAGCAAATCAGCATTGATCGTATCCGCATGGGTTGTCGGCATTCCGTGCGGAAAGCCCGGGTAGATTTTCAGCGTACTGTTCTGCAACAGCTTCGCCGACAGAACCCCCGAATTCTCATAAGGCACGATCTGGTCGTCATCCCCATGCAGCACCAGAACGGGAATCTTGATGCGCTTCAAATCTTCGGTGAAGTCGGTCTGGGAAAAGGCCACGATCCCGTCATAGTGCGCGATTGCACAACCCATCATGCCTTGGCGCCACCAGTTGCGAATGATGCCCTCGGACGGTTTCGCACCGGGGCGGTTGTAACCGTAGAAAGGTCCGGCAGGGACGTCGTGGTAGAACTGCGCGCGATTGGCTTTGAGTTGGGCCTGCAGGTCGTCGAAAACCGATTTTGGCAGGCCTCCGGGATTATTCGGAGTCTGGACCATCAAGGGTGGCACGGCGCTGATGATGGCGGCTTTGGAGACGCGGTTTTCACCGTGGCGCACGATGTAATGAATCACTTCGCCGCCGCCGGTGGAGTGCCCGACATGTACTGCGTCTTGTACCCCAAGGTAATCCACCACGGCCGCAACGTCGTCGGCGTAGTGATCCATATCGTGGCCGTCCCAGACCTGACTCGAGCGCCCATGGCCCCGTCGGTCGTGTGCGATGACCCTGTAACCGTTGGCCAGGAAAAACAGCATCTGCGCGTCCCAATCGTCGGCGCTCAGTGGCCATCCGTGATGGAACCAGATGACCTTGGCATCACGTGGTCCCCAGTCTTTATAAAAGATCTCAACACCGTCCCGCGTCGTCACAAAACCCATGTTCGCTTCTCCTGAATGAAGGAAGGCCTGGACCGAATCATGTTCCGGTCGTGGCCTTGAATGAACAAAGCTCCTCGAATGCGGCCAGTGCTTTGCTACAGCCGGGACGAGGACCTACTCGCTGTATCAGCCGATCGAAGTCTAGCCCGCCGATGAGGCTTTTTCTTTCCATCCCCTTGCATCTCCACAGGATCAGGCAAGTATTCGACCGGATTGAGCTACGGCAGAAGCGAACGGATCGGGACAATGTATTGAACTGTCGTCTCGGATATCGAACTGATACGCGCAGAGCACATCAACGAAGCTTACGAGCGGATGCTCAAGGGTGACGTCAAATACCGCTTCGTCATCGACAACGCGACGCTCGCGCAGTGAAGAACGGCGCGTCCGGGCAAGCGCTCGGACGCGTTCTGGCTTCAGCGATTCGCGCCGCCTCTTGCATCTCCCGGGTTCAGTTTGAAGCATAAATATTTTGAACCGCCTCCGGACCCGCTCGCCTAATGACTAGCCTGTGGCGAATCCCACAGGCCATTTGCCAATACACGCATTCTCCGAGAGGTGGTCAACATGGCGAAGGACGAGAAGAAAAGCAAAAGTGAGTCTTCAAAAGCCAGCAAGGATTTGAAAGACAAAAAGTCATCATCGGCAAAGAAATCAGCTGCGGCCTTGGCGCTTTCGAAGTCTTCCGACAAGAAAGACAAGAAGAAAGATGCCGCACCGAAGAAATCCGCGAAGAAAGCTGATAGCAAGCCGGACAAGGCGAAGAAGTCAGATAAGACTGACAAGCCTGCGAAGAAGAAAAAGTGATCTCTGTGTTCTGCCAGGGTGTTACGCCCTGGCATCTTCTTTCAAATCGTGTTGGCAACGTTCCATGGGGATTCCAGAAGGCGGCGTTTCATTCTTGAGGCGCTCTCGCACTCGCTTCCCGTCGATAGTGCCCGGGCGACTGGCCGTGAACGCGTCGGAATGCGGCGCCAAATGCAGCGTCCGAAAGGTAGCCCAGTGACGCGGCGACGGTAGTGACGTTGTCTGCACCGTTGCGCAACCGCGAAGCCGCGACCTGCATGCGCCAGCGCGTGGCATATTCGACAGGTGCCTGCCCCACACGTGCCTTGAAAAGTGCCGTGAAACCGGAGCGCGACATGCAGGCGATACTCGCCATTTCAGCCAGTCTCAGCGTTTTTTCAGGTGCACCGTGAATGGCGCGCAGTACCTTTGCGATGACGGGGTCGCGTAGTCCACCCAGCCAACTCAGATCGTTTGCGTCAGCCGTGGTGATGTGATGGCGCAGCGCGTGAACGAAGACCAACCGGAGCAGATCGTTGCACATCGTGTGCGCACCGGGTTGATTCGACTGCCATTCACGGTCCAGCTCATCGAGCAGCCAGTTGAACGAAGATGCGCCTCCTGACGCTCCAGGGATGATCAGTGCAGCCGGCAACGTCTCGAGCAGCTCCACCGCGGCAGGTCCCTCCAGGGAAACGCTGCCGCCCAATAACTCGACCTCTTCACCCATGCCGAATGTCGCCGATGCCCCCGCATGGGAGAACACTTGCGAAGCATCCACGGCTTCCTCATCCGGCCCGCTGGAAAGAATGAACGGGGTACGCGCGATCACGAAACAGTCGCCCGCCGTCAGCTGAGCTGGCTGCATCCCGGCCACGCGAAGCCAGCACTCGCCCCGTCGCACGACGTTGAATTTCAATTCGATGGGCCGGAATCTCAGGGCCCATGTGCCTCCTGCCTGCAATCGCACGGAACAGGCGGCACGCAGTCCTGACAGCGCAAGGACTTCGGACAGGGGATCAGACACTGCATTCTGGATGATCACGATAGAAAACCGGTTTTCAGAGGATGGTTCGTCCAGCGAGCTTAATAAAGAATCGTGCACTTCGATATATGCCAGGGGATTCCGATGATGACGCTTCAAAAACCCATACAGTCCGAGTTCGACGCCGCCAGCACTGCGGCCCAGGTCATGGCAGGTGTTGACCTGACAGGCCGGATCGCCATTGTTACCGGCGGTCACTCGGGCATAGGACTGATCACCACCCAAAGTCTGGCTGCCGCGGGCGCGCAGGTTATCGTTCCTGCGCGAGATCCGTGTCAGGCGCTGACTACACTGGCCGGCGTCGAGCGGGTCGAAGTGCTGCAGATGGATCTGATGCAGGCTGCATCGGTTGCTGCCTTCAGTCGACGTGTGCTCGACAGTGGGCGGCCTGTCGCGATGCTGATCAATTGCGCCGGGGTCATGGCTTCGCCCTTGATGCGGGACGACGATGGACGTGAGAGTCAGTTCGCAACCAATCATCTCGGTCACTACCGCCTGACATGCGGGCTATGGCCGGCCCTGATAGCTGCAGGCGCGGCGCGCGTGGTGTCGGTATCGTCGCGAGGACATCAGATCGCGGGCGTGGATTTCGACGACATCGATTTCACGCGCCGCCCGTATGACAAATGGGTGGCGTATGGTCAGTCCAAAACTGCCAACGCCTTGTTTGCGCTGGCGCTCGACCGGCGCGGACGTGATCGGGGTGTGCGGGCTTTCTCGGTCCATCCTGGCCAGATCCTCACCAATCTCGCGCGCCATCTGAGCAGTGCCGAAATCGCCGCGTTCGACGTGCTGGATGAGCACGGACGCCAGCGTCTGAATCCGCAAGCCGGTCTGAAGACCGTCGAGCAAGGTGCTGCGACAAGCCTGTGGTGCGCGACCAGTCCCACACTTGCCGGGTTGGGCGGTGTCTATTGCGAGGACTGCAATATCACCTCTGTCAACGATTCCGATGTGGGGCGAAAGGGTGTGGCCCCTTGGGCCGTTGATCATGAGTACGCAGAAAGACTTTGGGCCTTATCGGAGCAATTGACCGGGATGACAATCTCAGTCAGCGGGACCACTACATCCGTGGTTTCGGCCAGAACCCGGTCATCAGCCAATTGATGAAGATATTCACGCCATTTGTTGAATGCGTATTGCTGTCTCAGGGAGGCTTCCTTCCACTCAGCCGTACCGATGCGGTCAACGGAAAGGGCCATCATCCTCGCGGTAGCTAAGTCGAGTTCGTCAATGAGCTCGCGGCCATTTGGCATATCTGAAGTAAGGGGGCGCATAGAGACCTCGATTTTGGCTAATTCATCGACTGGCCCAATAATTGATCGTGCGCCGGGGCCGACGAACGGCACCCCGTATTTCTTTGATTTTGGAGGTCGCGAAAAACGGAATAGGGCCAAAGCCCCTTTTCCTCAAAGCCGCAGTTTTACTTTCTCCTGCACATTTCAACATCATCCTGCGTTTTGAGCTCAGTATCGATACCAAGCCTGTGCCTGCAGTAATCAATGATCCACATTCTCTCCTCGCCTGATAGTCGTTCGACTGGCCTGATATCGCCGTCATTAGCGTGGATGTTGTAGAACTTGATTTGCAGGGACGGGTGTTTCTTTATGAAGAGGACGGTTTCAATGTCACCGTCTTCAAGGGCTTGGTAGTAGCCGATATTGAGAATGGCCAGCACTGCCAAAAGAACACCTGCCAGTAACGTTTTCACTCTCGCGGCGCCGGTGGGGGCAGCAGTTGTGTCTTGCTTCTGAGATGCCTCACCAGTTCCATTCCGACGTTGCCGGGACAAACCTTTCCCTCGGAAGCCTGACCCGGAAATTCGCGGTGCCCACCAAAGTGCTTGATGACGAATACGCTCTTGAGTGCATTGATCAGATGCATCAAGGCGGTAATCTGAGCAGCCGGGATAACGTTTGTGGTTCTGTAGCCAATGCTATCGAGGGCCACTCGTCCTCTGGCGATCCAATCTCCGCCTTCTTCTGGAGTCGTAAGATTTTCCAGCAGGACAATACCTATCAAGCCCTTGTTGAACTTCAAAACACTTGAACCCTGAAGCCGGATGTCGCGGCCTTCAAAAATCTGCCCGGTGCAATCGATCCCGTAGTGATAGCCGATATCGTCGTACTTCTGGCTCAAGTGGCCCTTCTGAATGTCCAGCATTTGTGCTGCACCCGGTGCGCAGCCATGACTTCGTCCCGCATGGTGCAAGGCAATCATGCTGTAGTCCCAGTCGATGACCATGTCAGCCTTACCTTTCAGTGCACCCCAGAAGGAGCGTTCTACAAACGTCGCATCCAGCGATCGAGCCTTTTTGATGATCGCTTCACGTGTGGCTGCCCGGTCGTTCACAGTAATCGGAACAGGGTATATGAATTCGCCCGACTTGATTTCTCTTGCATCGGAGAGGGTCCTGACTGAAGAGGCCATCAGCTTTCCTCCGACAGTTCGTGAAGTGTGCGGGCGGGAGCAACGAACTTGATGTGAAGCGAAATTTTGGCTTCTGGATTCAGGGTCTTGAGATGAACCATGCCGTGGGCATCTGTTACACCGTTACTCTCAACACCATCGACAATTGCGACATAGCCGCGAGAAGGTAATGGAAGTCCTGTTTCGCTATCAGTGATGCTGAATGATTGTCCGTAGACTTTCTGAGTCGGGAGAGGCGAGGACGGCAGGATTGTGGCAGGAGTGTGTGAGTCCCCGATAATCACCGTACTGGAGCCGCCAATCACCACGTTTCCGTGAGTGCCGACAGTGCCGATCAATGCCGCTTTTTTTCCATTTATTAATACCGTTGAGGACACTTCGGAGATCAAAGTACTACCACAGGTACAGGTGTCACCTTCACGGGCAGCAGGGAGCCCGTCGATGAACACGTCCGGGGATCCGGAAGCAATAGCATTTTCGGTCTTTGCATGTAGTGGACAACGGGTCGGGTCGGTTACACGCGCGGCTGGTTTTGGCATGTGTGACTCCTTGTCAGCAATTTCAGTAGAGGCTGGACTCTATCAAACTGCTTCGTAAAAACTGTCGCCGGAGCGCATGCCCCCTCAAAAACAGAGCGGTCTGTCAGATAAATCCGATTTGCAGGTTTTGCGACTGCTTCACAGCCGGACGCAGGCTTGATGCTGAATGTGCCGGCCTCTTCGCGGGCAAGCCTCGCTCCTACGGCAATGTGACACCCCAACTGTAGGAGCAAGGCTTGCCTGCGAAGGCGTCAGTTCAGGCTACATCTGCTTCGCCTGAAACACTTATATTCGCCTCGGAAATCCTCGTTAACCGAGCATGTGCCGCATTACCTGCCCCCATTGCAAGTGCCTATCTCGCGGCCCTCAGACCCTGTTCCACAGGATGAAACCTGATTGAATTGCCTCCCGACATGACCCGTTGGAATCTAGGTGCCGCCACCAAAGGGGCACCATTCTAATAACCCGAAAAAGGGACAGGTCATGTTGATTACTCGTAGCGCTCTGGCTGGTTTGGCATGCGGCATGCTCGTTACTGGCGTGCAGGCTGGCGGTTTTATCGAAGACAGCAAGACCTCGTTGCGCTATAGCCAGTACTACTGGAACGAAAACGACGGCGATGGCGTCGGCCCTGTCCGTGACGAGTGGGTCCAGGGTGCGCAGTTCACCTTCCGGTCGGGCTGGTACAACGACATGCTGGGCGTGGATTACAGCTACGGCCTGGCCAACGATCTGAACATCGGTCAGAACGCCACCAGCATCACCAACCTGGAAGCGCGCCAGTCGATCACCGATCCCCATGGCATCGCCAAACCTCTTGAGGCCTACCTTCGAGGCAAGTTTGCCGCGGGAGCGGGTGAGCTGAATGTCGGCGCCGGCAAGAAGATCCGCCGCTATGGACAATACCGCGATGACGTCACGCGCATTCTTCCCGCCGCGACCGTTGGCTATGACCTTGGTTACCGCCTGGGCACGTTCGAAGCACGCTCCAGCCGTATCAACGAATTCAGCCCCCGACAGGAAAATGGCTGGGGCAACGACCTGACGAACTTCAGTGGGGAAAAGATCAAAGACTTGCGTTTGTACGCACTGACCTGGAAAGCGCCCGAAGGCACCACCTTGCGCACCGAATACGCCGAATCGACGGATTACCTGCGCGAAGCGCTGCTCAAGGCCGAGCACACTTTCGATCTGGGACAGGCTCGTGGCATTGATGTGTATGCCACCACCGGGACCCAGCAGGATGCAGGCAAGCTGTTCGACTATGGCGGCGTGAAAGGCCTGTACGAACCCGAGCAATCACACGATGCGCGCTTCATGGACCTGTCGATCAAATACCGCACCGGTCCTTATTACGCCGGCTTCGCCTACAACAAGGTCTGGGGCGATGACTTTGACCGGCTGTTCTTCTCACAGGACCACGGCACCTGGGACAGCAGCGCCAAGGACTTCTACTACTTCGGTCTGAAGAACGAGGAGATGTTCAAACTCAGCGCCGGCGTGAACTTCGCACCCCTTGGCTTACCGGGTCTGGTGCTGGATACCTACTACGCGAGATCGACCCATGCCGCCGGTTACGATAATTTTTCCCGGTACGATTTCCAGACCGTTCTGCAGTACGCCTTCCAGGGCGCGCTGAAGGGACTCAGTGCAGTCTGGTTGCACGATGAATTCGAGACCGAGGGCACACCTGATGGAGTTTCGCGGTTTGTTGCGAGTCGCGGACCGGCAGGCATCATTACCCATGACGCTGATCGGTTTTACTTCAGCTACACCTACGATTTCTGAGCCAAGCCCTGATGCCAGTCAGTTAAGCCGAACACATACCTGTGGCGAGGGGGGTTACCCCCGTTGGACTGCGCAGCAGTCCCATTTTTTGGGGCCGCTTCGCAGCCCAACGGGGCGGTGCGACGTTTCGATAAACCCCCTCGCCACAATGCCCTCATCGCCTGTTAAATCTGTTTACTGACTGGCATTGAGCCGAGCCCCACTGTTACAAAACACGCGATGCAAAAAGGGGCGCCTATCCCTAAGCGCCCCTAATCAATCCCAGGTCAAAGCCACGCTTTGATCCGAGCACAAACCGCCTCAGTCGAAATGCCGTAGCGATCATGCAACGTCGGCAAGGCGCCGGCATCGAGGAACGCATCCGGCAATGCGATCTGCCTGAAGGTCGGCGTCACGCCGTTACGCAGCAGCACGCCCGCGACCGCTTCGCCCAAACCGCCGATGATCGAGCTGTTCTCCGCAGTGACCACCAACCGACCGGACTTGCGCGCTTCGGCGAGGATGGTTTGTTCATCCAGCGGTTTGATCGTCGGTACGTGCAGCACGGCGACGTCCACGCCGTCGGCTTGCAGTGCCTTGGCCGCTTCCAGCGAGCGCATGGTCATCAGGCCCGTGGAGATGATCAGTACATCATTGCCGGTGCGCAGGGTCTTGGCCTTGCCGATTTCGAACTGGTAGCCGTACTCGTCCAGCACCAGCGGTACGTTGCCGCGCAGCAAGCGCATATAGACCGGGCCCTGATGCGCGGCGATGGCGGGCACTGCCTGCTCGATTTCCAGGGCATCGCAGGGGTCGACGATCATCAGGTTGGGCATGGCGCGAAAGATCGCCAGGTCGTCGGTCGCCTGGTGGCTCGGGCCGTAGCCGGTGGTGAGGCCGGGCAGGCCGCAGACGATCTTGACGTTGAGGTTTTCCTCGGCGATCGCCATGCAGATGAAGTCATAAGCGCGACGTGAAGCGAACACCGCGTAGGTGGTAGCGAAGGGCACGAAGCCTTCGCGGGCCATGCCGGCTGCGGCGCTCATCAGCAACTGCTCGGCCATGCCCATTTGATAGAAACGATCCGGATGCGCCTTGGCGAAGATGTGCAGGTCGGTGTACTTGGACAGGTCGGCGGACAGCCCGACGATATCCCGGCGCTGATTCGCCAGCGCGGCCAGTGCATGCCCGAATGGGGCAGACTTGGTGGCCTGGCCTTCGGAGGCAATGGAAGCAATCATCGCCGAGGTGGTCAGGCGCTTTTTGACCGGTGCGCTGGTCGAAGTGTTGGCGGCGTTGCTCATTGGTCTTTTCCTTCTTCAAGGTTGTTCAGTGCCAGGTCCCATTCGTGTTCTTCCACGCGGATGAAGTGGGTTTTCTCGCGGCTTTCCAGGAAGGGCACGCCCTTGCCCATTTTGGTGTCGCAGATGATCACCCGTGGCTGGGCGCCGGGATGGTTGCGAGCGGCGTCGAAAGCTGCGACCAGTGCATCTATGTCATTGCCATCGACGCGCTGGGTGAACCAGCCGAACGAGTGCCAGCGATCGACGATGGGTTCGAACGAGAGGATTTCACTCGAGTAACCGTCAGCCTGCTGGTTGTTGACGTCGACGATGGCGATCAGGTTGTCGAGCTTCCAGTGCGAGGCCGACATCACCGCTTCCCAGGTCGAGCCTTCATTCAGCTCGCCGTCAGACAGCAGGTTGTAGACGAAGGAGGCCGAGCCTTTGCGCTTGAGACCCAGGCAGGCACCGACCGCGATGCCCAGGCCCTGGCCCAGCGAACCCCCGGTGATTTCCATGCCCGGGGTGTAGGCGGCCATGCCCGACATCGGCAGGCGGCTGTCATCCGATCCGTAGGTTTCCAGCTCATCGAGCGGGATGATTTCGGCCTCGATCAGGGCCGCGTACAGCGCAATGGCGTAGTGACCGATGGAGAGGTAGAAGCGGTCGCGCTGCTCCCATTCCGGGTCTTCAGGCCGAAGGTTCAGGGCATGAAAGTAGGAGACTGCCAGCAGGTCGGCAGCGCCGAGCGCCTGGCCGACATAACCCTGGCCCTGAACTTGGCCCATGCGCAAGGCGTGACGCCGGATGTTGTGGGCGCGCTGCGCCAGATGCTTGCTTGAAATCTGTGAAGGTTGGGTAGTCATGGTGAAACTCCGTTAACTCAACGATTGACCAGGGCGGCGGGAATGCGCAGGACCAGCAGGGCGCCGCTCAGCAGTACGCCGGTGATCAGGTACATGCCGATGGCGCTGGAACCGGTCAGGGTGGTGATCCAGCCAATCAGGTAGGGCGAGCAGAAGCCGGCGAGGTTGGCGAAGCTGTTGACGGCCGCGATACCGGCGGCGGCAGAGACACCGCCGAGCAACGTGGTGGGCAGCATCCAGAACAGCGATGTGGCGGACAGGATGCCGGAGGCCGCCAGGCACAGACTGAGGATGGAGAGGGTCACATTCCCGCCCATCAATGCCGCCAGGCTCAGGCCAATAGCGCCAGCGATCATCGGCACGATGAGATGCCAGCGGCGCTCGCGGTGCTTATCGCCACTGCGTCCGACCAACAGCATCGCCACGATTGCGCAGAGGTAGGGCAGGCTGGTCAGGAAGCCGATGTGCAGCGGATCGGAAACCCCGGCGTTGCGCACCAGTGTCGGCAACCAGAAGGTGATTGCGTACTGACCCATCACCACGCAGAAGTAGATGCCGGCCAGCAACCAGAGACGGCGATCGCGGATGAATTCGCCGACAGAGGCATGAGTGACTTTCTGTTGGTTGTCTTCCGCCAGCTCGCGAGTGATCAGCTCTTTTTCTTCATCGTTGAGCCAGTTGGCTTGATGAACTCCATCCTTGAGGTAACTCAGTACCAGAAATCCAACGATAACCGTCGGCACGGCCTCCAGGACGAACATCCATTGCCAGCCGGCCCAGCCGTGCATGCCGGCGAAGTGGTTCATGATCCAGCCGGAAAGAGGACCACCCACCATGCCCGACAGCGGAATGGCGATGAACCACAACACGGTCATGCGTGCACGGCGATAGGACGGGAACCAGTAGGTCAGGTACAGCAACAGGCCCGGCGCCAGACCGGCTTCGGCGATGCCCAGCAGAAAGCGCAGGGCATAGAACTGCCAGGCGGTTTCGACGAAGGCGAACAGGGCGGAAATGATGCCCCAGGTGATCATGATGCGAGCAATCCACATCCGTGCGCCGACCTTGTGCAGGATGATGTTGCTCGGTACTTCACAGAGGAAGTAACCAATGAAGAACATCCCCGCACCCAGTCCATAGACGGCTTCGCTGAGGGCCAGGTCGTTCATCATTTGCAGCTTGGCGAAGCCGACGTTGACCCGGTCCAGGTAGGCGCACAGATAACACAGCATCAAAAAAGGCATCAGGCGCCAGGCCGTTTTACGGTAGGCGGAGGAGCGCACGGTCGAAACCGCTTCGAGCGACAGGGTAGTCATGATGGTCCGATCTCTTGTTTTTATTGACCGCCAGGCCCGAGGCCCGGCTGCATCGTCGATCCAGAACCGCACGGGCCATGCAGGCCCGCCCAGGTGTACTCAATGAATCAGCATGCCGCCGTTCACATCCAACGTGATGCCGGTCAGGTAAGAGGATAGGTCGCTGGCCAGGAACAGGGCTGCGTTGGCGACGTCCTGAGCTTCGCCCAGGCGACCCAGCGGGATGCCGTCGATGATCGCGTGACGACGCTCGTCCTGCATCAGGCCGCCGGTGATGTCGGTGTGAATCAGGCCGGGCGCGATGGAGTTGACGCGTACCTTGTCCGGCCCCAGTTCCCGGGCCATGGCTTTGGCCAGACCCAGCACGCCTGCTTTGGCAGCGCTGTAGTGAGGGCCGCCGAAGATGCCACCGCCACGTTGTGCGGAAACAGACGACATGCAGACGATGCTGCCGCCGGACTGCTGGCGCATCAGCGGAATCACCGCCTGCGACATGAGCAAGGTGCCCCGCAGGCTCACGTCCAGCACCTTGTCGTAATCTGAAGGGCGGATATCCAGGGTCTTCAGAGGCTGGGTGATGCCGGCGTTGTTGACCAGAATGTCAATGCGACCGAAGTGCTCGATGATCTTCGCCACGGCCTGTTGAACCTGCGATTCATCGGCGACGTTGGCTGCCAGACCCAGATGGCCTTCGCCCAGGGAGGCCGCGGCGTCACGGGCGGCGGATTGATCCAGATCGAGAATCACAACCTGCGCACCCTGTTGGGCGAAGGTGGCCGCCGTAGCGCGGCCAATGCCACGTGCGGAGGCTGCACCGGTGATGATCGCGACTTTGCCTTGGAGAAGCATGGGGATTACCTCGTTGTTTTTATTTGAGTGTTTTGAGTGGGTCGATCCGCAACGAACCGATGACTCAGCTTGTTCTCCAGCAAGGTCTTGAGCAATAACGCGAACTTCACTGGGTGCTGAAAAAAATTCAGCACTCGTCATTCGCTCGGTTGGGTGGTTGAATGACGCGATGCCCGGTCCATGCCACTTGCAGCGGAACTATCATTACAATGCGTTCAGATGACGATGCTCCCGCCACATTGCCACCGCTGAAAGCCATTCAGGCCTTCGAGCAGACCGCACGCTTCGGCAATGTCGCCCGCGCCGCCGAATTGCTTGACCTGACGCCTTCGGCTGTCAGTCATCAATTGGCCAAGCTGGAGGCGATGATCGGGCGCCAGCTGTTCTTCCGAACCGCCAGAGGCGTGACCTTGACCCCGGTCGGCGAGCAGTACCTGACCGAGGTCTCCGGCATCCTGCACAGTCTCGCCGTGGCGACCGAGCGCGCCACAAGTGACGTCAGTCTCGATTGCCTGCGTTTGCACTCATCGCCCAGTTTCGGGCTGCTGTGGCTGATGCCGCGTCTGGAGCAGTTCCGCCAGAGCCATCCCGACATCCAGATCAACCTGTCGTGTTCTTACGAGTCGCTGCACTTCAGCCGCGACAAGATCGATGTGGACATCCGCCACGGCATGCCCAACTGGCCGAGCTACGAAGTACGCACGATCCGCAACGAAAAGATCGCGGTGATGGCGTCACCCAAGCTGCTGGAGAAGCGCCCGATCCGCACCGCCGCGGATTTGCTGGACAGCCAGTTGATCCTGTCCGAAGCGACCCTGATCAAGTGGCCGCAGCTTTTTGCCCAACACGGCGTATCGCGTCCGGAAAAACCCTACACCTTGAGCTTCGACCGATCCTACATGACGCTGGAGGCCGCCAATCACGGCCTAGGGTTCGCCCTCGAGAGCACCTTGCTGGCGCAGGATTACCTGGCGCGAGGTGCCTTGGTCGAAGTGGCGCCGGCATTGAGTTCACCGATCACTGCGCACCACCTGGTATTTCCCCGTGCGCATTCGAATTTTCCCCGGGTGCGGCGTTTTCTGGAGTGGATGCAGAAAGAGCTGGGGCATGATTTCAACTACTGATGCGCGGGGCATGACAGCGCCGCATCGTCCGTTCATCCATCCGAATGCACCCGCCGGCTGCAAGGGCCTCCAACCCATAAGACCGGATTGTCCGGAATCTCATTGGCGAGGTGGTTATGTCTACAGACTCGAGTTTCGAAGACCAGACGCAAGACTCCGATCCATCAAAGCCCGAGCCTGACTCGGACGAACCGCTGCTGGACCCGGATGATCCCGACAAGTACGACCCGTTGAAAAATCCCGCGGATGAACGCCCCGATGATTGGAACCCACCTGGGGAGAGGGTGACGCCGGAGGCGGATGAGCAGACGCCGCTTTCTGATGACAGGCGATAGGAGGGAAGGGGCAGCGTGACGTCTTAGCGTTAGGCAGGGGCGAAGTGGCCAAGCGAGGTCGCACTCAATGTTGGCCACTTTTCTCCTGACGTGTCAGCGGAGCGGAGGCTTTCCTGGTCTTGCGCAATGCACTCTCGGTGGCAGCCAGCATTTCCGGCGCTGCCGGCAGGAAAGCGCCTGGTTCCATAGCAAATCGTTCGGCCAGCGCATATGCCATCTTGTGACTGATAGGCCGATCTCCACTGAGCACCTTGGACACGGCCGTTTTATCGCCGATTTCAGGAAGGTCCGAACCGGTGAGCCCGAGCGTCTCCATCAGATCCTTGATCAGCTGCACGGGAGTGCATGTCGCCTCGAAAGCGGCATTCGATTCGCGAAACTGCTCGGATTTTTTCTGGTAAGCCAGAATTTCATCCTCCAGTTCAACGAGGATTTTTTCTTCGATTCTGCTCAGTGCGCGCCCATCGGTCAGTTCATCGAGCAACCAGGTCGCCCGCTCATAGTCAGCAGGGGTATTGATGCCATGCACAAATTCACCACGCAGACGCTCAACCGCGGTGTGTAGCTCGCCCAGCATTGCGATCACGGCTTGAAAGTCATTTCGGGCTGCATTCATCGTCTTACCCCTTTGTTTCGTGCATACCAGACGTTGGCAACGTCGTAATCGGCATGCGTGTAGATGTGTTTTACATAGAACTTCTGCCGGGTGTAGTTGACTCCGCCTATCACCCGCAGGTTATTGCCACCAACGTCGATCACCACCCAATTCATTTCGGCTCTCGGCTTGAACAAGTCGATGCCGTGCGTACCAAAAAGCTTTTGCAGATCCGCGAATCCTTTCGGGCGTGCCATCTTTAAAAGACGGTGGCAACGGTCAAGCCCGGCCTTGTCGTTCGGGTACAAAATCGCAGCATCATCAAATCGTGATGGCTTGAGAATATCCATAGGCTTCCCTGTCTTTGGGCCGATGGTACTCCGGTTGTGTTTTTTCACAACTCCTGGTTTGTTGCAGAGCCCTGTTCACAGATCCAGTGTCGACTCCACCCCCTGTGGCTGCGGGCAAGCCCTAATGCCAGTCAGTTAAGCCGCCGCAAAACATGTAGCAGCTGGCGAAGCCTGCGTCCGGCTGCGCAGCAGTCGTGAAATCAGGCAACGCGGTGCTCCAGGCAGACCTCGCATTCAGGTTTTGCGACTGCTTCGCAGCCGGACGCAGGCTTCGCCAGCTGCTACATGGACCGCGTTTTGCCTTAACTGACTGGCATTAGGGCAAGCCCGCAGCCACAGGGGGTGGAGTCGAACCCTTGGCCTGCAAAACCCTCAAAACCTCCGTTAGATGGCAGAATCTGCGCTCTTGACCATTTAGGAGGCCACAATGCTTCGTGTGTTTGAACGAAGGCTCGACCCTTTTCCGCCTGATGAGGCACCACCGCCACCGGTTGGACTTGCACGGTTCCTGTGGGCCTGCACCCGGGGCGCGCGGGGTTACATTCTGCTGTTTGCGCTGCTCAGTGCCGGTGTGTCGATTTACGAAGCCTGGTTGTTTTCCTTCCTCGGGCAAGTTGTGGATCTGCTCTCGACCTGGCAGGCCGGCGGCGATGCGCAAGGGCAGGAGCGTCGTGTGCTGTGGGGGATCGGGATTGTGCTGGTCACCAGTATTGGCCTGGTGGCGCTGCGCACGATGGTTCAGCACCAGATTCTGGCGATCAATCTGCCGCTGCGCCTGCGCTGGGATTTCCATCGCCTGATGCTGCGCCAAAGCCTTTCTTTCTTTTCCGATGAGTTCTCCGGCCGGGTCACGACCAAGGTGATGCAGACGGCACTGGCCGTGCGCGAAGTGTTGTTCACGGTGATCGAAATCGCACCCGGGATCGGCGTTTATTTCATTGCAATCATCGCCCTGGCCGGCGGCTTCGCCCTGAAACTGATGCTGCCTTTCATCATCTGGATCGCGTTGTTCGGCTTGGCGATGCTGTATTTCGTGCCGCGTCTGGGGAAGGTCGGGCAGGAGCAGGCCCATGCGCGGTCATCGATGACCGGGCGCGTTTCGGATGCCTACACCAACATCACCACGGTGAAACTTTTCTCGCACTCCAAGCGTGAAGCGCACTTCGCCCGTGCGGCGATGGAGGATTTCAAGCAGACCGGTTTTCGCCAGATGCGTCTGGTCAGCCAGTTCGAGATCGTCAATCAGGCGCTGGTGGTGGGGCTGATCATTGGCGCTGGCGGCTATGCGCTGTGGCTGTGGCATCAGGGTGAGGTCGGCACCGGAGCGGTGGCGGCGATCACGGCCATGGCGCTGCGTATCAATGGCATGTCGCACTGGATCATGTGGCAGATGACCTCGCTGTTCGAGAGCATCGGCACCGTGCAGGACGGCATGGTGACCCTGACCCAGGGCCCCAAGGTGCAGGACGCGCCGAATGCGGGTGTGTTGGTGCCTGTGGGTGGCGCGGTGAGTTTCGACAACGTGCGCTTCAACTACAACGGTGAACGCCAGGTGCTCGATGGCCTGAGCCTGAACATCCGTGCGGGGGAGAAAATCGGTCTGGTGGGGCGTTCCGGTGCGGGCAAGTCGACGCTGATCAATCTGCTGCTGCGCTTCTACGACGTGGACAGCGGCGAGATTCGCATCGATGGGCAGAACATCGCTCAGGTGACGCAAGACAGCCTGCGCAGCGCCATCGGCATGGTCACTCAGGATACGTCGCTGCTGCATCGATCCATCCGCGACAACATCGCCTATGGCCGTCCGGATGCGACCGACGAGCAGATTCGCCGAGCTGCCGCCAATGCCCAGGCCGACGGTTTCATCAGCCAGTTGCGGGATCCGCAGGGGCACTCCGGCTACGACACATTGGTCGGGGAACGCGGCATCAAGCTCTCGGGCGGCCAGCGTCAACGTGTCGCCATCGCCCGGGTGATGCTCAAGAACGCGCCGATCCTGCTACTCGACGAGGCTACCAGTGCGCTGGACTCGGAGGTTGAAGTCGCGATCCAGGAAAGCCTCGATGAAATGATGCAGGGCAAGACTGTCATCGCCATTGCCCACCGGTTGTCGACTATTGCGGCTATGGATCGGCTGATCGTCATGGATGAGGGCCGCATCATCGAACAGGGCACCCATGCTGAACTGCTGAAGAAGAACGGCACCTATGCGCGGCTGTGGCAGCACCAGAGCGGCGGGTTCCTGGGGGAAGATGAGGGGCTGGAAGAGGCGATGGATCGGGCCTGATTTGGGGCCTTGCACAAATCCACTGTGGGAGCGGGCTTGCTCGCGAAAGCGGAGTGTCAGCAAAGCAGATGCAGACTGACCTGACGCCTTCGCGGGCAAGCCACGCTCCCACAGGTTTTTGTGTTGGTCACAAGACCTGCAATCAGCACCATCCACTGTGGGAGCGAGCCTGCTCGCGATGGTCGTCAACGATGACGCGAGTTGCCTGACAGCCCGCAGTGATCTCAGGCTCATCGCGAGCAGGCTCGCTCCCACAAGGTTCCGTGTGGGTCACAGAATCTGCCAGTATCACCGCTCCGACAGATCGCGCATCCAGGTTTGGCTGACGAGGTCTTTGCCGAAGCTGTGCATAGGCTCTTCTTCGATCAACTGGAAACCCGCCTTCTGGTACAGCCGGCGGGCGTCGGACAGGATGCTGGTGGTCCAGAGCATCATCTTTTCGTATCCGGCCTGACGGGCGAAGGCGATGCATTCTTCGATCAGTCGGTTGCCGATGCCCAGTCCTCTGGCTGACGCGTCCACGTACAACATCCTCAGCTTGGCGGTCTTTTCGTCGTGCCGGACGACGAAGATCGAGCCGACGACCTTGCCGTCCTTTTCCGCGATCCAGCAACGCTCGCAGGTCCGGTCGAACTCTCTCAAAAACTTGGCGACGATCTCTGCCACCGGCGCTTCGAACTCCGAATTCCAGTCGTACTCGCGGGTGTAGAGCGAAGCCTGCTGCTGGACGACGATGCCCATGTCGCCGGCTTGCGGGTCGCGCAACAGGTAGGAGGTGGTTCTGCCGCTGAGCAGGTTCTGAACCTGCGTCATTCCCTGGACCAATTGCTCCTGTTGCGTCTCCGGCAACCGTTGCAGCATGACACTGACGGCCTCGCGAGACGCCTGCTCCAGCTGCCCCAACACCGCTCTGCCCGAATCGGTGAGCTTCAGCTCCGACGCCCGTGCGTCGCTGGTCGAACGGGTTTTCTCGATCAGATTCTTCTTCTCGAACCCGTTGACGATACGGCTGAGATAGCCGGCGTTCAGCCCGAGCAGCTGGCACAGATCGGCACTGGTCAGCGCCGTGCGCGCGCCCAGCTCGAAAAGAATCCGGCTTTCCGTCAATGAGAAATCGGCCTGGTTGAGGTGTTCCTGCAACACGCCAATCTGCTGCGTGTAGAAACGGTTGAAATGGCGGACGGCCTCGATGCGATCGATGGAGGGGCTGGTCATGGGAATCTCTAAATTGGTTGCCTAAGGCAAATAATTAATTGCTTTAGGCAATCATGTCAATCTCCACGTAAATACAAATGAGAATACCTATCAATATTTAATATGTTGGTATACCATGCGCTCCGATTTTTTGGCACGTATGCCTTTCCTTTTGGCCATTTACCCAAGGTTCTAAAGATGCGTCGTAGTGTTGTGTCGATTTGTGTGCTTCAGGCGTTGTCCACCTCCTCCTGGGCGGATGAGGTATTGACCGATAAATCCAGCCTGGAACTGCAGGCAACCGACATCGTCGGCACGGCAGACTTCGAAACCGCCTTGGGGCCCGTAGATGGCTACCGCGCGACCCGTTCGGCGAGCGCGACACGCACCGACACCTCGATTCACGAAACGCCGCAGTCCATCACCGTGGTGCCCAAGGATGTGGTCGAGGACATCAGCGCCACCCGATTGCAGGACGCCCTCGATTACGCCGGTGGCGTAGGGCGCGCCAACAATTTCGGCGGCCAGGGGCTGACCACCTTTACCGTTCGCGGCTTCACCACCGGTGAGTTCTACCGCAACGGCTTCCCGATCAACCGCGGCTATCCGAACATGCCGGATGCCAACACCATCGAACGCCTCGAAGTGCTGCGCGGGCCTGCGACCATGCTCTATGGCCGTGGCGATCCGGGCGGTACCTTCAACGTCATCTCCAAGCAACCGCTGGCGAAACCCACGGTGACCCTGGGCAGCCAGCTCGACGATCAGGGCATGCAGCGCGGCACCCTGGATGCCAGCGGCCCGCTGGACGAAGAGGGCCGCCTGGCCTATCGCCTGAACGTGGTGGGCGAGGGCGGCGACACCTTCCGCGATCATGTCGAAACCGAGCGCTACGGCATCACACCGGTGCTGAGCTGGCAAGCCACCGAGGACACCAAGGTGATCTTCGAGGGCGATTTCATGCGCAACAATCACCCGCTGGATCGCGGCCTGACCCGCTACCCCAACCAGATCGGCACCGCGTCTCGCGACACCTTCTGGGGTGAAAAAGACGTCGGCAAACTGCACAACGACAACAACATGGCCCAGTTGCGTTTCGAGCATTTCCTCAGTGACAACTGGACCCTGGGCGGTGGCTTCCAGTGGCTCGACGGCACGCTGCAGGGCAATGCGGTCGAAGGCAACGGAGTCGCGGCAGACGGCCGCACCCTGGGTCGCAACTTCAACTATCGCAAGTTGGAATGGACGGACAAGGACACCCAGCTCAACCTGACCGGGCATTTCACCGCGGGCGGTTTCAATCACACCTTGCTGACCGGCGTCGAGTACGAAGACTACGACTACAAGTCGATCATCCAGCGTTCCAGCGGCGCGGTGAGTGCCTACCCGATCGACATCTTCGATCCTGTGTATGGCCAGCCGCGTCCGGCGCTGACCCGCACGCCGACCGACGACAAGGAAAACCTCAAGACCTACGCTGCCTTCATCCAGGATCAGGTCGAATTGACCGAACGCCTGAAACTGCTGGCCGGCGCACGCTTCGAGCGTTTCGAACATGACTACGAAACCTTCGTCCCGGGTGGCAGAAGCTGGCAGGCCAGTGACAATGCGGTGACCCCGCGCCTTGGCCTCACCTATGACCTGACCGACACCGTGGCGGTCTACGCCGATACGGCTCGCTCGTTCAAGCCCAATACCGGTGCCAGCCGCGAGGGTGGCGGGTTCGAGCCGGAGAAGGGCAAGTCCTGGGAGCTGGGTATCAAGTGGGAAGCGCTGGACAGCCAGCTCAGCGTCGACGCGGCGATCTACCAGATCGAAAAGCGTAACGTGCTGACCACCGATCCCGTGGACTCGACCTTCAGCGTCGCGGCTGGGGAAGTGCGCAGCCGTGGTTTCGATCTCAACGTCGCCGGCAACCTGACCCCGCAGTGGCGAGTGATCGGTGGCTATGCGTACGTCGATGCCGAAGTGACCAAGGACAACGTCATCAAGTCCGGCACGCGCCTGATGAACATCCCGCAGAACAGCTTCAGCCTGCTCAATGTCTATGAGTTCCAGGATGGTGCTTTGAAAGGACTGGGGCTTGGGACAGGCGTGAAGTACGTCGACGAGCGTGCGGGGCAGACGGCCAATACGGCGTTTTCGATGGGCAGTTACACCGTTGTCGATCTGCTGAGTTACTACAAGGTCAACGAGAAGATCCGGCTGAACCTGGATGTGAAGAACCTGGGTGACGAGGATTACGAGGAGGGCGCGTTCGGCAACGTCTACGCCTATCCGGGGGCGCCGAGGACCGTGCAGGTGGGGATTTCCTACACCCTCTAAAATGCCACCGCCAAACCTGTAGCAGCTGGCGCAGCCTGCGTCCGGCTGCGCAGCAGTCGTAAAACCTGTGCACCGGATTTCCCTGACACACCGAGGTGCATGAATTTACGGCTGCTTCGCAGCCGGACGCAGGCTTCGCCAGCTGCTACAGGGATCGTGCTTTGTTCAAGAGTGCGCAGACTGGCCATTTCAAACTAAGTTTCCCCCGCAAAAAGATATTTTAAAACGCTCTAAAACCTCGAACTTTTCCTTCCTTATCAGTCTATGGGGATAGGCACATAGTCAATCAGAGGTTGTCTTTGATCATGAAATTCCTTGACCCACGGATGGTGCTCCTCGGCCTGTTCGCATTTGCGGCGGTGGGCACGGCATCGGCAACACAGATGAAGACTTCAACGCCAGGATCCGCAGCCAGCGCCGCGAGTGAAATCACGGTCGCCAACGCTGCCGAGAATCCCTGGCCAACCCTGGCAAGCACGGCCGACACACCGCCGGGCCCAATGCTCGCCCGTGAAGACGGCTACTGGCGTGACGGACATTGGCATGACAACCGCCGCGACTGGCGCCGGGACGACTGGCGCAGGGAGCAGTGGCGACGCGACCAGTGGCGACGCGACCAGTGGCGTCGGGAGCAGGCCCGCCGCGAAGACGAACGCCGCCGCTACTGGGATCGCCATAACGACCGGGCCCAGCACCATCGCTACGACGAAGAGCGTCGCTACTACCGTCGCTAGGGCGATGCGCTTGCCGAGTCGCCTGAGTTTTTTTATCCGCTAAACGAGCGCAGAATGGGCAACCTGGCGCTCGAGTGAAATGCCGCCGCCGGCTGGCGCGCAGTCATCCTGAGCCTTTTTCTGGTAGACCGGCGCGCTTGCTGTCGACTGCAGGGGCGGAGGAGGCGTCTTGAAACCATTCCCGCTCAGGCCTGGCGCCTCGACTCTGGACATGTTTCTTCAGGCGTGCCTGCCACGCCGCGACGCTGTTCCGCCGGCCCTGACGGAAAGGGCCATCATCCCGGGCATTCCCAATGCCCGCTTCAGACTGGATCGCGACGTCACACCCTTCATTCAGGACGCGGTTCGGGCCAACAAACGTGAAGCCGACGTACTCGCCGAAGCCGGCATGCCGATCGACGTTCTGCCGCTGGCCAACATGCTGGCCGTTTCGGGCGGCGGCGATGCAGGCGCATTCGCAGCCGGGCTCATCGCCGGGTGGACCACCCACGGCACCCGCCCCATGTTCAAGGTCGTCACTGGTATCAGTGCCGGCGCTCTGGTAGCCCCATTCGCTTTCCTGGGGCCTCAATACGATGGCGTGATTCGCTACGTCACCAACGCCATCGGTCCCAAGGACATCTTCCATTCCAGAAGCCTGCTGACCCGACTTGCCAGCGACGGCATCGCAGACAGTAAACCTCTGTCGCGGCTCATCGCTAAATACGTCACTGAAGAGATTCTGGCGCAGATCGCTGCCGAATACGCCAAGGGCCGAATCCTGCTGATCGGTACCACGGACCTCGATTCCGGTCGACCCGTCACCTGGAACATGGGCGCCATCGCCGAAAGCCAGGCACCGGGCGCGCTGGAGCTGTTTCGCAACATCATGATCGCCTCGATGAGCATCCCCGGCGCCGTCTCACCGGTGATGATCGATGTCGAAGTCGATGGTAAACAGTTTCATGAAATGCACGTGGACGGCGGGGTGATCACCCAGGTTTTTCTCTACCCACCGGGCACCCTGGTGGGGCTGAACGCAGACCCCGGAGCACCAGTGCGACTCGAACGCAATTTCTATGTGATCCGCAACGGCACGCTGGAGCCGCAATGGTCCGGCACCAAACGCCGGACCTTGAGCATCGGCGGTCGCGCCATCAGCGCACTGATCCAGACGCAGGGCATCAGCGACCTGGAGCGAATCTACCGAATGGCGCAGCAGGATGGCGCGGACTTCAACCTGGCGTACATCGGCGCGGATTTCGACGTTACGCACCTGCAGAAATTCGATGGCGAGTACATGAAGCGCCTGTTCGACTACGCCTTTGAGCTCAGTGCGAAGGGCTATCCGTGGCACAAGACGCCGGATTCGGAAAAGGCCAGGCTGCGTGTTACCCGCTGAAAAAGGATGGCTCGCTCGCAAAAGCGGGAGCGCTGTGCAATCTGAAATCCCGACAATCAGGAGGCAGAAATCATGTCTGAAAATCAAAGTTCCGATCTCTTCTCACCGCTCTCGATCGGCGCCATCCAGGTGGCCAACCGGGTCGCCATGGCGCCGCTGACACGCTCCCGGGCGACGATGGACGGCGTGCACACGCCGCTGGCGATTGAGTATTACCGACAGCGGGCGAGTGCCGGTCTGATCATCTCGGAAGCCACCAACATCTCCCGACAGGGCCGTGGTTATGCCTTCACTCCGAGCATCTATACGCCCGAGCATGTGGCGGCCTGGCGGCGCGTCACCGATGCGGTGCATGAGGCGGGTGGCAAGATCGTCTGTCAGCTGTGGCATGTGGGGCGGATGTCCCATGTGAGCCTGCAGGAAAACGGCGCTGCTCCAGTAGCCCCTTCGGCCATTCAGGCGGGGGAAGTGGTGTTTCTCGAATCGCAGACCCTGGACACGCCGTCGATGCCTCGCGCGCTGCGCACCGAGGAGATTCCGCTGATTCTTGAGGATTACAAGAACGCCGCGCGCTGCGCCAAGGATGCCGGATTCGATGGCGTCGAGGTGCATGCGGCCAACTGTTATCTGCTCGAGCAGTTCATTCGCGACAGCACCAATCAGCGCACCGATCAGTACGGCGGCTCGGTGGAAAACCGCATTCGCTTCCCCCTGGAAGTGGTGCAGGCCGTCGCGCAGATCTGGGGCGCGGACCGGGTTGGCGTGAGGCTGTCGCCCATCACCCGTGCGGTCGGCGACACGCCGCTGGACAGCAATCCGCAGACGACCTATGGCTATTTTGTCCAGCAGCTTGGAAAACTGGGGCTGGCTTACCTTCACTGCGTGGAGGGCCAGACCCAGGGCGAAAACGAGGCCAGCGGCTTCGACTTCAAGGCGCTGCATGAAACCTACGGTGGTCGCTACATCGCCAACAACAGCTACGACCGCCAAATGGCCCTGGACGCCGTCGCTTCGGGTCATGCCGACATGGTGGCGTTTGGGCGTCCGTTCATCAGCAATCCGGATCTGGTGGAACGGTTGCGGCGGGATAAACCGCTGGCGGAGCCGGATCGCAATACCTTCTATGGCGGTGGTGCGCAGGGTTACACCGACTACCTGACGTCGTCCTGAAAAGGTCGCGACATGTGGTGATTTTGGTTGGTCGCAAATATTGCGACCAACCAGATAACCTGTGGGAGCGGGCTTGCCCGCGATAGCGGACTGTCAGGCACCATCAATGTTTAATGTGACGGCCTCATCGCGGGCAAGCCCGCTCCCACAGTGATTAGAAGTGGCTGCAAATAATGTGACCAGTCACGAAACCTGCAGGCGTGAATCGCCAGCGAACGGGCATTCGCAGGAATAATCGGTCATGCTTTGTCGACCCCCAACGCTTCTCATCCAATACTCATGGATGTCATCCAAAGGCAGAGCGACCCGATTGAACATCGATACCCGAATCAAATTCCGTCATCTGGTGTGTTTTCTTGAGGTGGCGCGTCAGGGCAGTCTGGCGCGGGCGGCGGACAAGTTGGCGATCAGCCAGCCGGCGCTGTCCAAGACCTTGAAGGAACTGGAGACCCTGCTGGAGGCGACCCTGTTCGAGCGGGGCAAAAAGGGCGCAACGCTGACCGAGGCGGGCGCGGCCTTTCTGGGGTATGCGGGGCCGAGCGTGCAATCGTTGCGCGAAGGGGTGAACAGTTTGCGCTCCGGCCAGCATGAGCCGGTGACCGTCCAGGTCGGCGTGCTGTCCACCGTCGAAAGCCTGCTGGTGCCCGAAGTCGTTCGCCGCCTGCACGAACGCCACCCTTCGTTGGTCGTCAGCATCATGACCGGCCCCAGTGCCTATCTGCTCTCGCAACTGCGAGTCGGCGAGCTGGACCTGGTGGTGGGGCGGATGACCGACAGCCCGTTGATTTCCGGGCTGACGTTCGAACATCTCTACAGCGAATCCATGACCCTGGTGGTGCGCGCGGGACATCCGGCGCTCAGCGATCCACTGGGGCGCAAGAACCTCGAAAAATACCCGCTGATTCTGCCGTCGGCCGGGACCACGATCCGCAAGTTCGCCGACAGCCTGTTCGTGCAGCACGGTATCACGCCGTCGCGGCAACGCCTGGAAACCCTGTCGGTGGCCCTGAGTCGGCGTTACGTGCAATGCAGTCAGGCCATCTGGGTCGCGCCTTATGACGCGGTAAGGCAGGACTTGCGACAGGGTGAGTTGCAGGAACTGGATCTCGGCATGCGTGAGCCGGGCGGGTCGGTGGGGGTGTGCAGCAATCCTGCGTCGCCGGTTTCCGCCGCGGCGCAATGGTGTGTGGAGGCCCTGCGCGAGGTCGGGCGAGAGTACCGCGAAGGGCAGTATCCATAACCATATGGTTATGGATAGGGTCGGTTTTTTCACTTTCGCACGAGGGCGCGCGGGGGGACACTGAGGCCACGAGTCGCTGCCCGTGCAGTGCCTGCCTCCGAACCACCATAAAAACAGGACAATCGACATGTCTGATGCGCCCGACAGCCGCTTCGCCATTCGTGACCGTAATTGGCATCCCAAAGCCCTGACCCCTGACTACAAGACTTCGATCCTGCGTTCCCCGCGCCAGGCGCTGGTGAGCATTCCGCAATCGGTGTCCGAAAGCACCGGCCCGGACTTTTCCCATCTGAAGATGGGCCGTTACGACAACGATCTGCTGTTGAACTTCAACAATGGCGGCCTGCCTGTTGGCGAGCGCATCATCGTTGCCGGTCGCGTCTGCGACCAGTACGGCAAACCGATTCCCCACACCCAGGTGGAAATGTGGCAGGCCAATGCCGGCGGTCGTTATCGCCACAAGAAGGACAGCTACCTGGCGCCGCTGGACCCGAACTTCGGCGGTGTCGGCCGTGCGCTGACCGACCGCGACGGCAACTACAGCTTCCGCACCGTCAAACCCGGTCCGTACCCATGGCGCAACGGCCCGAACGACTGGCGCCCGGCGCATATCCATGTCTCGATCAGTGGCCCGTCCATTGCCACGCGCCTGATTACCCAGCTGTATTTCGAAGGTGATCCGCTCATCCCGATGTGCCCGATCGTCAAATCGATCGCCGATCCGGAAGCGGTGCAGAGCCTGATTGCAAAGCTCGATATGAGCATGGCCAATCCGATGGATTGCCTGGCTTATCGTTTTGACATCGTCCTGCGCGGCCAGCGCAAGACCCACTTCGAAAACTGCTGAGGAGGCCTGCGCATGCCCGTTCAACTTCTGCCTGAAACCCCATCGCAAACCGCCGGCCCCTACGTGCACATCGGCCTGGCGCTGGAAGCCGCCGGCAACCCGCCACGGGAGCAGGAAATCTGGAACGAGATGGCCAAGCCTGGCGCGCCGGGCGAGCACATTCTGTTGCTGGGCCACGTTTACGACGGCAATGGCCATCTGGTCCGTGACGCGTTTCTGGAACTCTGGCAAGCCAACCACGACGGCGTCTACGACACCAATTACGACCTGGACAAACCGTTCAACAGTTTTGGCCGTACCGCCACCACGGACGTTGGTGAGTGGACGATCAACACCATCAAACCCGGCGTCGTGAAAAATGCCGCCGGCGTGCCGATGGCTTCCCACGTCAACGTCGCGCTGTTTGCCCGTGGCATCAACATCCACCTGCACACCCGCCTGTATTTCGATGACGAACCACAGGCCAACGCGGTGGACCCGGTATTGAACCTGATCGAACAACCAGCCCGCCGCGAAACCCTGATTGCCAAGCGCTGCACGGTTGACGGGAAACTGGCGTACCGGTTCGATATTCATATCCAGGGTGAAGCGGAGACGGTGTTCTTCGATTTCTGATCGCCTTCGCGGGCAAGCCTCGCTCCTACGGGTTTTCAGAGCCCGACCCATGACCCTGTGGGAGCGAGCCTGCTCGCGATGGTCGTCAACGATTATGCAGACTGCCTGACACCCCGCGGTGTTCTCACCTCCATCGCGAGCAGGCTCGCTCCCACAAGGTTTATTGCCGAGCCGCCAGACTGTCCCCCTGGTACTTCTCAAGAAAACTCAATTCAGACGGGCACGGCACCGATGCAGTCTGTCGAATGGCCCCCGCAAAGCCCCAGCAATCGATCCGCCTCGTCTACGCTGATTATTGACGTTGTCTCCTTCAGCCATGTGCCAGCGCAACCCGATGCCTGTCGGGTTCGGAGGTCGCAGATGCCGGCAAAACTGGTGGATCACCTTTGGGACAAGATCATCGAGCGTGACGACCTGGCTCGCAGGATATTGCGCGAGAAGATCGCGGCCGTTCATCAACTGGAGGATGTCATTCGTGCTCAGGAGGGCGAGGAAGTGACGCGGGTGGTAATGCGCAATGGCCTGATCGAGCACGCCCTCAAACGCTGCCTGGAAAACCTCGAGGGTTCGCCCACCGTGACCGAGCAGGACTTCTGGGTGTTCTACGATTACGCGACCTACGTGGCCAAGCATGCCGAAAAGCTCTAGGCATTATTCGGTTCGGTTTTAAAGTTTTCTGATCACCTGACGTTACGTTGTTCGAGGCTGTTCCTGCCTGCCTGATCCCCGCTGCAAATCCTTTCCCGTCTCCCGATTTTCGGGATCGCCTGATGTTCCTCCCTGATTCGGCTCACTAGGGTATATGCGCTGGTAACTCCCCGTGGCTTGACCGTCGGCTCCGGAAACCCCCAACCCCCGCATTGAACTGGAACTGAAAAAAATGATGATCAGACGCATTAGGCTAAGCGCACGAGCAACTCTTTGCTTTGGAGTGATCAGCCTGTTGTTGATGTGTATGGCGGGTTGTCCGTCTGGCAAATGTCGAACATCGGCGCTCAGGCCAAACGCCTGGAAGTCGATTGGCTGCCGAGCATCCAGGGCTCCGCCAAGATCAAGTCGAGCGCTTATAACCTTCGTCTTTCGCTGCTGTATTACGTCATGCAAGGGACGACCGGCGGCGCCGAAGCCCGGTCCAAAGTAGTCGATCTGGATAACAAACTCGATGAAGTGGCCCGCAACTATGAGCCCAATGTTTCTTCTGACGGCGAGCGTGTCAAATATGACAAGGTCAGGGAACTGATCAAGGTCTACCACGAAAAAGTCCAGACGTTGCTGTCCGAGGCGGATCAACAAACCCAAGCTCAGTCCTTCGACTATGTGCGTACGGTAACGGCGCCGGCAGCCGATGCATTGATGATCAGCATCGATGAACTGGCCGCGGTCAATACCGTTGGTGCGGCAACGTCGGGCACTCAGGCTCGTGCTGCTTTTGATAGCGGCGTTACCTGGGTGATTGTCATCATTGTCGTGGGCCTGGTGCTCACGGTTTCCATCGCCATTTTCTTCACCCGCAGTATCGTCCTGCCGATGCAGTCCCTGCTGCAGATCAACCAGAAGATCGCAGACGGCGATTTGCGCAGCAGTGTGGAGGTCTCCGGCGCCGACGAGCTAACAGACCTGCAACAGTCCGCTGCGGCAATGCTTAAAAACCTCAAAGGCACCATCAATCACATTTCCGAGTCTTCGGCTTTGCTGGCTTCGGCGGCCGAAGAAATGAGCGCGATCACCGATGAATCGAAATCGGGCATTCAGCGCCAGAACCAGGAAACCGAGCAGGCTGCGACGGCGGTCAACGAGATGACCGTGGCCGTTGAAGATGTCGCCCGTAACGCGGTGTCGGCCTCCAAGTCCACTCAACAGTCCGGCACCGCCGCGCAGACCGGCCTGGATCGCGTCACCCGCACCATTTCTTCGATTGAAAACCTGGCAGGCTCGGTTGGCCAGACCAGCAGCGATCTGGAGCAACTGGCGATGCAGACCCAAGGCATTCGCAAGGTGCTCGACGTGATTCGCGCGATTGCCGAGCAGACCAACCTGCTGGCCTTGAACGCCGCCATCGAAGCGGCCCGCGCGGGCGAGCAGGGCCGTGGTTTTGCCGTGGTGGCCGATGAAGTTCGGGCCCTGGCTCACCGCACCCAGGAGTCGACCCAGGAAATCGAACAGATGATGAGCGGCATCATGTCCGGCTCCGACAAGTCGGTGCAGTCGATGCAGCAAAGCAGCGCAGAAGCCGTTCGAACCCTTGAAATTGCCCGCGAAGCCGGGGAGGCGATTCGCGAAATCTCCAGGGCCGTGGCGGAAATCAACGAACGCAACCTGCTGATCGCCACCGCCTCCGAACAACAGGCCCACGTCGCACGCTCGGTGGATCAGAACCTGATGAGCATCAAGGACCTGTCCATCCAGAGCACCAGCGCCGCTGACCAGACTTCGGTGGCCAGCAATGAGCTGTCGAAGCTGGCGATTGGCTTGAGCAAGGTGGTGTCGCAGTTCACCGTGTAACTGCCCTTGTACCTGAGCGAGCATGCTCGCGATGGTCGTCAACGATAACGCTGGGCACCTGATGTCCCGCGGTGCCCCGGCAACCATCGCGAGCAGGCTCGCTCACACAGAAAATGCAGGGATTTTTTCGCACCACAGGGCCTCTAAGGTTGAGACCGCCAACATGATGGCCTCAGCCAAGGACCGATGATGACCTTTTTCATTTTTCTTCTAGCCTGTGCGGCTGCCGCGAGCAGCGGTTTCTTTTTCAAACCGGGTGAGTGGTACGCATCGCTCAACAAGCCCGGTTTCACACCGCCCAACTGGGTGTTCCCGGTGGCCTGGACGACGCTTTACCTGCTGCTTGCCTGGGCTGGCTATCGCCTGACCCTGATACCGGGCAGTCAGATGGTGCTGGCGTTGTGGGCGGCGCAAATTGCCCTCAATACGCTGTGGACGCCAGTGTTCTTCGGTGCGCGCCAAGTGTTGGCCAGTATGGTGATCCTGGCGTTGTTGTGGCTGGTGGCCGTGGCGATGGTGGTGATGGCGATGCGGCTGGATGTCGTCACCGGGCTGATCCTGTTTCCGTATGTGGTGTGGCTGTCGCTGGCGGCGGCGTTGAATTTCTCGATTTTGCGTAACAACCGCTCAACCCTGTAGGAGCAAGCTTGCTCGCGATGAACGCCAGGACGACGCGGGGCATCAGGTTTCCCGCGTTATCGTTGACGACCATCGCGAGCGTGCTCGCTCCTACAGGGGCGGGGTCAGATTTCGAGGACCAGCGCGCTATTGAATTCGGGGTTTTCGTTCACGCCATTGCGGGCATAGCCCCGTGGATTGCATACCACGCGGGTATCGCCCACCCGGTAATCGAAGCTGCCGTGGGTATGGCCATGCAGCCACAGCACCGGCCGCCATTGCCTGATTTTCTCTTCGAGGTCCGACACGAAACTCGAGTTGATCGGTGACTCGGCGAACATCGGCGCGATGCTCGATCGGGTCGGGGCGAAGTGGGAGATCACCACTGTTGGTGTGGTGCTGTCGCGCCGGAAGCAGTCGTCCAGCCAGGCGGCAGTCTGCAGGTGAATCAACTGGGAAAGGGCCGGTGTGAACAGTTCGGGAAAGTCCGGTGCGATCCTGATATGGCTGAAGTCGCGAATCAGGTCCGTGGCCATGTCGACCCCCAGATCCCGCTGCGGGCCTTCATCGAACAGCCGATAGTCAGACCACAGCGTACAACCGAGAAACCGCACGCCGCCGTGCACATGCTCCGAGCGTTCCAGCACCGTGATCCGCGTGCCCCGGGACAGGTTGCGCAGCTGCTCATAAGTCGACGCCAGATCGCTGCCGTAGAACTCGTGATTGCCCGCCACATACAGGATCGGCAGCGGGCAGGTGCTGGCCCATTCGATGGCCCTGGCCGGCCGTGCGATGTCGCCGGCGAGCACGACGATGTCGGCCTCCACCTCTGGAAAGGGGATCGCGTTGACGGACAGGTGCATGTCGGACAGCAGGGCGATGCGCATGGGTCAATTCCTGTGGGGGGCGGATGAATCAAGCAGGGCTTGTGCGACCAGAATCATCTTCTGCTCTATCTGTGGTTCGGTGTGCGCGGCGAAACCCATCACCAGGCCCGGCGGCATTACGACGCTTTGAGTGTACCGGCTCAGGGGAAAGGCGCCGATACCGCAGTTTTGCAGCAATGCCAATGCGTCGGGCTCCGAAAAGCCCTTCAGCCGTCCCGCCACGTCGAGCCCGGCATGGATGGGCGTGAACTCGATGAAGTCGGCCCATAGCTGCCTGGACAAGCTTTCGAACGCTTTGGCACGGGCGGCATAGAGCTTGCGCATCTTGCGGATGTGACGATCGAAATGGCCCTCGGTCATGAAGTCTGCCAATACCGCCTGGGCCAGGCTGTTGGCATTGCGCGCGGTCAGGGACATCGCTCGAGTGAAGGGTTCGACCAGCTGTGGCGGGAGCGCCAGGTAGGCCAGGCCGATGGCGGGAAACAGCAATTTGCTGAAGGTACCGGCGAGGATTACATGGTGGTCGGCCTGGGGCATGCTCTTGAGCGCGGGGATCGGTTTGGCGATGAACCGGTACTCACTGTCGTAATCGTCCTCGAACACGTAGGCGCCATTGTCCCGTGCCCATTGCAAAAGCGTCAGGCGACGGTCGGGGGACAGGGCCACCCCCATGGGCGCCTGTCGACAGGGCGTCACGTAGGCAAGGCGCGCGTGCGGCGCTTTCCTGATGCCTTCGTCGACGACAATCCCCAACTCGTCTACAGGTACGTCAACGACGTTCGCACGGGCGCCGAGCAGGATCTGCCTGGCACCGGTGTAACCCGGATCTTCCATCCACACCGCATCACCGGGCTCGATGATCAGGCGCAGGCAAATATCCAGGGCCTGCTGCACGCTGCTGACCAGCACGATGTTTTCCGCGCTCACCGCCACGCCCCTGGCGATTGCCAGGTGATCCGCGATGGCCTGACGCAATGCCGGTGAACCCTGCGCGGTGCGCCTGGACAGAATCGTCGGCTGGACGGCGGCCAGGTGCCTGGCGTGCAGTCGGCGCCAGATATCGATCGGGAAGCTGGCGACATCGCAGCAGTGCGGAACGAAGGGTTTCGACTGGGATTGTGAATCCAGTAGAAAAGCGGGGGACTGTTCGACCAGCTCACGGGCCCAGCGGGAAGTGGGCAGAAGGGGCGCTGCATCGGTTGACTCGGTGGACTCTGGCGCTCGGCGAGCCTGGGCACGGTGATCGTGGGGAAGGGTGAGGCTGACCCGTGTCCCGCTGCCCTTTGCGGTTTCCAGATAACCCTCGGACAGCAGTTGGTTGTACGCCGCCTGAACCGTTCCTCTGGCCAATCCGTATTGCGCGGCCAGATGGCGTGTGCCGGGCAGCAAATGATTGCGCGGCAGGCGCCCGCCCAGGATGTCCTGGCGGAGCGCTCGGTAGAGCCAGTTCTGCAGGGTTTCACCCTCCTGGCGAGCATCGAGGGCGAGGGACCAGGTGACCTGGCTGGAAACGTTGTCGTTCATGTATAGCGCCTGAAGTGGCTCAATCAGATTGTCGGAAACTGGATCAATACTTTAGTCCAGTCCCGGACAAAGATGATCACCTCCTTATGGTTTTCACGCTACTGGGTACTTTCTATGCGCACATATCAGATGCAATCGGTTTCGGAGGCTTCGGCAGTCAAGCCGCAGATGCAATGGTTCCTCGGGCCGATCATTGCGTTGATCTATCCCTTTCTGCTGATTTGCTTCAACACCTACAGCGTCAAGATCACCCAGGGTGCGGGTGTTGCCGCATGGCTGATGGCGGGGCTTGTGCTGATGCTCGCCATTTTCATGCCGCTGATCGGGCTGTCTTGCGCGATCTTCCTGGGGCGCAACCCGATGCCTAGCGCAGCCGAGGTGCTGGCGCGTCGAGTGGCGTTGGTGTCGGGCGCGGTGGCGCCGATCTTTGTGTTTACCGGCGTGATCTTCCTGCTGCTGGGCAAGCCGACCTGGGACATCGGTTTCCTGACAGTGGTCTGGACTTCCCTCATCGGCCTGATCGCCATCACGGACAAAACACCGCGGCAACCCAAACCTTTGGTGCAGGGCAAGAACAGAGTCAGGTTCTGGCACGGTGTCGCCGCAGCAGCGGTGGTGGTTTACCTGGGCTTCCATTTCAGCAATCACTTCTTCGGCCTGATCGGCCCAGAGGCTCACACCGCAGTGATGAAGGTGTTCCGGGTGGTTTATCGCTCCGCGGTCATCGAGCCGCTGCTCACCCTGACATTCGTGTTCCTGATCGGCAGCGGCGCCTTCATGGCCTGGCGCCTGACTGATCGGCAGGCCGATGCCATTCGCACGTTCCAGATCGCCGGCGGTGTGTTCCTCGTTTTCGCGATCACCAGCCACATCAATGCCGTGCTCTACCTGGCCCGTGTGCACTTTCAGATCGACACGGATTGGGGATTCGCCGTCGGCGCGCCCACCGGCATGTTGAAAGACCCGTGGAGTATCCGTCTTCTGCCGTATTACTTCCTGGCGGTGTTCTACGTGATCTCCCACGCGTTCTGCGGACTGCGCGGCGTGATGCTGGCGCACAACGCCAGCGAGCGCACGGCGGGTCGGGTGTTGGCGGCGGGGATGGTGATGGCGGCGCTGGTGGCGATCATCATTATTCTGGCGATGTCGGGGATGCGGGTGCATTTCGACTAAGACCGCCAACTCTGCAGGAGCGAGCTTGCTCGCGATGGTCGTCAACGATGACGCGGGGGATCAGGTGCCCAGCGTTGTCTCGACCTCCATCGCGAGCAAGCTCGTTCCTACGGGGGAGGGGTCAGCCGATGGAGCGTACGAGGATGGATTCGTCGATCTGATCAATCGAGGTCACCCCGGTCAACGTCATGGCCACGCGCATTTCCTTGGCGAAGATATCCAGCATGTTCTCCACTCCGCGTTGCCCATCGGCGGCCAAGGCGTAGGCCATGGAGCGGCCGAGCAGGACGCCTTTGGCGCCCATCGCCAGCATGCGCACCACGTCCAGACCGGAGCGGATGCCCGAGTCCACCAGTACGCTCAAATCGTTGCCGATCGCCTGCATGATCGGCGGCAGGGCGTGGGCGGTGGAGAGGACGCCGTCGAGCTGGCGGCCGCCGTGGTTGGAGACGACGATGCCATCGGCGCCGAAGCTGACGGCGTCGCGGGCGTCCTGGGGGTCGAGGATGCCTTTGATGATCATCGGGCCTTGCCAGAAATCACGAATCCATTCCAGGTCGCTCCAGCTGATCGACGGGTCGAAGTTGTTCGCCAGCCAGCCCATGTAGTCCTCCAGCGTCACGGCCTTGCCCAGGTAGCGGGATATGTTGCCCAGGTCGTGGGGACGGCCCAACAGGCCGACGTTGTAGGACCAGTCGGGGCGGGTCATGGCCTGGAGGATTCGGCGCGTCGAAGCGAACGGGCCGGACATGCCGGAGTGGGCATCGCGGTAGCGGGCGCCGGGGGTGGGCATGTCGACGGTGAATACGAGGTTCCGCACCCCGGCGGCCTTGGCGCGTTCCAGGGCGTTGCGCATGAAGCCGCGGTCTTTCAATACGTAGAGTTGAAACCAGATCGGCTGTTGGGTGCTGGCCACCACTTCCTCGATCGAACACACCGAGACGGTCGAAAGGCACAGCGGGATGCCCTTGTTCTGCGCCGCCTTGACCGCCTGCACCTCACCCCGGCGAGCGAACATGCCGGTCAGGCCGACCGGCGCCAGGGTAATGGGCATCGCCTGGCGCTGGCCGAAGAGGGTGGTTTCCAGGCTCAGGCTTTCGACGTTCTTGAGGATCCGCTGGCGCAGGCTGACGCTGCTGAGGTCGGAGCTGTTGGCTCTCAGGGTGTGTTCTGCATAAGCGCCGCCGTCGATGTAGTCGAACAGAAACCTTGGAAGTTTGCGACGCGCCGCTTCGCGGTAATCCGATGCAGAAGAGATGATCATGGATGGGTAGGCCTTGGTCTTGGGAATGGCGAGATTTGAGGAGGGTAGCGTATGTGTGGGGTGTTGCGGGTACATTCGATGATGATGTTGACTCGGCTGCCGTCTTCGCGGGCAAGCCACGCTCCCACAAGGGACAGGGCTACCCCAGGGTTTTGTGTTCGCCGAAAATCCTGTGGGAGCGGGCTTGCTCGCGAAAGCGGTGTGTCAGCCACGAATCTGTCGACTGACACGCCCCCTTCGCGAGCAAGCCCGCTCCCACAGGTTGAGATGCTGTGCAGGTGTATGGATCAGCCGCGGGCGATGTCTAGCCAGACGGGGCCATTGGGGTACTGGTAGCGTTCCAGGGTTTCGGCAGTCATTTCGATGCTGTAGCCCGGGCGCTGTGGGGGCATGTAGCGGCCGCGGCGGATGACGACGGGGTCGAGGAAGTGTTCGTGCAGGTGGTCGACGTATTCCAGGACGCGGTTGTGCAGCGAGGCGGAGACGGCGATGTAGTCGAACAGGGCGATGTTCTGCACGTATTCGCAGAGCCCGACACCGCCGCCATGGGGGCAGACCGGCACGTCGAATTTGGCCGCCATCAGCAGCACGATCAACACCTCGTTCAGGCCGCCCAGACGCGCCGCATCCAGCTGGCAGAAGTCCAGCGCGCCGGCCTGGAACATCTGCTTGAACATCACACGGTTGTGGCAATGCTCGCCGGTGGCGACGCCGATCGGTGCGATGCGCTGGCGGATGCTGGCGTGGCCGAGGATGTCGTCGGGGCTGGTCGGTTCTTCGATCCACAGTGGTTCGAACGCGGCCAGGCGGCGCATGTTGGCGACTGATTCATCGACGCCCCAGACCTGGTTGGCGTCCATCATCAGGCTGCGTTCCCAGCCAATTTCTTCCCGCAAAATAGTTGCGCGGCGAATGTCTTCTTCCAGGTCCGCGCCGATTTTCTGCTTGATGTGGGTCCAGCCATCCGCCACCGCTTCGCGGGCCAGCTTTCGCATTTTCTCTTCGCTGTAGCCCAGCCATCCCGGCGCGGTGGTGTAGCCGGGATAACCTTCCTCCAGCATCTGCCCCTCGCGCCGTGCCTTGCCCGGTGCCTGGCGACGCAGCAGGGCGATGGCTTCTTCGGGGGTGAGCACATCGGTGACGTAGCTGAAGTCCAGGCAGCGCACCAACTGTTCGGGCGTCATGTCCGCCAGCAGCTTCCACACCGGCTTGCCTTCGTGCTTCGCCCACAGGTCCCACACGGCGTTGACGATGGCCGCGGTGGCAAGGTGGATCACGCCTTTTTCCGGGCCCAGCCAGCGCAGTTGGCTGTCGCCCACGGTGATCTTGTGCCAGAAGGCGCCCATGTCGGCGACGATCTCCTCCAGGGTCAGGCCTACGACCATCGGCGCCAGGGACTGGATGGCCGCCACGCAGATCTCGTTGCCACGGCCGATGGTGAAGGTCAGGCCGTGGCCTTCGAGAGCGGGGGCGTCGGTGTGCAGCACGACATAGGAGGCGGAATAGTCCGGCGCGCTGTTCATCGCATCGGAGCCGTCCAGCGACAGCGAAGTGGGGAAGCGAATGTCGCGAACGCTCAGGTGGGTGATTCGAATACTCATGGCGGGCTCTTGTTCTTGTTGATCGATTGAGCTCCGACTGTAGGTTCCCGAGTGATATGTGCATAATCGCGATTCTTTAAGCAGTGATACCGGATTCGATATGTCTCCCGATCCAGAACTTGCCTCGCGCACGCCCGGCGCCCTGAAGATCTCCAGTCGACAGATCACCTTGCTCAATGCTTTGGGCGAGTACGGCAACCTGCGCCGGGCTGCCGCCGCGATGCACACCACGCAACCTGCCGCCAGTCTGCTGCTGCAGCAACTGGAAGAACGTCTGGGCGTGCGCCTGTTCGAGCGCCTGCCCCGGGGCATGCAGCCGACGCTGTATGGCGAGGTGATGATTCGCTATGCCCAGGGCGCGCTGCATGAGTTCGAGCACGCCCAGGCGCAAATCGCCGAACTGGCGCGTGGGGCCACGGGGCTGGTGCGGGTCGGCAGTGTGATGGGGCCGGTGCCGCGGCTGCTGACCAAGGCGGTGTTGGCTTACAAGCGCGATCACCCCAAGGTGCGGATTTCCATTGAGGTCGGAACCAGCGATACCTTGCTGCCAGCCTTGCTGCGAGGCGATTTCGATGTGGTGCTGGGACGCCTGCCGGACCAGAGCGACAGCCATGACCTGGACATCGAACTATTCGACAACGGCGAGCAGATGCGCGTGATTGCCCGGGCCGGCCATCCGTTGGCCGCGAGTTCGTCATTGCAGTTGGCGGATCTGGTCAGCTCGACCTGGATCCTCCATCCCATCGGCAGCCCCATGCGCCGCCGGGTGGAAAGTGCCCTGCAGGCCGGCGGAATGGTGCAGTCGCTGGACGTCGTCGAAACCGCTTCGATCCTGGCGACCACGGCGATGCTCGAGGCGTCGGACATGATCGCCGTGGTGCCCAATGACGTGGCCGAGCATTATGCGCACTACGGGATGGTCGCTATCCTGCCGGTGGAATTGCCGATCTCCATGGTCAACATCGGTTTGCTGACCTTGCGTTCCCGGCCAAGATCCGTGGCGCTGGACACGCTGTTGCAGTATTTGCGCGAACAATGACCGACCTCTGTAGGAGCGAGCTTGCTCGCGATGGAAGACGGAACACCGCAGGGTGTCAGGATGCCCGCGTTATCGATGACGTCCATCGCGAGCAAGCTCGCTCCTACAGGGGGTTGCGTATCACCTTTCAAGAGGTTTGACCCGATGCCATCGGACATCACCCATTCCAGCTTTTGCAACTGGGTGCGTTTCAAGCACCTGGTGCTGATCGACACCCTGGCGCGCACGCGCAACATGCACGCCACCGCGGCGCATATGAACCTCAGCCAGCCAGCGTTGAGCAAGATGTTGCGCGATCTGGAAGAGCAGTTCGGCTTTGCCCTGTTCCAGCGTCTGCCGCGCAGCATGCCGCCGACGGAGCTGGGCGAGCATGTGGTGAAGTACGCCCAGGCCGCGCTGGCCGACTCGCACACCTTCGTCGATCAGGTGAACCGCCTGCGCAAGGGCGGCCACGGTTTTCTCAAGGTCGGCGGGATCTTCGCCGCGACCTCGGTGGTGCTGCCCCAGGCCATCGCGGCGATCAAGGCGCGCAGCCCGTTGCTGTCGATCGAAGTGATGGAGCAGTCCAGCGACAAGCTGCTGGAGTTGCTCGAGCAGAACAAACTCGACCTGATCATCGGCCGCTTCACCGAGGAGCGCTACAGCCAGGTCTTCGATTTCCAGCCCCTGGAGCCCGAGCCGTTCAGCCTTGTGGTCAACAGTCGGCACCCACTCAACGGAGAGGACTGTACGCCGCTCGATGCGCTGGGGCAGTGGCCGTGGGTGCTGTACCCGGTGGGGACGCCGATCCGCAATCGCACGGAAGCGGCATTCCGCGCCGCCGGCATTGCCTCGCCGGCGGACAGCGTCGATACCACCTCGATGCAGATGTTCCTGCAACTGCTGCAGTCGGGCCCGATGATTGCCTTGTTGCCCCGGTCTATGGTCGCGGCGCAACTGGCCAGCGGTCAGTTGAAGGAACTACAGAGCCCGCTGCACCTGGCGCCGCTGGAATACGGCGTCATCACCCGCAAGGAAGACCCCCCGACCGGATCGGCCCGGGAGTTCGTCGAAATCCTGCTCGATTCCGCCCGCCAACGGCGCGAAGAGGATCCGCAAACGATCGGATAACACCTCGCAATATGTCGATTTGATAACTCTTGGTTATCGTTCGATCGGATCATCTCATTGGGAATGTCGGTTCCGGCTCCTTACAGTTATCGCAGATTCGCCCGACACCGAACGGGCGGCGCCATAACAAGAAAGCGGCGGTACTGCCCTGAGAGGTCCCATGCAACTGATTGCCAAAACCCGGACCGGCGACGCCGCCGTGATCCGCCTCAACCCCCAGGACAACGTACTGATTGCACGCCAGGCCCTGCCTGAAGGCCTTAGCCTCGAGGCCGAGGCGATCACCGTGCGCCAGCCGATTCCCTCCGGTCACAAGGTCGCGACCCAGCGCGTGGAGCAGGGCCAGCCGCTGCGCCGTTATGGGCAAATCATCGGTTTCGCCTCGCAGTCCATCGAGGCCGGCGACCATGTGCATGTGCACAACGTGGAGATGGGCGACTTTGCCCGGGACTACGCGTTCGGCGTCGATGTTCATGAGTCGCCTGCAACCGATGCCGTGTTCCAGGGCATCGTGCGCGCCGATGGCCGCGTCGCCACCCGCAATTACGTCGGCATCCTGACCTCGGTGAATTGCTCGGCCACCGTGGCCCGGGCCGTGGCCGATCATTTTCGTCGTGACATTCACCCGCAAGCGCTGGCCGATTACCCGAACATCGATGGCGTGGTGGCCCTGACCCACGGCGCCGGTTGTGCCGTCGACCCCAGCGGCGAAGCCCTGGGCCTGCTGCGCCGCACCCTGGCCGGCTACGCCGCGCACCCCAATTTCGCCGCCGTGCTGATCATCGGCCTGGGCTGCGAAACCAACCAGATCGAGAGCTTGATGGAAAGCCAGGGCATGCAGCCCGGCGACCAGTTGCGCGCCTTCACCATCCAGGGCCTGGGCGGCACCTCGAAAACCATCGCCAGCGGCATCGAACAGGTCAAGGCCTTGCTGCCCAAGGCTAACCAAGTACGGCGCGAGCCAGTCAGCGCCCGGCATCTGGTGGTCGGCCTGCAATGCGGCGGCTCGGATGGCTATTCGGGAATCACTGCCAACCCGGCATTGGGCAACGCCGTCGATCGCCTGGTGGCGGCGGGCGGCACCGCGATCCTCTCCGAGACCCCGGAAATCTACGGCGCCGAGCACCTGCTGACGCGCCGCGCAGTGAGCCGCGAAGTGGGAGAAAAACTCATCGCTCGCATTCACTGGTGGGAAGACTACTGCCGACGCATGAACGCCGAACTGAACAACAACCCCTCGGCCGGCAACAAGGCCGGTGGCCTGACCACCATCCTCGAGAAATCCCTGGGCGCCGTGGCCAAGGCCGGCTCCAGCAACCTGGTGGATGTGTACGAATACGCGCAAGCGGTTCAGGCCAAGGGCCTGGTGTTCATGGACACCCCGGGCTACGACCCGGTCTCGGCCACAGGCCAGGTGGCCGGTGGCGCCAACCTGATCGCCTTCACCACCGGTCGCGGCTCGGCCTACGGCTGCGCGCCGGCTCCGTCGATCAAGCTGGCGACCAACAACCGGGTGTTCGAACACCAGGAAGAAGACATGGACGTGAACTGCGGCGGCATCGCCGACGGTTCCACCAGCATCGAGGAGCGCGGCGCGTACATCTTCGAACAGATGCTGCGCATCGCGTCGGGCGAGCGGAGCAAGAGCGAGCAGCACGGTTACGGGCAGAACGAGTTCGTGCCCTGGCAGATCGGTGCCGTCACCTGAGTGAATCTTCCACTCGCAAAACACACGCTGAATCCAGAATTGATAACGGAGTCACAAGCATGACCCAAGCCAATCGCTACGACGTACAGACGCTGACAGCGTTCGTCGAGCAACTGTTCGAAAAAAGTGGAGCCGATGCCGAGGTGGCCCGGGTGGTGACCCGCGTGCTGCTCGAAGGCGAGCTGCTGGGCCATCGCACCCACGGTTTGAATCTGGTCAGCCGCTACATCGGCGGCATGCAGAGCGGGCAGGTGAAGGCTCGCGCGCAATTGCTCGAACAGGTCTCGGACAGCGGCATTTCGAGCCTGTTCGACGGTCACTATGTGCTCGGGCCGTACTGTGTCAGCCGGGCCCTGGACAGCGCGGCGAAAGGCGCGAGCGAGCAGGGCATCGGCATCGCCGTGGTCCGTCGCGCCTCGCACATCGGCTGCCTGGCGGCGTACCTCAAGCCGTTCACCGATCGTGGCCTGGTGGCGATGGTGTATTCCTCCGATCCGTCGGTAGGCATCGTCAGCGCCCACGGCGGGATCGACCCGATCTATACGCCCAACCCGATTGCTGCCGGCATCCCCACCCAGGGCGAGCCGATTCTGCTGGACGTGAGCATGTCCACCGTGACCCTGGCCATGGTCGGTCAGTGCCGTGACGCGGGTACCGCGTTGCCGCATCCGGTGGTGATGAGCAACGAAGGGCGGGTGAGCAACGACCCGAACGATTTCTTCAGCACGCCGTCGGGCAGCATCCTGCCTTTGGGCGGCGAGGCCTTCGGGCACAAGGGATTTGCCCTGGCGATTCTGGTGGAGGCGCTGACCTCGGGACTGGCCGGGCACGGGCGCAAGGACGGCCCGGATCAGTGGGGCGCTTCGGCCACGGCGGTGGTGATCGACCCGCGATTCTTCGGCGGGCTTGAGGCCTTCACCGACGAGAGTTCGTTCCTCAGCAAACTGATCCTGGCCAGCCGCCCGATCGACCCGCAACGCCCTGTGCGCCTGCCGAGTCAGGCTGGTCTGAAACTGCGCGCGCAAGCTCTGGAAGAAGGTCTGAGCCTGGCGCCGAAGCTGCGCGAAGACCTCAACCAGACTGCCCGCCAACTGCAACTGCCCGAACTGCCCTGAACCCGATCCCTGTAGGAGCGAGCACGCTCGCGATGGTGGATCGCACACCGGGGGGTGTCAGGCTGCCAGCGTCATCGTTGGCGACCATCGCGAGTGAACTCGCTCCTACAGGTCATGAGAAACATCTGTAGGAGCGAGCTTGCTCGCGATGGTGGATCGGACACCGCGGGGTGTCAGGCTGCCAGCGTCATCGTTGGCGACCATCGCGAGTGAACTCGCTCCTACAGGTCATGAGAAACATCTGTAGGAGCGAGCACGCTCGCGATGGTGGATCGGACACCGCGGGGTGTCAGGCTGCCAGCGTTATCGTTGGCGAACATCGCGAGTGAACTCGCTCCTACAGGTCATGCGAAACATCTGTAGGAGCGAGCACGCTCGCGATGGTGGATCGGACGCCGCGGGGTGTCAGGCTGCCAGCGTTATCGTTGGCGACCATCGCGAGTGAACTCGCTCCTACAGGTCATGCGAACAGACAATAAGAGAGGCCACATGACTAACCGATCACCTTTGCCCCAAAGCAACGACCTCGCCGTTTTCCACACCGGCACCTGGGTCGGCCGTGTATGGCTTCCCGACCAGGGCCCGGCCGTGGTGCTGGTCAAGGCTGGCGCCGTGCACGACATCAGCGCCCATGTGGCCACCGTTTCGGCGCTGCTCGAAGTGACGGACCCGGTGGCCTATCTGCGCTCGCTGCCCCTGGCCGACGCCTTGATCGAATTGCCCCAGCTGCTGGAAAACAGTGACCCGAACCGGCGCGATGACCGCCTGCCGTGGCTGCTCGCACCCATCGACCTGCAGGCGGTCAAGGCCGCTGGCGTGACCTTCGCCACCAGCCTGCTGGAGCGTGTGGTGGAAGAGCAGGCCAAGGGCGACCCGGCCAAGGCCGACGCGATTCGCGACACCCTGGCCAGCCGCATCGGTGCCGACCTGTCGCGGATCGTCCCGGGTTCGGCCCAGGCCGAAGCCCTGCGCAAAGTGCTGGTGGAGCAGGGCCTGTGGTCGCAGTATCTGGAAGTGGGCATCGGCCCGGACGCCGAAATCTTCACCAAGGCCCAGCCGCTGTCGGCGGTCGGTCACGGCGCGGACATCGGCATTCATCCCAAATCGAGCTGGAACAACCCGGAACCTGAAGTGGTGCTGGCGGTGTCGAGCAACGGCACGGTCCACGGCGCGATGCTCGGCAATGACGTCAACCTGCGCGACTTCGAAGGGCGCAGCGCCTTGCTGCTGTCCAAGGCCAAGGACAACAACGCCTCGACGTCCGTGGGACCTTTTATGCGCCTGTTCGACGAGACCTTCAGCCTGGACGACGTGCGCAATGCCCAGGTAGATCTGCGCGTCGAAGGCCAGGACGGTTTCGTGTTGCAAGGCCGCAGTTCCATGTCGCAGATCAGCCGCGATCCGCTGGATCTGGTCCAGCAGACGCTCAATGAAAACCATCAATATCCCGACGGCCTGGTGCTGTTTCTCGGTACTCTGTTCGCCCCCAAGCAGGACCGCGATCAGCCGGGCAGCGGCTTCACCCACAAGCCGGGCGATCTGGTCACCATCAGCAATGCGCAACTGGGCGCCCTGTGCAATCGCGTGACCACCAGCGATCAGGCACCGCAGTGGGCATTCGGTTTGCGCTCGCTGATCGACAGCCTGGGACGGCGTGGTTTGCTGGATGCGGCGGTGACGGCGCGCCAGCCATGAGGAAGATGCGGCAGCAGGGATGAATGAGACGCCGGCTGAGCGCCGGCAGAATCCACGTCAATAAAAATAATAAAGGCCATCAGATGAAACCACTGAAGAAGTACCAGAGCATCACCGTCGTGTTCCTGCTGTTGATCGGCATCGTCAACTACCTCGACCGTAGCGCGCTGTCGATCGCCAACACTTCGATCCAGAAAGACATGATGATCAGCCCCTCGCAGATGGGCATCCTGCTGTCGGCGTTCTCCATCGCCTATGCCTTTGCGCAGTTGCCTATGGGCCTGATCATCGACCGTCTGGGCAGCAAGATCGCCCTGGGCGCCTCGCTGCTGGCCTGGTCGGTCGCCCAGTTGGCATTCGGCATGGTCAACAGCTTCGCCGGCTTCATGGGCCTGCGGGTGATGCTGGGGATTGGCGAGGCACCGATGTTTCCCTCGGCGGCCAAGGCCCTGTCGGAATGGTTCGATGCCAACGAGCGCGGCACTCCTACCGGCATCGTCTGGTCCTCGACCTGCCTGGGCCCATGCCTGGCCCCACCGTTGCTGACCCTGTTCATGGTCAACTTCGGCTGGCGCGGGATGTTCATCATCACCGGCTTGATCGGGATCGTTCTTGCGGTGTGCTGGCTGACCTTCTACAAAAGCAAGGCGCAGTACCTGGCGGAGCTGGCGGCCGAAGGCAAGCCGCTGCCGAACGAGCGTAAGGCGCAAGTGGCCCAGCCCGATGCCCCGAAAGTCTCCTACTTCGCCGGCTGGCTCGACCTGTTCAAGCATCGCAGCACCTGGGGTGCGGTCCTGGGCTTCATGGGCGTGATCTACATGCTCTGGCTGCACCTGACCTGGCTGCCGGGCTACTTCGAACGCGAACACGGCATGAACCTGTACAAGACCGCATGGCTGGTGTCGCTGGCCTATGGTTTCGGCGCGGTCGGCACCATCGTCGCCGGGCGTTTCTGCGACATGCTGGTACGCCGCGGCATGGGCATCCTGGCCAGCCGTAAGTTCGGCGTGATCACGGGCCTGGTGCTGGCGGCACTGTTCACGCTGCCGCTGTCGTTCGTCACCGGGCTGACCGGCTGCATCATCCTGCTGTGCCTGGCGCTGTTCAGCATCAACATGGCCAGTGCCACCGCCTGGATGATCGTCAACACCATCGTCGACAGCCGACGCGTGGCCTCGTTCGGCTCGATCCAGAACTTCGGCGGCTACATCGCCGGCTCCGTCGCCCCGATCGTCACCGGTTTCAGCATCGAGTATTCGGGATCGTTCAACACCGCGTTCATGATCAGCGCGGTGGTGGCCCTGTGCTCGGCCCTGGCGTACTTCCTGCTGCTGAACGCACCGGTGACTGAAGCCCAGGCTGCGCCGGAGAATGTGGTAGGCGTCACCGAATAAAACACCAACCCTGTGTAGGAGCGAACTTGCTCGCGATGGAGGCCAACGATAACGCGGGGTGTTTGGTTTCCCGCGTCATCGTTGTCGACAAACGCGAGCATGCCCGTACACAGTTGACACCGGCGTGTCACTAGCTTTTTCACCAGGGCCGAACAAGCGGCTTTTTTAGCCTCATGCTGATATTTGTTCAGCGTCTCCGGCTCCTCAAACTGGTGATTCTCGACCTGCGCATTAATGGTCTGCGGAGACAGCAGCGTCAATTCGCAATTCTCCAGCAACTGGCAAAACACCTTCGATATTTACCGCGGTCGGCTCAGCGGCAAATCCACCCTTCTCGCTGCGCTTCTTGATCGCGATCCGATCTATCGAGTTCTTTCGAAAAAAGGGACGCAACCTGAGCGGCGAACACCTTGACGTTGGCGTCCAGGGTAATTTTCTTGATGGCGAGTGCAACATGATTCAATGCCTGACCGTCGACGGCGGCCACGGAGATGATTGCTTCGCTGCCCTCGATTTTTATGCCGCAGGTTTTCATTTCGATCCTTTTCGCAGCCTAAAGCTCGAGTTGATTAGCGGTAGTACCTAACACCGCGGCAATTTGCTGCGAGTGTCCTTCCTATGCTTTGAGAGGGCTTTTGCTGGGAAAATGTTGACTGAGAGACGTCCATCCGTTTGGCAAATTCATTCTGTGTAACGTTCAAATGCTTATGCCATGGAGCGCTGTCCGAGGGGCGATCAACGGACTATGAAAGCTTGATTGAAAATGTCTTGCACCTTATCAAGTAGAAATTTCTGTAGGATTTTTAGTATCCATCACTGGGAAGTTTCCTTTTTCACTCCTGTGACCGTGAGATCGGTAGTGCAAATTATTTAGTTTGTGCCGCATCATTCATGGACATATTTCACAGATATGGAGTCTGGAAATGAATGCTTCCCTAACCTTTTGTACGCGAATGAAGCCTCCGCTGATTTTCAACTCAGCCAAAAAATATTACGTTTGCCCGCAACAATTAGAAGGGCCGAATACAGGTGTCTTGAGGATTATTGAGCAACAACGGACCTACGCCAACGTTCCGCCCGATGCGATCTGCCGAGTGGCAATCGCGGTCAGTACGCCTCGTAATGGCACGAGAATTCAATGTGAAACTGCACCGTGGGAGTTTACTTGGAATAACGGCCGACAATCACGAGAGGCGCAGAGAATTATGCCGTTCTCAAATGATCTCCACTGATCATGAGTGCGTGACAAGTAGTGCTCGCAATGCTAGCTATCTAATTTTACAAAAAGAAAATTATCATGGATCGATATATGAAGCCGGAAATTCTAATTTTCATAGATAACGACTATTTATCAACTTCGCTGTATTTGTATAGGAGGTGGCACTTTCAAGTCGCAGCAAAAGAAAATATCAGGTGTATAACAATAATCGCAAAAGATAGCAGAAATATTAGTGAAGCTAGTGATGAAAGTGATGAAGTTGTCTTGGTAGATAGTATTGAAGCTAGCGAAGTGCTATATGCAGTAGAGCAATTAAGCCGAGCATACATTGTGAAAGGACTGTTTTGCTACCCGGCGCATGTCACACCGCATGGCGACGCTAACAATGTAGTTGAATATATTGCTAGGCAATACGGGCTTAACTATTATGGCGCCGAGTCACTGGAGAATTGTAACAATAAATACCTAATGCGTTCCCAGTTGAGCAGTATAAAAGATGGAGGGTTGGTAAGTTTCAGGCTCTTTAGCGGAGATTTTGAGACTATAAATGGTATTAAATATCCCGTAGTGATGAAGCCGGTATACGGGGGTGGCTCGGCTTTTGTCTCGATATGTGATGACCTCAAGAGTCTTGAGAAAGCATATAGTCACTTCATTGAAAAATTTCCTGACGTACCTGGAGCCTATTCTTTCTCGGGAACTGAGAAATGGCTTAGTTCCCCAGAAGACGGTCCTGTGCTATATCTGCCGGGAGTTTCCGTGTTAATTGAAGAATTCATTGAGGGGCCAGAAGGTTCTTTAGAGTGCTTGGTTGTCGACGGCAATATCTACCCGATGTTGATATTTGAAAAAATGATAACACGCAGCACCTCTAATACGGTTCTAGAAAAGGTCATAGTTACGCCGCCGCAAAGCTTTTCCACCGATCAGATATCGAAAATCGTATCAACTATTGGCAATTCTATAAAAGCACTGAAGGTAAAGAACGGATTTTTACACGTCGAGTTCAAATTATCCAAAAACGGCCCCCAAGTGATTGAGGTGAACCCGAGGCTGGGCGGATTCTTCGTTGACGATGCACTTAAAGATCTGTGTTCATGTGATGCGTATGCCTTAAACGTCAATTACATCACGGGAAAGCCAGTAACTATAGGGCACCATTTGGCGGATGCCCTTCCGATTTTACCGGAAGAAGCCGTGTACGCGATGCTTCTATTCTATCCAGCTCGATCAGGCTACATCAAAGCTATAAAGATTCCAGAAATTGACTCTGCGTGTGAGATTTTATCGCAGGTACAGCCTACTACTAACGGCCACAAAGATGGTTTTTTCGATGTTGAGAACGAAGAAGCTTATATCGCAAAAATGTGGGTGAGGGCAAAGTCTATAGGGGAGATACTTCGTGTCCACGAAGAGTATGAGAGAAGCATTAAAGTCGAAATATATGAATGTCGTGAAGATAAATTACTGGAGCAGTGCTAAATGTGCGGGATAGCTGCAGTTTTTGAAACGCCTACCAATTCTGATGAAAAATTCGACTTTGAGGCTGCCTTATTACAAATGTTGGGGAGAATCTCCCATAGAGGCGTTGCTGAGAAATTTGGAGAGCGCTTTATATTTTCTCATGCTGCTATTGGTACCAACCGTTTGCCTATTGTGGACAGGGAAGAGAACAAACAGCCGTTCATAGATAACATTTCCGGTCGCGCAATTATATTTAATGGTGAAATATACAACTTGAATGAGTTGCGAGTGGTTTTAGCATCACATGGCGTAAAATTTTTAGGCTGTTCAGATACCGAACTAGTCCTTAGAGCCTATAATCACTGGGGGGAATCTTGCCTGACCCGGCTCAATGGTATATTCGCGTTTATTATCTACTCACCGGAAGACAACACCGTTTTCGCTGCGAGGGATCGGCTGGGCGTTAAGCCTCTATACCTAGCCCAAGAAGGAAGTGTTCTCTATTTTGCATCGGAACTAAAAGCACTAATTGGGTTGACCAACAAGGCACAAGAAATCCTCCCAGGACACTACTGGGTAGACGGTCAACAGAATGCATATTATTTAATCAGCGAAAGCATATTGCCGGAACTAGATTACAAGTCTACGGTATCTAAATGCAATGAGCTACTGCACCTCTCGGTTAAACGTCAAGTCAATACGGATCTTCCAGTAGGCGTAGTTTTCTCTGGAGGGCTGGACAGTGCGATAATTCTTTATCTAGCTAACCTATACCATAAAAACGTCACAGCTTACACGGTCGGAGTGGCTGGCTCAGCTGACGTAGAGTTCGCGCATAGATTATGCAAAGAGCTTGGCGTCAAGATAGTTGTTTCTGATGTTGATCGTGTAGATCTGATGCAGTCTATTAGAGCTACTATATATGCATCTGAACAGTTTGAGCCCGTGGATATAACTGATGCATTAACTATACATTCTGCTTTTTCCCGAATGAAAGAAGACGGAATTCGTATAGCTCTGTCTGGAGATGGAAGCGATGAGTTGTTCGCTGGTTATGACTTTTTTATAGGGGCCAGTGACCGTCGTGCGCTTCAGTTGCATAAGGTTAAGAACTTGTATCGAACTGATCTACAGCGTGTGGATAGAATGAGCATGTTCAATACAGTGGAGTGTCGTGTGCCTTTTCTCGACAAAGAGCTTTTCGATTTTATAATGTCGGCTCCAATGGAGTTTCATGTAAGAGATGATATTAGCAAAGCCTTGTTGAGAGACGCGTTTTTCCTCGAACTGCCAGATTACATCACTCGACGACCAAAAATGAGGATGTCTGAAGGGTCAGGTGTAGGTGGGCTCATTTTTGAAATACTTAATTCAATGAATGACAGCCTGGGCAGCATGCCTTTTCCATTAGAAGATAATGCAGTTAATAGCGCGGCTTTGATATTCCAAGAGTTTGGCTTTGAACTCCCAAGTACGCGATATAAGGTACAAGGTCTCGATTATCATATTGGGGGATGGACAACCTCGAAAACTAATGAATGGGATAAAAGCCTCGTCAGTTAGCCTGTCAGCGAAGGATAATAAAAATGATTATTGCAAAGGATACTTTAAGTAAACAGGATTTGCTGTCTTCGGACCAATGGGGCGACCACAAGTTTCAAATGAAGAATGCCATTCGCACCAAGGCTCAGCTGGAAGCCTGGGTGACTCTCAGTGATACGGAATTGAAGGGCATTGAACAAACAGAACGCCAGTACAAGTGGATGATTACTCCATATTATGCATCACTAATGGACGAGACCAATGAGAATTGTCCCATTCGGCTGCAAAGCATACCCCACCCAAAAGAAGTTGATGAGAATAATCAGCAGGAGGATGTAGACCCGGTGGGTGATATGGTTTATATGAAAACCAGACGCGTCGTGCATAAGTATCCAAACCGAGTCATATTTCTTGTGTCTGATACTTGCCCAGTTTACTGTAGGCACTGCACTAGAAAATTTCATACGACTGACAAGTCAGGTAGCTATTACAACAAAGAGCTTCCCGCCTCATATGACCAAGACATAGAGTACATCGCAAACAACAAAGAAATCAGTGATGTATTACTTACCGGAGGCGACCCGCTTATTCTTTCCGATAAGATTTTGCATAGTATTATATCTAGGCTCAGTGCAATCCCCCACGTGGATTTTGTACGCATTGGCTCACGGTACCCGGTTTTTCTTCCGCAGCGAATAACCGATGACTTTTGTAAGATGTTGTCCGAATTCAAACCAATTTGGTTTAGTACCCATTTCAATCATCCCGTGGAAGTGACTCCTGAGGCCTTAAGCGCGGTAGATAAACTTCTCTCCCACGGTATACCGGTGCAAAACCAGACAGTTCTGTTGCGTGGAGTGAACGACAACGTCGAAACACTTAGAACGTTGAATCGGATGCTAGTGAAAGGAAGAGTAAGGCCTTATTACCTATACCACGCGGACAATGTTCAAGGCGTGTCACACTTTAGAACGTCGATAGAAAAGGGGCTTGAGATTATGGAACAGTTGCACGGCTATGAAAGTGGTTTCAGCGTTCCACAATATGTTTACACAACTAAACTTGGGAAGATCCCCTTAAATAACCAGTACTTCTATAGGCTGGGTTCTAAGAATTTTGTACTTGGCTATGATCATAAAACACTTGAAATTCCTTGAGGTAAGTTGGTCGCTAGTGGCATCACTTTATGATGGTTTTGAAATCAACTAATTCACAGTTTTTCGGTGATGATATGATAGTTAGTAAATTAGATTACTCAATGTTACACCCGGAATCTATTGTCGCTCAATTTAAAGAGGACTTTAGTTTTTCATCGGACGTCACAATATTAGATCTTCCTAAAGGCGATCAACAGCGACCGACGCCTAAACATTGGAGAGAAGACTGCCATTCAAACTACGATGATTTATTTCTTCAGCTATCAAGGCAAGTTGGTGATGTTTTCGGCTATAGTGATCTACAGAACGGTAAGCTCGTACAAGAAATATTCCCAATTTTCAAGGATAGAAATAAGCAGTTGGGAAGTGGTTCTGTGCACCTTGAACTTCATACTGAAGATCCCGCTTTACCTTATAGGGCAGATGTACTAGGTTTTTTATGCGTAAGAAACGACGATAAAGTCCCGAATTTGCTGTCTTGCCCAGATTTTTCAGGTGTTGAAGCATCGCTCAGGCACAGGTTAACCGAGACCTCTTATACCATTCTGTCCGATCGACCTTCTACTGTCCAATATAAGCCAATAGCTTTAGAGACGGCGGTATTGCAAGAGTCACCTACCGAGGGTTACTGCTTCATTTATGATCCTGTCTATGTTGACTACACAAAAATGTCTCAATGCGAAGAACTAGATTTTAGGAGTTTTATCAAGCTGGTTGAGTCAGCAGTCTTTGAGTTGTCAATGAGCGAAGCACAGATCTTGTTTATTAACAACTACAAGTGCGCTCATGGCAGGCCACAATTCACGCCAAAGTACGATGGAACGGATCGATGGCTAAAAAGAGTACAGATTTCCAAGGATGTGACTAAGCACCTGGAAGGGGAGTACAGTCTTGATATCATCACTGATATATAATCGTGCCGCGAGGCTTTCCCGTAAATATACATCCGAGATGCGCGAGAGTTCCAGACTCTCGCTCGCCTTTGTATCTGGCAATATCGCGCACGTGATTATTGCGACTACGGACGTAATAATGGCTGGATGGATTAGTACCGAGGCGTTAGCTGCGTCGACTTTGGCACAGGGACTCTACTATCTTCTATTTTTACTGTTTTCCGGGCTACTTATTTCCACAATCCCGTTTATTTCTGATGCATTGGGATCTAAGGCGAAAGAAGACCAATTTGCATCTGTATCGACCAGTTGCATTCAGATTATAGTAACCGCATTTTTGATATGCTTAGCAATACTCTATTTTGCGAAAGAAATATTAGTTTTTTTTGGCCAACATCCGCTTTTGTCTCTCGAAGCTCAGAGATACATGAATAGTCTGATGTGGAGCATCGGCCCTGCGATTTTATTCGTACACCTCAGAAATGTTTTATCGATAATGGGGTCGGCGCGATATACGGTAATCGCAATTATTATAGCTGCAATCTTTAACTTCATTGCTAACCTGACTCTGATATTTGGTTTTTTATGGGTGCCGCCCTTGGGTTTGTTCGGTGCAGGTATTGCTACGACACTAACAAACATTTTGCTTTGTATATTCCTGATTATATTAGGCTTTAGAAATTCGCAGTTCAGTGAGCGACAGCACTGTATAAAGTTGACATTGGTCAGGGGGTGGTTGATGTTGCCTATTTTAAGAAACGGTATTCCGGTCTCTTTAACTCAGGCAAATGACACGCTATTTTTCTTCATTCTCACAATTATAGTAGGTAAGTTTGGAGTCGTTGCGCTGGCTGCACATGGTATCGCAATGCAAGTTCTTCAAGTCGTATTTACAATACCTAATGGCATTTCTCAAGCTTCTACTACAAGAATAAGCCTCTGCTCTCCTTTGGGCGTCTATTCGTTGCGGACGCGTGACGCCGGATGGAGCGCTTTATGGCTTGGTTGGATAGTGCTCGCAGTAATATCTTCTATCCTGGTTATTTTTTCCCACGAGATTGCTCAGCTATTTATTGCTCCCGGTGACGGTGGAGATGACGAGCTTATCAAGCTTTCCAGTCTTTTTGTCTGCATTATAGGAGTCTTCCATTTCTTTGATGGAACTCAAATGGTACTGCTCGGTATATTCAGGGGTTTGAAACAGACGATCCTCCCGATGTTTCTTTCAATTATTTGTTTTTGGCTAGTGGGACTACCGCTCGCTCTCTTCTTGGCATTTTATACTGACCTAGGAGCAGCAGGTGTGTGGTGTGGCGTAGGGCTTGGACTAATAGCGCTGTTCTCTCTACTTCTATTTAGATGGATCCGATACAAGGCTCCGGCGCAGGTCGCGGCATGAGAAATCTATACGGCATTGGAGGTATAACTTACATACTAAGGCAAAGCATATTTGTGATAGCTTGCTTGGTATTGGTTTTTCTATTGCTAATTCTAGCGATGCCGAAGGAATTCTTGTCTATGTATTCGGTGTCTTACTGTGGCTTGTTATTTTTTCTTCTATATTCCATCAGCGCTTGGCCGATTGCTCGCTCTCAATTTGATATGCTCAATATCGTCGTGCCTTATTCTATGGTGCAACGTTTTAGTAGCTACTACTGTTGGCTCGTTCTGCTCTCCATTTTTACGTTTACGGCGGGACTCTATAATGGAAATGAATTGCTAGGATTTGGACTTTTAGTATCAAGTCAGTTGCTACTAATTTTTCTCATAATCTGGATGTATACGATGGTTGTTATTTGCTGCAGATCTGCTTTAAAGTGGCGGATGCCGGTGCTCACATTATGGTGCGAGGCGTTTGATGGTCTTGGCGATATTGATGATAAAACACGCAAGTGCATCCTTGATCTAATTGATTCTGAATTTCATGGAAGAGAATTATCACGTTTTAGTCGCCTGTCCAGCGGTTTGTTTAAGCCTACCTTGCCTGTACCTTATGCTACGAATATAAATATCAACGGATTTAAGTCGACGTTCGGGCCCAGAAAACCTATTTGGTCTAAGGACGATTTCAGTTTCCTCTCAGGCATTGATACGCTTCTTGTCGAGATGAAACTGGAACTAATCCAACTCTATGAAAAATACAAAAATATCCAGGAGGAATATCCCTTTCATGGTGATCCTTTGTGGAAGTCAGTTCCGCTTTATAAAGGAGGTAAAAAAGTTGCTGTATACGCTGAACTTGTTCCAAATACGATTCGTTTTGTCGAGGATGTGGTGCCAGGCGCTACTATTAGAGAGGTTGTGCTTTCAAGTCTAGAACCGGGCGGTCACATCGAGCCACATCTGGATTATGTATATCCTATGCTGACGTTACATTTTCCTATCCTTTGTGGTGATGATGGGTTATCTGGACTGAGAATTGGGGAAGAAGTTATTAGCTGGAGGGCGGGTGAAATCGCAATCATTGACACAACATTTCAGCATGAGTCTTGGAATCATAGTGAAAGTACTCGTGTAAATCTGATGTTTGATTTCTGGCCCGGAGATCTGAGCCTGTCGGCAAAAGCTTTTTTCACTGAAGTCTACTCACAGCAGATGCTGCGACACTTAAAATAATTATAGTTGGTGGAGAACATGTCAAACCCAAGCCAGCAGTTATCGAAGTTCTTGAGTGAAGGTCCTAAAATACGTAACTTAATTCAGATGCACGACGGCGAGTTTAATCTCGAGGTTCCGCAGGAGGTTTCTCGCGCGACGATTGAGGCCTTAATGAATGGGCGCACTGGCTATTGTAATCTTACTGGAATCGAAGTTCTAAAAAGCGCGTTGATCGAGAGATGCTTTCAACGATATGGTAGGATTTGTGACCCGGCTGAAGTTTTAGTTTCTAATGGTTCAAGCCAGGCTTTGTTCATGTTGATGAAGTGTATATTGTCAAATGCGGACGAGATTCTGATTCCGAATCCCTGCTGGCCCGCCTATAGATCTTATATAGAGCTAAACGGGGGTATTGCTGTCGATTACGAAATGGGAAGTAAGGGGCTCGACATAGTTGGAATTCGCAAGTTGGTGACTCTGAAAACCAAGGCGCTGATAATTAACTCGCCTCACAACCCCACTGGGTTGACTCTCAGGCGACAAGATATTCTGGAATTGGTGGCGTTATCTCAAGAGTTCGGCTTTCTAATAATTTCCGACGAAGCCTACGAAGGCATAATTTTCGGTAACGGTGAATATGTTAGTCCTCTGGATCTTATGGCCGACTCTAGCCTGCTGGTGGTTACACGCACGTTCTCAAAACTGTTCTCTATGTCTGGTTTTAGAATAGGCTATATGTTCGCGGATAGAAAAATCATCGACCGATGCTCAAAACTTCAGGGCGTCATGACGGACAATGCGTGTACATTTGCGCAGCATGGTGCCTTGGCAGCTATAACGTTGCCTAACAGCATTCTTAAAGAGCGCGTTGATGAGTTGCAAAGCCGAGCCTATTACTGTCATCAGTTATTGAGCACTACATTTGATATTGTACGGCCGCAAGGTGGATTTTTTCTATTTCCTGACATTTCCCGAGTAATGGGTGCTACTTGGAATTCGGATGCCCAATTTGTAGACGATCTACTCAATATAAAATCCGTTTCGACCACGCCAGGTTCTTCTTACGGTATGAAGGACCATATCCGCATCTCTATAGCTTCCGTTAATGAAACTGAAATCAAAGAAGCATGCGGGAGAATTGTTGATCTTGTTCATCATCGCTGATTTCAACAGGTGTTATTACTTTGGCAACTGTTGACGCTTGAAGGCTTCATGGTTTCATCAAGTATTACAGATGGTCCGGGATGTCTAGTTTAGATAAAGATAACTCCATATCTTACGGCAACCTTTATTCTGCACAAAAATTTTATTGGTCAATTTATGCATATTATTGAAATTAAAGTGGTAAGCGTTGAACGCCCCACGGCAAAATTCGAGGTTGAACGTTTCAAGGTTTATACATTGAATCAAATTGACCAGATTCCTCAGCTTGCTAAATTAGACAGTCGGACGATTTTGACGATGAAGGTGGTGGCGAGCGTTCTGCCCTTTCGAGTCAATGAATATGTTGTCAAAGAATTGATCGACTGGAGTAATATTCCAAATGACCCTATATACCAGCTAACCTTCCCCCAGAAGGATATGCTGGACAATGAATCTTTTGATCTAATAGCATCTTTACTTGTAAAAAATTCTGACCGCTCCTCCTGTGAGGCCGCGATAAAAAAGGTTAGAGCTAGACTCAATCCCCATCCTGCAGGACAGCTGGAGCGTAATATTCCTTCGCTTTCTGGCGTGACAGTAACGGGTGTCCAGCACAAATATCGTGAAACTGTACTGTTTTTTCCAAGCGCTGGTCAGATTTGCCATAGCTACTGTACTTTTTGTTTCCGTTGGGCTCAGTTCACGGGTGACCAATCGCTCAAGATTGCCGCTAAGGAAAACGGCCAGTTATTGGATTACCTTCGGGCTAACCCTAAAGTGACTGATGTTTTAATTACTGGCGGAGATCCGCTAGTTATGAAGACAAGTAATTTACGTGCTTACTTAGAAGCACTTTTGACTCCAGAGTTCGAGCATATCCACACCATCAGGATTGGGACGAAGGCGCTTTCTTTCTGGCCTCAGCGGTTTGTAAGTGACAGTGACGCGGGTGAGCTTCTTGATCTATTTAGGAAAATTATCAATAGCGGTAAACACTTAGCATTAATGGCTCATTATAATCATTGGGCGGAGCTTGAGCCTGCCATTGCTCGAGAGGCTATTCTTCGTGTTCGACAAACAGGCGCTCAAATACGTAGTCAGGGCCCGTTGTTGGCTCATATAAATGACTCCGCTGACGTTTGGGTGAGGCTCTGGCAGACGCAAATTCAACTAGGCATTATCCCTTACTATATGTTTGTCGAGCGTGATACCGGGGCCCGCCGATATTTTGAAGTCCCTCTTGTATGTGCGTGGGAAATTTACCGGGACGCGGTCAAACAAGTTTCAGGTATTGCCAGAACTGCCAGAGGACCTTCGATGAGCGCAGATCCGGGGAAAGTGGAGGTTTGCGGTGTAGCTGAAATTCGAGGGGAAAAGGTGTTTGTTTTACGTTTTATCCAAGCACGGAACCCAGATTGGGTGCAGAGGCCATTCTTCGCACGATTTGATCCCGATGCTACGTGGTTCGATCAACTCAAACCGGCTTTTGGGGAAAGTGCGTTCTTTTTCGAGAGTGAAATTTCTTAACCCGTCTTTGCCAGCGTTTTCGCTGATGATCAAGCGTTGCACACATCCCACCGACTCCAATGTGAGCAGCCTGCTCTACTTTACGTGCGCTCTTTGACACCATCGATCACGAGTGGATGATGTGCTTTCTGCAGCACCGAATCGCGGATTGATAGGTATTAGCGTTGATAGTTCCATGGCTGCGTACGGGTGTTTTTGAAAACGGTATGAGTACTTTTGCGAAGCCGGGCACACCAAAAGGTGCGCGTCTTTCACAGCAATTAGCCAATATTTATCTGCTCATGCGCCTAGAAAAATCCCAGCAACTGCTGAGACAAACGGACATGAGCGTGCTGGAAGTGAGTATTGCGTGCGGGTCCGAATGACCGTCGTATTTCGCCCGCAGTTATCGGGCGAATACGAGCGTTGCCAGCGGAATGCCAAGGCCTGCCACAAATGGTGCAGAAACCATTGTAGGAGCGAGCACGCTCGCGATGGAGGCCAACGGTAACGCGGGGCATCAGGCATCCCGCGTCATAGTTGACGACCATCGCGAGCAAGCTCGCTCCTACAGTTTTTTGGGTCAGGAGGGTACGGCTGCGGCGTTGCGCACTTCGCGTGCGGTGCAGCCGAAATGCTGGCGGAAGCTGCGGGTGAATTGGGCCTGGTCGCTGAAGCCCCAGCGCATGGCCAGTTCACCGATGGACAGGTGGCAGGCGGGGTTGTGCAGGCCGCGGTGGACCGCTTCGAGGCGGCGCAGGCGGATCCATTCGCCGAGGCTGTAGGGGGTGCTGCTGAAGAGTTTGTGCAGATAGCGCACCGACAGGCCGCACGCGTCGGCGACCATTTGCGGTGACAGGTCGGGGTTGCCCAGCTGCTTGTCGACGTACTGCTCGATGCGCTGCAAATGCATCGCTGCCAGGTTCGAGCTTTCACTGCTGAGCACGCGCTCGTCCTCGCGCAAGGCCATCAACAGAGTCGACAACGCCTGGTCGAGCAACATGTGCCGGGCAGTGTCGCTGCATTCATCGAAGCGCGCCGCGCACATCGCCAGTTGATCGACAAAGATCCTTCCCAGCGCACGCCGGGCATCGAAACAGAAACGGGTGTAGCGTTCGGCGCCGCGCAACTGTCCGTGCAACGCTTGTTCGGGAAGCTTGAACACCCACAGATCGTTGTCGCAGGCGTAATGAAAGCGGTAGGGCGCATCGCCCCGTTCGAAGATAAACCCGCCCGGTTGGCAATGCAGGGCGCGGCCGTCCTGCTCGAAATGCACTTCGCCGCGACGGGGCACGGTTACCAGATAACAGGCTTCACGGTCTTCACTGACCTGGGCCTTGCTGCGCGAATAGCCCAGCTGACTGGAGCGCAGACGGGACAGGGTCAGCGGCGTGCTGCCGGTTTCCCAGATCTGCAGGCTGCCGCTGAAGCGGCTGCTGGGGGCGAACTCCAGGGACAGGGGAAAATAAGCACTGGCGATGGCCTGGGCCCAGAGCGGCTGGCATTGACTGTCGGACCAGGCGCGGGTGGAGAGTTTGTAGGCCATGGCTGTCCTCGTATGATTTTTATTATGAGGACGGTGCCGAGGCCAAAGCCTGCGGCACCGCTGGTTTGCCATCATTTGCCATTGCTGGCGGACGGTCAATCGTCAGGCGTCAGCCGGTAGGTGGCGGACGGCGCCAGGGTGGCCTGCCAGCCCGGCGGCACGACGATGTTGGTGGTCGATTCCTCGATCACGCACGGGCCCTTGACGCTTTGCCCCGCTTGCAGGTGCTCGCCGTTGTACACCGGCGTGTCCTGCCACGGCGACTGGTCGCTGAACAGCATCGAGCGATGGGCGCTGGCTTCGGCCGGCAGGTCTTCTTCGGGCTGTGTAAGTTCCGGCATCGGCGGACGTTGCAGGCGGGCGATCACCGAGCATTCGAGGTTGACCAGTTCCGCCGGGCTTTGCGGCTCGCTGTAGGAAAACAGCGCCTTGTGCCGGGTGTGGAAGGCATCGCGCAACGCGGCCAGACCGGCTTGATCCAGTTGATCGCAGCTCAGTTCGACGCTGCATTCGTGGACCTGGCCGAGGTAGCGGATCTCCAGGTTGTAGCGGCATTCGACGTTGTTACCGGCGCCGAAACCGTCGTCGCGCAGGTTGTTCATGCCGCGCTCGCGCAACTCCCGCAGAGTGCGGTTGAGCAGCGGCAGGTCGACCAGATCGTCGTCCAGGCGCATCGGCAGGGTGGTCAACTGGTCGTAGCGGATGTCCGAGAGGATCTGCCCATAGGCGCACAGGCCTGAGGCGACTTTCGGGATCAGTACCACCTTACTGCCGATTTCCTCGGCCAGGCGCATCACGTGCATGCCCGCCGCGCCGCCCGCGCCGATCAGGGCAAAGTCCCGCGGGTCGTAGCCACGCTCCACCGAGACCCGGCGAATGCCGCTGACCATGTTCAGGTTGACCAGGGTGATGATGCCGATGGCCGCCCGTTCCACGCTGATGCCCAAGGGTTCGGCAATCTTGCTGCGGATCGCCTCTATGGCTGCCTTGCGGTTCAGGAGAATGCTGCCGCCGAGCAGGGCGCCGTCGGCCAGGTAACCGAGGGCGAGGTTGGCGTCGGTCACGGTCGGTTCGGTGCCACCCTTGCCGTAGCACACCGGGCCCGGGTTGGCGCCGGCACTCCGCGGGCCGACCTGGAGCATGCCGAAGTCATCCAGATAGGCGATCGAGCCGCCACCGGCGCCGAGGGTTTCCACCTGGATCATCGGAACGCCGATGCGATAGCGCAGAAAGTCGGTGTCCTTGCTGAAGTTGGTGCGCCCGGACTTGCTGAGGGTGATGTCGAACGAGGTGCCGCCCATGTCCACGGTGATCACATTGTCGATGCCGAACGGCTGGGCCACGCACAACCCGGCCTGGGGCGCGGAGGCGGGGCCGGAGTTGATCGCGTTGACCGCACGCTCGCGCATCACCACGCCCGGCGCCAGACCGCCATTGGACTGGAAGTAGCGGGTCGGCTGCTGGGCGCCGAGCTCTTCGAACAGAGCGTCGATGCGTTCGATGTAGCGGCCCATCACCGGGCTCAGGTAGGCGTTGACCACGGTGGTCGAGGTCCGGGTGTATTCGCGGATCTGCGGGAACACTTCGTTGCCGGTGCACACGAATACCCCCGGCAGCGCCGCGCGCACCATCTCGGCGGCCCTTAGTTCGTGGGCCGGGTTGCGCACCGACCAGACAAAGGAAATCGCGACTGCCTTCACCTCCTGCTGGCGGAAGTATTCGATGGCTTCGACGATGGCTTGTTCGTCGAGCGGCGCGTGTTCGCTGCCGTTGCTGAGCATCCGGCCCTTGATCGGACGACGCAGGTGACGCGGCACCAGCATGTAGGCCGGCGGGAAAGTGGCGTCGTAGCGGTGGCCGTCTTCCTTGTGGCCCAGGCGGATTTCCAGGCTGTCTTCGTGGCCGTCGGTGCACAGCAGGCCGACCTTGACCCCGGTTTTTTCGATCAGCGCGTTGAGGGCCACGGTGGTGCCGTTGATGCAAAGGTCGCAGTCACCGATGATCTCGGCCGGCGTGCGGCCGATGGCGTCGGCGATCTGCGCCAGGCCGTTGCGGATCGCGATGGTGCCGTCCTGTGGCGTGGAAGGGGCCTTGAACAGCTGCACGTTGCCGCTGCGGTCCGCGAGGATGAAATCGGTGAAGGTGCCGCCGGCGTCGATGCCCAGACGATATTGTTGCTTGCTCATGATCAGAGATTCCAGATAGCTCAAAGGGGCCGGTCAGTGCAGGTCGCGGCGGGCACGGGTAGCGGCGTCATCGACCTGGCCGTTGCCGTCGATCACCACGCCGTACTCCAGGCGCGCGCCTTCCACCGACACCAGGCCGTCGCGCACATCGTTCAGCACACTGGCGATGGGGCGGCGCAGCGGATTGCCGTAGCCACCACCGCCGGGGTTGACGTTGATCACCCGTTCCCCCGGTTGCGCGGTGATTTGCGCGTTATGGATGAAGTGCTGTTCCTCGCCGTCGGCCTTGCGGTGAATCAACCGGCCGAGCTTGGGTTCGAGCAGCACGTTGGTGGCGCCGGCGGCCCCTGAAGTCGGCAGTTGTCGGCCTTCGCCGAAACCGACCACGGTCATGCCGTGATCGAGCGGTTCGATTTCGATGCGGGTGCCCGAGCCACCGCGAAACTCGCCCGCGCCACCGCTGTCGGTCATCAGGCTGTAGCGGTGGATCAGGATCGGGTAGGAGTACTCCAGCAACTCGATATCGCCGGACATCAGCGCGCCGAAGCAGCACAGCGGACCGCACGCCGGCCAGCCGTCCATGGCCTTGTTGGCCCCGGCGCCGGAGATGATCGAGGCCAGCACCATGGTCACGTACTCGTCATTGTTGTTGCGCGGGTCGTGGCCGGCGATGTTGATCCCGCTGGCGTGGCCCCAGGAGGCGGTGACGCGATCGGGCGCGGCCTGTTCCAGAGCCTGGCGCACGGCATCGGCCAGGGTTTCCATCGGCGTGGTGGTGCTGTTGACGTGGGGCGCCGGTTCCCGGGCGTTGCACAGGGTGCCGGGCGGGCCGAGGTCGACCGAGACGCAGCGGTACAGGCCTTCGTTGTAGGGCGGCGGCACCTGGGCAAACATCATCAGCCCCAGGTAGACCCCGGACACCGAGTTGCCGGCGTAGGAGTTGATGAAGTAGGGCACTTGCGGCGGGCTTTCGATCAGCACGTGGGCCTCGTCGCCGCGAATTTCCACTTGCGCGGTGATCGACAGTTGTCCCAATCCGTGGCCGGAATCTTCCAGCACGGCGGTGCCAGTGTAGAAACCGTCAGGCACATCGCGCAGCAGGGCGCGCATGTGCCGGTCGGCCATGTCCTTGAGTTCGGCGATGCAGGAGCGCACCTGTTCCACGCCGTAGCGGTCTAGCAGCTCCAGCAGGTGGCGCTCGCCGACGTTGCAGGCGCCGTACTGGGCGTTGAGGTCGCCTTCCTGATAGGCGCGGGCGCGCATGTTGGTCAGCAGCAGGTTGATCACGTCTTCGCGACGCTTGCCCTGGGACCAGAGCTTGACCGGCGGGATACGCAGGCCTTCGGCGTAGATCTCCTTGGCGTCGGGGTTGTAGCCGGCGGGCACCGGGCCGCCGATGTCGGTCAGGTGGCCTTTGCACACCGTCCAGAACACCAGCTCGCCCTTGTAGAACACCGGTTTGTACATGCAGCAATCGAGGATATGACTGCCTTTGTAGGCCGGGTCGTTGTGGTAGATCACATCGCCTTCCTGGATGTCATCGCCGAAGAAACCGGCGACACATTTCATCGCCGGAATCAGCGAGCCCAGGTGGATCGGAATGTCCTGGCCTTGCAGGATCATTTCCGGAAGGTGGTCGAAGAGGGCGTTGGAATAGTCGTGAGCCAGGTTGAAAACGCTCGAGCGGCCGGTTTTCTCGAGGGTGATGGTCATTTCGCGCTGAGCGGTTTCAAGCGCGCCCCGCACGACGGCCAGGGTGATCGGATCGACTGTACTCATGGGTCACCAGAAATCTTGTTGTTATCCAGGTGGAGGTCAGGACGAGTGTCTGACCTACGACACAAAGCTACGCGCCGTGGGCGGTGGCTGGCTTGGCGTGGGGTGCACTGGTTTTTGATCCCTGGTGCACTGGTTGCCAACGGTGAAAATGGCCTTCTGTGGCGAGGGGGCTTGCCCCCGTTGGGCTGCGAAGCGGCCCCATGCATCCCCTCAGACAAACCGTGCATGCAGGTTTTACGACGGCTGCGCCGCCGAACGGGGAGTAAACCCCCTCGCCACAGGTGTTTGCATTCACAGGCAGAGGAATCAGGTGTAATTGGCGCGCACGAACCAACTGCGCCGGGCATTGTTGAGCAGCAGCCAGTAAGCCCCGAACGCGCAGATGAAGGTGAGGGGCGCCGACCAGGTGGCCAGGTCCGCATGACCGCTGTTGAGCAAGGCAATGCCCAGCCCCGCAGCGAGGAACCACGCACCCAGCCCGCAGGGGTTGAAGGCACTGACTCGATCCACCTGATACTCGATGCGATCCTGGAACAGCTGCCCATAGCGCGGTGAAAAGATATGCGCCAGGGCGATCGCCACCCAGGCCACCACGAAGATGCTCTGGTACGCCAGGGCCTGCAGGATGTACTCGAAAACGTTCAAGCGCATCAGCGTGTACACGAGCGCGCCGACGGCCACCGCCCAGACCCAATAAGGCACCCGGGCCAGCCCGACGCCGCCGAAAAACGCCTGCATGTTGGTCGCCGCCAGATAGAAATTCGCCGAGTTGATCCGCGTCTGGCTGACCCAGACGAACATCAGACCCCAGAACCCCATCAGCTCGATGATCGCCATCACCACCGACACCTCGCTCAAGCCGCCCGGTGTAGGAATGGTCCCCGCCAGGAAGATCCCCACCAGGCCATTGATCAGGAAAGTGAAGGTGTAGAACGGCAGACCGAAGTTGAAGCGCGCGTGATAGCGGGTGTCCTCCTCACGACCAAAGCGCGCGTAGTCCCAGGTGTACATCATCAGGATCCACACGCCCATGAAGTAGCTGAAGCAATCCCACCAGCCGTTCTTCACGGGTCCTCCGGCCGGGCCCATTTGCAGCCAGGCGTTGCTGTAGCCGTATTGCTCGACGGTCATTACCACCAGCGCCACCAGACCGATCAGATAGAACGGCAGCAGCACGCCGTTGAGCTTGTCCATCCAGTTCTGCACACGCCCCAGGATCAGCGGAACGCTGTACAGCGCCACCAGCAGATAAGCCTGGTTGAGCGACAGGTTGGGCATGTAGTTCTGGATCGCAATGGCAATCACCGAGCCTTCGAACACACTGTAGTAGGTGGCGGTTGCAAAGAAAATCAGGGTCGCCAGCACCGCCCCCTTGTGCCCGAACAGCACCCGGGAAAACAGCGCGACCGACAACCCGGTCCGGATCGCATAACGGGAAATGACCCCGTTGATGAGCGCATAGGTGACCACCGACAACAGCAGTCCGATGATCGCATTGGCAGTGCCAAAGGTCATGGCCAGGGTGGCGGACACCACCAGCCAGAACATCGCACTGCAAATACCCCACCAGGCCATTGTCAACGAACCTTTGGGCATGCGGTGTGTTGCGGGAACGGCGACCACCGAATAATCGGTGCTGTCGCCTTGTTGCGAGAGGGTGGCGGCCATGGTTCTTCTCTTGTTTTTGGATGAAGAACCTGGATGGTAAGAGCGCTGTGGCGAGAAAAGATTGCTGTTGGCTGCACTGGTTTTTGTGTAGGAGCGAGCTTGCTCGCGATGGAGGCCAACGATAACGCGGGGTATCAGGTTTCCCGCGTCATCGTTGACGACCATCGCGAGCGAGCTCGCTCCTACAGGGGGGTGGCGATTATGTCTGTTTGTTCAATGCTGCCTCGGCCGCGGCGATTTCGGCCTGGCGCTTGAGAATCACATCCCCCACCGGCGGCCCCTGGAAGCGCCGTGCTTCGAAGCCGAACCAGACGATGGCCGTCAGCACCAGGAAGCCGATGGTGATGTACAGCGCCCAGTCGTTGGGTGGCTGGATGCCGATGACGAAGATGATCACCATCGACAGGACCGAGAGCAGGGCGAACACCGTGTACCAGAATCGCCCCATGTTCCATGGCCCCATGACCGGCCATTTCGCGGTGCCGTAGGTGAACAGGCCGAGCACGATCGGGATGATGAAAGAGAAGAACAGGAAGATCACGGTGCAGGACACCACGATGGTGTAGACCGGGGTTTCACCGACCGAGATCACCGAAGAACCCCAATCGAACAGTACCGCCAGGGTCGCGCCGGTCCAGATCGCGGCGACCGGGCTGCGGAAGGTCGGCGACACCGAGGACAGTGCCTTGGAGCAGGGCAGGCCGCCGTCCCGGGAGAAGGCGAAGATCATCCGCGACACCGAGGTCACGGTGGCCAGTCCGCACAGGACCTGGCAGATGAAAATTGCCACGTACAGTGCGTCCTTGAGCAGCGGGTTGACCTGGGCATTCATGGCCCAGAAGAACACGTTCCAGCCTTGCTTGGCGGCGTCGTCCATGTTCGGCAGCATCAGCACGAAGGCGCTGAGCATCAGCCAACCGAACAGCAGCGACCAGAGCACCGACATGACCATGCCCTTGGGCACGGAGACCGCCGCGTTGCGGGTTTCCTCGGAGGTGTGGGCAGAGGCGTCGTAGCCGGTGATGGTGTAGATCGGCAACAGCAGGCCGAGCATGAAGATCCAGGCGTTGGACGCCTCTGGCCACACGCCGCCCCCGGCCGCGCCGGAGTAGTTGCCGAAGGTCACCAGCCGCGCGAACTCGAAACTGGGCGCCGAGATCAGGCAGACGACGGTCAGCGCCAGCGCGGTGGCGAAGATCAAGTAACCGGAGAAGTCGGTGAGCTTGGCGGTCAGGCCGATGCCCAGATGGTTACACAGGGCCTGCAGGCCTGTGAGGATCGCCAGGAAAATCACCCGGGTGGTTACGGTGTCTTCCATCCCCAGCGTCGGTCCGAAGGCGCCGAAGAAGAAGTAGTAGGTGCCGACATTGATCGCTCCCAGCACCGTCACCAGCCCCAGCAGGTTGAACCAGGCGGTGAGCCAGCCGGTGAAGCGGTTTCCGAGGATCGAGCCCCAGTGATACAGGCCACCAGCGGTGGGGTAGGCCGAGGAAATCTGCGCCATGGCCAGGGCGAACACGCCCGAGATCAGGCAGCCTAACGGCCAGCCGATGCCGATCGAGGCACCGCCTGCGCCCGAGGTGCCCTGGGCCAGTGAGTTGATCCCTCCGGAGAGGATGCAGATGATCGAAAAGGAAATCGCGAAGTTGGAGAAAACCCCCATTCGTCGCGACAGCTGCTGGGCATAGCCCATGCTGTGCAGCACTTTGACGTCATCGTCATGCGCCTCGGTGCCGGGCTGGTTTACTGTGCTCATCGGGTGTGCCCCTTCAGGTTTTGATACGCATCCATCCGCGACGGCGGACAGCTCGGCCTTCAACCCCTTGTTGTACTGCTCCTGTTTTCTACTTTTGGATTTGCCCGGAATAAACCTGATGACAGCGAATCAGGTAGGCCGAGCGAAACCTGTGGCGAGGGGGCTTGCCCCCGTTGGACTGCGCAGCA